>PKTF01000415.1 GCA_002869275.1 Ignavibacteria bacterium | reverse complement strand
CTTCCCGTGCTGTCCACCTACGGGATGACAGAGAGCTGCTCACAGGTCGTGACGGCTTCACCCGATGCACATTGCCGCACCGCCGGCTCAGCAGGAAGACCGCTGCACGGCGTGGAACTCCGCATTTGCGGAGAAAACGGCAAGCCGCTTCCCGGAGGAATGGAAGGAGAAATTCATCTGCGGGGTCCGATGCTCACCACCGGGTATCTTCATCATCATGCGCTGAATTCCACGCGCTTCGCAGATGGATGGTTTCAGACGGGTGACATGGGGGTGTTTGGCGATGACGGCTGTCTGCGGGTGCTGGCACGCAGGGAAGACATGATCATTTCAGGCGGCGAGAATATTTATCCGGCGGAGATCGTTTCGGTGCTTCTCGCACACGAGGATGTCCAGGACGCCGCCGTGGTCGGGATCGACGACGAGGAGTGGGGCCAGCGGCCCTGCGCGGCGGTCATCCTTTCAAAAGGTACGCCCGTGGATGAACTCGATGGCTGGTGCCGTGAGCGGCTTTCCGCCTACAAAGTGCCGCGCCACTGGCGCATCGTGGATATGCTGCCCCGCACGCAGACAGGGAAACTGCTCACGGGAGAAGTGAGAAAACTGTTTTCGAGGGAGACTATCTGACGACGCCGATATACAGGTAGGCAATGCCTCCGGTGAGAGGGACGGTGCGGCGCTCGGCGAACATCTGCGCATCATCCATGAGGGAGAGGAATTCATCTCCGGTGGGAAAAGCCGCCGATGTGCGGGTCAAATACTGGTACGCATCGCGTTTTCCGGAAACCAGTCCGCCGATCGCGGGAATGATCACTTTGCTGTAGAAATTGAAAAACGGTTTCATCCACCAGAGCGGCCTGCCGAATTCCAGCACCATGACGCGTCCGCCCGGACGCACCACGCGTCCCATGCTGCGCAGCGCCTGCACGGGATCGTCGACGTTGCGAATCCCGAAGGCGATGGATGCGACGTCGAAGCTGTCGTCGTCGTAGGTCAGGTTCATCGCATCCTGCACTTCCCAGTCGATCGCCAGTCCAGCCTTTTCCGCTTTTGCAGGCGCGAAGGAAAGCATATCGGCACAGAAATCCGTTCCCGCGACATGTCCGTCGTCCCCTACCGCTTTTTTGAACGCAATGGCGAGGTCGCCTGTCCCCGTTGCGCAATCCAGGACGCTGTCTCCCGGACGCACATTGCTGCGTTTGACCGTGGAGCGGCGCCACAGATGATGGACACCCAGCGAAAGGACGGAATTCGCACGGTCGTAGCTCCCGGCGATGTCCGAGAACATGTCATGGACTTCCCGGCTCACGGTGCGGAGCTCGCGGAGATATACATGTAAAGGAAAAGCATCATCGAGTGATCGGGCGACCGGTTGCAACCGAGAGCCGCTGGAGCTGACTCATCATCTCGGTAAAGAGCTCCGGCGACAGGGCCTGCTCGGCATCGGAGAGGGCGACTTCAGGATTGGGATGGACCTCCACCATGAGGCCGTCGAGTCCGGCAGCGAGCGTGGCCGCGGCGAGCGACGGAATGAGCTGCGGGTTACCCGTGGCGTGGGAAGGATCGATGATGACAGGGAGGTTGGTCTGCTGTCGGGCGTACAGGGCGCCTGCGAGGTCGAGGGTAAACCGGGTTTCGTTCGAGAACGTGCGAATGCCCCGTTCGCAGAGCACCACCTGGTTGTTTCCACCCACGATGACATATTCCGCGGCGAGCAGCCATTCCTGGATGGTGGCGGCAAAGCCGCGCTTGAGAAGGACGGGTTTGTCGAGCTGGCCGAGCTGTTTGAGCAGCGCGGTGTTATCCATGTTGCGTGAACCAACCTGGAAGGCGTCGACGTACGGCTCCATGGCATCGACATCACGTTCGGACAGCACCTCGGTGATCATCGGCATGCTGTACAGGTCGGCAGCCTCACGCATCAGCTTGACGCCGTCGAGTCCGAGTCCCTGAAACGTATACGGGGATGTCCTCGCCTTGAACGCACCTCCGCGAAGCAGATGTCCGCCGTTTGACGAAACCAGCTCGGCTGCCTGGCGGATTTGTTCGCCCGACTCGATGGCGCACGGACCGGCGATAACAACGAATCCGTCGCCGCCGATTTCCGTGTTTTTAATACGGACACGCACGCGCGGAAGCGGGGCATCGCGTGTGCCAGTTGTCTGGGTATTCAGGGGAGGTGCTTCTTTATGTATGTTCGTGATGTCCAAAGCGAGAGTCTGCAGTTTTCGACAGTTATAAAAATCCGAATATCACAGCATTAAAACAACGAATACATATAAATTCGTTCACATTGTCACAGGTCAGATATTCATCCGCCCGAAGAGCCTGAAATCTGTGCCGTTGACACCGGCAGCCTCATCGGAGAGCAGATAGGTGACCGTTCCGGCCAATTCCTCCGGTGTAATCCATGCAGGGACGTCTTCTTCGCCGCCCCATTCCAGATTGGCATCTGTTTTGATGATGCTCGGGAGAATGCAGTTTGCCGTCACACCGAATGCGCGCCCCTCATCGGCCAGGATTTTCGTCAGTGCGGATACGCCGGCCTTGGCCACACCATAACCTGCCTGTGTGGCTGCGGGTTTCAGCGAAGCCATGGCTCCGATGGTGACGATGCGCCCCTGCTGTTTCGGCTGGAAATAGCGCATGGCAAGGCGGCTGAAGAGGAAAAGGGAGCGGAGATTCAGGTTGATCAGGGCGTCCCAGTCGTCGACGGATGTCTCCGCTATTGGCTGAAAGCCGCGAATACCGCCGAGAAGATGGACAAAGCCGTACAGGTCATCCTGCACGACGGCGGCTTCAAACACCCGTTCCACCTCGGAATCCCGCATCAGATCGGCTTCGAGCAGCAGTAATTGATCGCGTTGCTGCGGAGCGAGCTGCGACCGGAGATCCTGTGCCTGTTCTACCGTACGATACGGTACGATACAGTGGTAGCCCTCGGAAATCAGACGCAGCGTCACCACACGTCCGAGTCCGCCAGTACCACCGGTGATGAGAATCGATTTCATGCGAATATGCCTGGAATGTACCGTTGAACTGCGTTACACGATACGGGAAATCCCGTGTTATCACAACATGCGGCAGGGCGGAGAGATTCCCGCGGCTGCGGATATGGAAATGCAAGCGGAAAATCGTACCATAGCAGCATGAATGTACAGATTGACATGCTGCTGGCCGTCGCTGCCGGCGGGGGCATCGGCGCCGGCTTTCGCTACCTGTTTTCCGGAGCGGTCTATTCCTGGACCGGAGAGGATTTCCCATATGGAACACTCGTCGTCAACGTCGTCGGGAGCCTGATCCTGGGATTTCTCGTACAGATCGCGGAGACGAAAGCGGGTCCGGGTCCGCTGTTGAAAGTGTTTCTGACGGTCGGACTCTGCGGAGGTTTTACCACGTTCTCCACGTTTTCAGTGGAAACCTGGCGTTTGATGGCGGATGGCAGCTACATCTCAGCCGGACTCAACGCCGCGGGCAGTGTCGTTCTCTGTCTGATCGGTGTGTACGCGGGCATATTGCTCGCGCGCCTGGTGTAGATTCACAACGGATACAGGAGGCAACCATGCACACGCTGGGTGAAGCGAAGCTCCTGCGCATTTTCATCGGGGAAAAAGACCGCTGCGAAGGGAAGCCGCTGTACGAACATATCGTCCTGCGCGCGCGTGAAGAGGGACTTGCCGGAGCCACGGTTCTCCGAGGCATCGAAGGATTCGGGGCGTCGAGTCTGCTCCACACCGCCCGTCTGCTTCGGCTGTCGGAAGACCTGCCGCTGGTCATCGAAATCGCGGACAAGGAAGAGCGCATACAGCCTTTTATCGAACAGCTGCATGAGATTTTCGAACAGGCTGGCTGCGGGGGACTCGCTACCATGGAAAAGGTCGATGTCGTCGTGTACCGTCCCGGCTGAGAGAACCATGCCTTCATGTTACGCGGAACAGGAATCCCCACCGGGTAAAAAAGAAGCAGGGCGCCTCACGGAGGGCGCCCTGGAGAGTTTCGGCGGCAGGCCGGAGTCTCAGCTTGCTTCGTTGAAATTCGTGATGCTGCGCGTGGGACGGAAGGAGAAGTGGGGGAAGTACTCCGAGAAACTGTAATCGAAATTTCTTGGCCAGTACGTTCCCGAGCGCCGATCCAGCTCGTAGTCGCCCTTGATCTCGCCTCGTGCCACGCGGTGCAGGATATCGATGAGGCGGTCCACATCCTCGATGTTGTTGTAGCAGCCGAAGCTGGCGCGCACCATTCCCGGGAGGTTGGTGCGGTCGCCGGAGAGGATTTCTTCGGTCACCTTCTGCGAGTCTTCCTCACCGTACTGCAGCAGGCGCTTCACGTACGGATGTGCGCAGAAGCAGCCGTTGCGCACGCCGATGCCGGCTTCGACACTGAGAATGGCGGCGAGTTTGGCATGCGGCACGCCTGCGATATCGAAGGCGATTACACCGACTTTGTTGTGCAGTTCCTCTTTCTCGACCGGACCATAGATCAGCATGCCCGGCACTTCCTTCATCTTTTCGATCGCATGGTTGACGAGGGTACTCTCATGTTCGGCGATCGCATTCATTCCGACGCTTTGCAGCATGTGGATTGCCGCTGCGAGTCCCACGGCACCCGGGACGTTCGGGCTGCCTGCCTCTTCGCGTGCCGGGGGGGCCGACCAGGCCACCTGATCCAATTCGACGATATCGACCACACCTCCGCCAACCATGTCGGGTTCGCCGTGCGAGAAATATTCTTTCGGTCCGATCAGTACGCCGATGCCGTAGGGCGCGTACATTTTGTGTGCTGAATATGCGATGAAGTCAATGTGTCCTGGATTGTCGTCCGGCAGCACGTCGATTGCGCGGTGCGGTGCGAGCTGCGCGGCGTCGACGAACATGTAGGCGCCATTGCTGTGCGCGATTTCCGCGAGTTCATGGATCGGATTGATGATACCGGTGATATTGGATGCGCCCGTGGCGGCGAGGAAGCGCACACGTCCTTTATTCGCAGCGAAGGCTTCGCGCAGCTGCTCCATGTCGAGGTACCCTTTGTCGTCCACTCCGATATGGATTACGCGCGCATGGCGACGCCAGGGCAGGTCGTCGGAATGGTGTTCCATCATCGTGGTGATCACCACATCGCCTTCTTTCCAATCGCAGCGGTTGGCGAGTTTGTTGACGGCCTCGGTGGTGTTCTTGACGAATATCACGGTGTTATCAGTGAGATCGGCTCCCACGAAAGTACCTGCGATGACATGCGTTTCGTCGAAGACCTGGGTGGCGAGAATGGATTTGAATCCGGTACCCCGGTGGACGCCTGAATAGAACGGCATGAATTCGCCCATCACATCGAAAGCGTGGCGAAAGGTCGGCGTACTCGCGCCGTTGTCGAGAAAAACGTACGGCACGCGGCTGCCGTCGATCAGGGGCACTTCGGTATCGATGCCCATGATATTTCCGCGAAGGTCTTCGAATTTCCAGTTGCAGCGGCGGTGATCGTGAGAGGGGGTCATACGCGTAAATGTCTGCTGTGAGCGGGGTCTGCGAATAGTATGTAAAAATAGGGTTTTGCCCGCGAACGGCAAAGTCGGTGTCCCGCTTTGCGGTGTCCCGCTTCGCGGGACGCTGTATGCCGTATGCGATATGCCGTATGAAATATGCCATATGCTTCATTGTTGCACGGCTATAGTCGTGTGACGGAAGGAAGTATTGCGTACAGGGTGATGTATTTCCGGGGTGATAATTCGCGCGCGAAGCGGCGCGGAACGAAAAGGGCGCCAGGTGCTCGGATGTGGATCCGGATAGGAATCTCCGTGAAACTGCGCCACTTGGGGCTGTTTACCTGATGTTGAACTGCATGAAACTATTTTCCTTCCTTGACTTTTACCTGTCTGTGCTGTTAATTTGTAGATCGGTTTAATTTTATCGAGTCATCAACGGATTCACAAAGGCATAATATGAGCAAACGGACCACACAGAGGACCTTTCAGGCCAGCGAAGCAGAGGTTGACAAGAAGTGGTATGTCGTCGATGCAGAAGGCTTGGTACTCGGTCGTCTTGCGGCCAACGTAGCACGCATTCTGCGCGGCAAGCACAAGCCGATCTTCTCTCCGCATGTCGATACCGGTGACTTTGTCATCGTGATCAACGCCGACAAAGTGCGCATGACCGGCAAGCGCATGGAGCAGAAGACGTACTTCACGCACTCCGGTTACCCGGGCGGCCAGAAGGTCAGACAGTTCAAGGATCTGGTCAAGACCAATCCGCAGTACGTTGTCGAGCACGCGGTACGCGGCATGCTTCCGCACAACCGCCTCGGGCGCCGCATCATCAAGAAGCTTAAAGTGTATGCAGATGCCGAGCATCCGCATCTCGCGCAGCAGCCCGAAGAGCTGAAGTTCGACTGATTATCAACGCAATTACTCACATCAGATAGACAAGGTTTTTTATGGTCAACAATATCTGTGTCGGGCGCCGGAAAACGGCAGTTGCCCGCGCATTTCTGACCCCCGGTAGCGGCAAGATCACTGTCAACGGCAAGGACGTAACCGATTACTTCCCGACCGAAGTGCTGCTGGAGGAAGTCCGCCAGCCCATGACGGTGACGGAGACCAACGATCGCTACGACGTACGCATCCGTGTGCATGGCGGCGGTACGCACGGGCAGGCCGGCGCGGTCAAGATGAGCATCGCACGCGCACTGGTCGCTCTCGACGAAGAGTTTCGTCCGAAGCTGCGCAGCGGCGGGTACCTTACCCGTGACTCCCGCATGGTCGAACGTAAGAAGTACGGTCAGAAGAAGGCCCGCAAACGCTTCCAGTTCAGCAAGCGCTGATTCGCGATTTTTTTACCATCACACATGCATCCGGACTGGCTTCCGTGTGTGTCCTGACGGACATCGGCGGCCGGGAGGATGGGTGCAGAGGAATAACTCAATTTCATTGGAGAACACATGCCCAAGGTAAAACTCGAAGATCTGCTCGCGGCAGGGACCCATTTTGGTCACCTGACGCGCCGTTGGAATCCGAAGATGAAACCGTACATCTTCATGGAGCGCAACGGTATCCACATCATCGATCTCAAGAAGACGCAGGAGCGCCTCGACGTCGCCTGTGAAGCTGTACGCGAAGTCATCGCAGACGGCAAGCGCGTGCTTTTCGTCGGTACGAAGAAGCAGGCCAAGGACATCATCCGCCAGGCCGCCGTCGACAGCGGTCAGAATTATGTCGTCGAGCGCTGGCTCGGCGGTATGCTCACCAACTTCACGACGATTCGCAAGAGCATCAAGCGCCTGACGAACATCGAGAAGATGGAGAGCGACGGTACCTTTGAGAAGATCACGAAGAAAGAACGCCTGATGATCTCGCGCGAGAAGGATCGCCTCAACAAGATCCTGAGCGGTATCGTCGATATGAGCCGCGTGCCGGGTGTGCTCTTCGTGGTGGATATCAAGAAGGAACATATCGCTGTCAAGGAAGCGCGCAATCTCGGTATTCCCGTGATCGCCATCGTCGATACCAACTGCGATCCCGACCAGGTCGACCACCTGATCCCGGGCAACGATGACTCGGCCCGCACGATCGAACTGGTCACCAAGGCTATCGTTCAGTCCATCGAGGAGGGACGCCAACAAGGCAAGATCCAGAAGGCTGAAAAGGAGGCCGAAGACGACCGCGTCGCGAAAGAGACAGAGCAGACAGAAGAGAAATCTGAATAAGACTCGATAGAATGGCTGCTTGTTCAGCCATTCTTTTTATCAGCTGGAATCAACATTTTATTTCATTCAACACGCATAGAGAGTAAGAAAATGGAAATCACTGCCTCCATGGTGAAAGAGCTCCGCGACAAGACGGGAGCCGGCATGATGGACTGCAAGAAGGCGCTGAACGAGAACGACGGCGACATGCAGCTTGCAATCGAGTATCTCCGCAAGAAGGGTGCGGCTACCGCTGAGAAGCGTGCCGACCGCAGCGCCGAGGAAGGCGTCGTGCTGACCGATATTGAAAACGGCGACGGCATCATCGTCGAAGTGAACTGCGAAACAGACTTCGTCGCACGCAGCGATGACTTCCTCGCACTGGCCAACCGCGCCCTCAACGTTGTGAAGAACGCCAAACCGCAGGATGTGGACACCCTTCTGCAGACCAAGAGCGACGACCTTTCGATGGCCGACCACCTCCAGGAAACCATCGGCAAGATCGGTGAGAAAATTGAAGTGCGCCGTTTCGCGACCTTCAACACCGATGGCGTGATCATCGACTATATTCACCCGGGTGCCAAGCTTGGTGTGATGCTCGAGATCGCTGGTGCCGCATCCGGTGAGGAAATCACCACGCTCGGCAAGGACCTCGCCATGCAGATCGCCGCCATGAATCCGGTCTCCATCGACCGCGACTCCGTGCCGCAGGACGTGCGTGACAAGGAACTCGAACTGTACAAGCAGCAGGCCGTCGAGCAGGGCAAACCCGAAAATCTCGTCGAGCGTATCGCCGAAGGCAAGCTCAATAAGTACTTCCAGGAATTCACCCTGATGGAGCAGACCTTCCTGCGCGACACGACCAAGTCGGTGGGCGAGCACGTCGCCGAAATCGGCAAGAGTGTCGGTGCCGAACTGACCATCAAGCGTTTCGAGCGCTTCCAGGTCGGTGGTTGATTTCTAATCGATTCCATTTCAGCCTTTTGGTTCACGCCAAAAGGCTTTTCTATATCCGGAGGACATATGGAACCCAGATTCAAACGGATTCTGCTGAAGCTCAGCGGTGAAGCCCTGATGGGCGAACGGGAATACGGTATCGATCCCGCCAGTCTGCAGAGCTATGCCGATGAAATCCTCGGTGCAGTGGAACTCGGTGTTGAGGTCGGCATCGTGCTCGGGGGTGGAAATATTTACCGGGGAGTTTCCTCGGCAGCCGAAGGTATTCACAAGGCTTCCGGTGATCAGATGGGCATGCTCGCAACGATGATCAATTCCCTCGCATTGCAGAACATCCTCGAATCGAAAGGCGTGCATACCCGCCTGGCCAGCGCAATTGAAATGAATCAGATCGCAGAACCCTATATCCGGCGCCGTGCGATGCGTCATCTCGAAAAGGGACGCGTGGTCATCCTGGGAGCGGGAACAGGTCATCCCTATTTTACGACCGATACGGCCGCCGCGCTCCGCGCCGTGGAAATCGAGGCGGATGTCATCATCAAGGGCACGCGTGTCGACGGTGTATACGACAGCGATCCGGAAAAGAATCCAGACGCGACCCGCTTCAACGAGATCTCCTATTTTGACGTTCTCAAGCGGGATCTGCGCGTGATGGATCTTACGGCCATAACATTGTGTCGTGAGAATAAACTTCCTATTATTGTCTTCAACATCAACACGAAAGGCAATCTGCGCCGGCTGTTGCTCGGCGAGGATGTCGGAACACTCGTGTCTGATTCCGTGAAAGCGACTACGAATCCTGAATAACGGAGAAGCCATTATGATGAAGGACATTCTTAAGGATGCTTCAACGCGCATGGACAAATCGCTCGAGGCCCTGCGCCAGGAACTGAGTAAAATCCGCACCGGCAAAGCGACCACGGCCCTCCTCGACGGCATCAAGGTGGAGTACTACGGATCCATGACGCCCCTCGCACAGATGGCAAACGTCTCGGTCTCCGATCCGCATACCCTGAGTATCCAGCCCTGGGACAAGTCGTCGCTCGGACCGATTGAAAAGGCCATCATGGCTTCAGATCTCGGACTGAATCCCATGAACAACGGCAACACGATCAGCGTCCCCATTCCGCCGCTCAACGAAGAGCGCCGCCGCGACCTGGTCAAGCTCATCAAACGCTTCGGTGAAGATGCGAAGATCGCCCTCCGCAACATCCGCCGCGACGCCAACGATCATCTGAAGAAAGCGGAAAAGGAAGACCACGTTTCCGAAGATGCACGTATCAAAGCTGAAAAAGAGGTTCAGGAAATGACCGATAAGCACGTCACACATGTGGACGAGCTGCTCAAGTCCAAGGAAGAAGAGATTATGGAAGTCTAGGTCAACGTACCTCGCTTCGCAAAAAAACCCCGCCATCGGCGGGGTTTTTTTGTACCCAATACTTCTTTGCTCAACGATGGCCTGATGACTGACTACCTCTTGAACTGCAGCAGGAGCTGCGTAGTGCGGTCGACATGCGTGCCGGCGCTCAGGTACTTGAGTCCCGCGAAGCGGTCATCGAGACTTGCCACAGTGATCCACTGCCCCTCGGTGTTGGTGAGTTCGCCGGCATCGATTCCCAGCATGGCAAAGGCGTCGTCGACGAGGTACACGCCGTTGAGGTTGCAGATGAGAATCTCGGGGAGGGCGTTTTCCTCGGTGACAGGGAAGAACACTTCCACGGAGTCACAGATGCCGTAATCCTTCACGATCGGGGGATCGCTCAGGATGAAATCGGCATACAGGTTGTCGAATTCAGCGTAGGTCATGTCGTACCAGCGCGCGATGTCCACGCGGTCGCCGTCTTCAGGCTGAACCGGAGTGTACTGTACCTCTGCACTGTCGACGGTCGCGGTCTCGTCGGTTACGGGTGCTTTCTCTTCCCCTGATTGGCAGGAAGCAAGCACGAGAAGAATGATGAGCGCCAAGGCGCCCGGGATGCTGCGTTGTGTTTTCATTTCCTCATCGCCTGGTAAACAAGTTCTGCAATATCCTTCACTTCCACTTCCTCATTCTTCTCCTTCTCCTTCACCCCGTCAGTCATCATGGTCATGCAGAAGGGACAGGCCGACGCGATGCAGTCCGCACCGGTCGCGAGGGCCTCTTCCGTCCGCTCGATGTTGACGCGTTTGCCTTCCGTTTCTTCCATGAACATCTGCCCGCCGCCGGCGCCGCAGCAGAATCCCTTGTCCCTGCTGCGCTCCATCTCGACCAGCTTCAATCCCTCGATATGCACGATGGAATCACGCGGCTGGTCGTAGATGTCGTTGTAGCGGCCGAGGTAGCAGCTGTCGTGGAAGGTCACGGTCTCGTTGATGGGCGTCTCGAGCAGAATCGTGCCCTGCTCGATCAGCTGATTGATCAGTTCGGAATGGTGGATGACGTTGTAGTTGCCGCCGAACTGCGGGAATTCGCTTTTCAGGGAATGGAAACAGTGCGGACAGGCCGTCACGATGTTCTTCACCTTGTAGGAATTCAGGGTCTCGATGTTGTCGACCATGAGCATCTGTGCGAGATACTCATTTCCCGAACGCCGCGCGGAGTCGCCGTTGCACTTTTCTTCCTTGCCGAGAATGGCGAAGCGGAG
>PKTF01000088.1 GCA_002869275.1 Ignavibacteria bacterium | reverse complement strand
GAGTCCCCCTGCTCTTTGAGACGCAGCAGTTCCTCGGTGATCGCCGCATCGGCATCGGGATCGGGACAGCGCGTGGGATACATATCGATGTCACCACGGGTGAGATTGTCAGGAATGCTGCGTGGGGCGATATGTCCGATCTGCA
The DNA here is from genome assembly GCA_002869275.1 of Ignavibacteria bacterium. Lineage (GTDB taxonomy): Bacteria > Bacteroidota > Ignavibacteria > SZUA-365 > SZUA-365 > BM516. The sequence continues at coordinate 11,247 of PKTF01000088.1, read as the reverse complement.
GCGAAAATGCAGCAATACGGACTGATTCGGGCAGAATCTTCTCTGCGATCGCACCGCCGATTACCCGTGCGATGGTCTCTCGACCCGAAGCGCGTCCGCCGCCCCTGTGGTCACGAATGCCGTATTTCTCTTCCCATGTGCGATCTGCGTGACCCGTACGGTACGCTGCAGGATGGTAATCCCCACTGCGCGCGTCGATATTACGGACAATCACAGCGATCGGGGTTCCGAGGGTACGTCCTTCATGTACGCCGCTGAGCAGTTCGGGATTATCATCCTCCCTGCGCGCGCTCGTGATGATGGAGGTCCCGGGTCTGCGTCGCCGGAGGGCAGAAGCGATATCCTCGACGGTGAGAGGAATTCCCGACGGACATCCGTCAATCACCGCTCCCAGAGCTGCTCCGTGAGATTCGCCGAAACTGTTTAAAACAAGGAAGTTACCGAAACTATTGCCACGCATGATTTCACCAGATCCTGTATTACAGCAGGTCGTGTTCTTCGGGAGTCGCGAGGTCCCACAATTCCCTCTGGGCCAGAGCTTGTTTTTTGAAAAAGGTCATACCATTGAAGAAGCTCTCCGCACTTCCAGGCGCGCGCGCGATTTTTTGATAACTCAGGCTGAGCCACGCGCGTGCGTGTGGAGCGTTTATCGCTGCCGATTCACCTCCGGAGGCATCCACCACGAGAGAATACCCATTATCCGCATGTGCTCCCCATCCGCTGCGCGCGCTGACGACGGTCACGGGCATCCATCCTTCAGCTTCCAGTGCACGTTGGAGCGCATGAGACACGCCTCCGCTTCCGAATATGGCTGTCGGACCCGGCTCAATGCCCGCACGCGCGATTTCGCTCAATGCTGCGCGCATTCCTGCCTCATCGGTGTCGTAGAGGAGAAAGCTGCCTTTGATGTATGCGAGCGTATTGCCCGCCGGGAGATCCGTTTCGCAGCCGACAAAATTGGATTCCAGTATGTTTTCCTTGAGCGGGGAGGTCACGGAAAGCCCTCGGAAGCCAAGCTGCGGGAGGAGGTGAAGGCAATTGTCGATTTCCTGCTTTGATAACGGGATCTTGAGATAGGAACTTTTACCGTCCTCGGCGGCAAGACTCATTGCACGGTGGAAGACATCGCCATGGCTGTGATCCACCGGATTGCCGATGATGCCGTGAAACTCCGATGGCGCCGGCATCTGTACATGCGGAAGGAAGTAATCCACCGACGGCGGCCTGTGTGAGATCTCCTTACACCCCGTGGAAATATAATTCGTCTGATTTCCCGAGACGAGACGCATCGCCCGCATCCACCTCCAGGGCTTTCCCTGCGGCAGGAAAGAGAGACGCCCGCCAGACTTCTCGAATACTTTATAGAGTTGATTGGCATACCGCATTTCGGTCCAGGATTTGACCCGTGGGGCATATTTCAACACCACATGATCGCTCCATGCCGGGAGCGCCTTCTCTATCCAAGCCGGAAGGTTGATCAGGTGATCGAAATACTCCTTGAACACATCGTTCGGATGCGTGCTCAAAATCAGTGGACGAGGCTCGAGCCCCGAAAGATCCATGTGCTGCAGAAGCGCGGTGTCGCAATCGAAGGCAGCGGCATTCTTCGAACGCTGGAAAAAGCCGGGATCTTCTGTGCGCAGCGATGCCAGGTATGGCACGTCAAGATCCGGGATCTCTGGAAAGACGTCCGAACGAATCTCCACACCCGCCATGCCGAAAAGGGATGCGGTGGCCGCGCAGTGTGCGAGATCATCCGCGTCGCGTGGCACCATCCAGCTCATGCGCATACCGGGCGAATCGACTGCCGCGAGCAGCCAGTCTGAAAGCAGTTGCAGTCTGCGGGCGGCTTCGTCGATACTGCAGCCTCGTTCGATCTGCAGCTGCAGATGCGCGGCACGCTGGAAACGCGGTTCACGTGTTTCGATCATCCAGGCGATTTCCTCATCAGCATTGAGCTCGGGACGCAGGCGGTCGCGCTCGGCGAGAGCTGTTTCCTCCCAGCCGTCACGTGTGATCCAGAGGACGAACATGTTTTGAGGAAAGGATTGCAGTCCACCACCGGCCGCGATAACTGCCGGTGCCGATTGCTCCGAAATACGTGTGAGTTCTTCGACCTCGATCTTCCGGAAGGCGGCTTCGTCTTTGGCTACAAGTTCTGCTGCGCTTTTTCCGTGTCGCGCAGCGATTGCCTCGTCAAGATCGATGAAAGGAACGGAATGGTACTCGGCCAGACGTCGTCCCAGTGTACTTTTCCCCGATGTCCGATGTCCGATGAGCAGAAACGATGAAGACATGTATCCAGTTCTCCTGTCCCGGTGGTGTCATTCCAATATACCGAGCAGTCAATCCTTCCACAAAACCATCGATCGGGAACACACACGGTACACAAACTCGCTTGATAATTCCGTCACCCGAAAGGACGGTTTTCCCTCTTGCGGGCCATCTGCGGCAAGGCCATTCAATGAGTACGCGGGAGTCACTTGCCTTTTACTCCACCGCGTGCTAATGTATACTGTGTCACAGCTCACATGAGCATGGGTTTCAACGAACAGACCTCAGGAGGTTGCTATGGCTTTACCGCGGTTTGAAAAGGAATGGGACGGTTTTCGCGGTCACGTGGCCGTAAAATGGGAGAATATCAGCGAGGACGAATTGCTGAAAGTCGAAGGAAATTTTGGTGAGCTGGTTTCACTGATCGTCGACAAGTATGGCGAACAGAAAGCAAGCGTAGAAGCCAAGGTCAAGGAGATGTACGAAGGATACCTGGAGACGAAGGAGAAAATATCGCAAGGGATCTCCGACGTGAAAGAGGATATCGGCCATCGTTCCAAAGATCTGGCCGACAACATCAAGGAAAAAGCAGGCGAATTTCAGCAGACGGCAAAGGAGACGATCTCGCGGATCCGCGAAGAGAATATCGATCCTGCCGTACAGAAGTCGGAAGAGTACATCAAGGTGCACCCCTTCACGGCCGTGCTCGGTGCCTTTGGTGTCGGCATGCTGCTCGGAGGCGTGATCGCCGCGATGGCGCGCAGCAAAGATTAATCCCGGCGAAGACGCGCAATTCCTTCCCGCAGCGTTTCCTCTGATTTTGCAAAGCACAGACGCAGCATCGTCGTCCCTTCGTCGCTGTTCACGTAGAACACCGACGGAGGGATGACGGCGACCTGCCGTTCGGTCACCAGCCGCGTGGCCCAGTCCACATCACTCTCGCCGGAACCCTCCGGTAATGATGCCATCATGAAATACGTACCCTCGGGACGATACGTCGTGAACGGACCTCCCTGCAAACCGTCCTCAAGCATGTCCCGCTTTTTCGTATACAGCTCGCGAAACTCCGGGAGGTAGCTTTCCAGCTGTTCGAGTCCGTGCGCCATGGCATGCTGTCCGGGCGTGTTCACCGCGAAGGTGACGAATTGATGCACGGTGCGCACGGCATCGGTCAGCGCCGGCGGAGCAATGGTATACCCGATTTTCCAGCCCGTCATGCCGAACGTTTTCCCCGTTGAAGAAATCGTGAGCGTGCGATCGCGCATGCCTGGCAGTGTGGCGAAAGGAATATGCTCGCGTCCGTCGAAGGTCAGGAACTCGTACACCTCATCACTGATCACCAATAGTTCGTGCCTCACGGCCGCTGCTGCCACGATGTCGAGTTCTTCTCGTGTGAACATGCGTCCGGTCGGATTATGCGGATTGTTCAGCACTATCATGCGCGTGCGCCCGGTGATACTGCGCTCGAGTTCCTCGGCATCGATGCGGAAATCCGGTTTGTGCAGAGTGACGCATACCGGGGTGGCCCCGGCCACGAGGCAGTTCGCATGATAGCTGTCATACCAGGGTTCGAACAGAATGACCTCGTCACCGGGATTCAGCAGTGCGAGCATGCTGGAGAACAGTGATTCCGTCGCACCGGCGGTGATGGTGATTTCCGTATCTGGATTCCAATCGAGGTCGTAAAACGCCTTGTGATATCCGGCCACGGCGCGACGCAGGCGCTGGATGCCGGGCATCGGGGCGTACTGATTCTTCGCCGCATGCAGGGCCTCGTTGAACGCCTCCACGATCCAGGCCGGACCATCGAAGTCAGGGAAACCCTGTCCGAGATTGACGGCACGATGTTCAGCCGCCAGGGCGCTCATGGTGGCGAAGATGGATGGTTCGATTGCGGCGATGCGCCGCGCGCGCTGATCGTTCATGGTCATTCGTATTCCTATGGAGTTGAATCGTTTCCAGGCGCGGATTTTCCTTCATCGTGTGCACGTTTACGGGATTCGCGTCGCAGGGCGAATGTGAGCAGCAGCGCAAAGCCGCCCCAGACGCCGCCCAGAACAATAATCATGGTGATGAACGCCTGATCCGTCATATCATTTTCCCCCTGTCTGCACGGCGGTTCCACCAGATGAAGAGCATGAGCACAACGCCCCATTGCAGCAGCACGGTGCCGAGACTCCAGGCGCTGAAGGGATTTATTGAAGCAAGCCAGCCTTCACTGGAGAGCGTCTGGCTGAGCCACCACACGAGGAGCACGATGGCTTCGAAAAAGAGGAAGCCCACGAGGTAGCGCCACCATCCGCCGAGGATGAAGTCGCTGTGCTCGGTGTTCATGAATTCGAGACGGAAGCGTCGAGCGCCGTATTTCAGCACCGCGAAGGTGAAGAAGAGACCGGACAGCATGAGTCCGATGCCCCACACGGCGTCCTGGTTGTTGAAGAAGTCGGGACTCAATGCAGAGGGCAAACCGAAGATGATACCGCCCGCCCCGACGAGCAGCACCGCACGCTTGCGGGAGATGCGCCGGTCGACGAGCACGCGTGTCGCGAGTTCGACAAGGGATACCAGGGACGTGAAGGCTGCGAACAGCAGTGCGAGGAAGAACACGGCCATGAAATACTGTCCAGCCGGAATTTGCGCGAACAGCTGCGGCACCCAGATGAAGGTCAGTCCGTTATTCCCGGCGCCGACGATATCGCCGGCCGCATCGGGCTGAATCGAAAAGATTGTCGTCAGCACCACGATGCCCGCCATGAGCGAGATGCTGTTGTTGCCGAAGCCCAGCAGCGCCGCGTTGAGCGTGGTGTCTTCGCGCGAACGCGCATAAATCGCATACACGAGTACGAGTCCCCAGCCCGCGCCGGTGTCCCAGGCATTTTGCGTGAGCGCCTGCAGCCAGATCTCGGCATTGGCGAGGTCGGCCCAGTTCACGGTGAACATGAAGTTCAGTCCGATATGCGCATTCGGCAGCGTCACAGCGCGGATGACGAGTACGATGAGCAGCACGATGAGGGCGGGAAGCAAAACGCGCGCCACGCGTTCGATGCCGCGCACGCCGCGGTAGACGAGTCCGGCCGAAGCCACTACCATGGCGACATGCGTGAGCACCGCCTGCCAGCTGCCTTCGAAGCCTCCCCAGAACGAACCGGGCACGGCGTCGGGAATTTCTCCGGAAAAGCTGGCGATCAGAAAACGCAGACACCAGCCGGTGACAACCGAGTAGTAGAACATGATGGCCGTGGCGGTGAAGGCCACCCAGAGGCCCATCCAGCGAAAGCGGCTGCCGATGAGTTTGCCGAAGGCATCCATCGGACCTGCGCGCATCGATTTCCCCATGGTGAATTCGATCATCAGCAGCGGGATGGACCAGAGCACGAGAAACATCAGCCAGGGGATCAGAAAAGTGCCGCCATCATTGGTGGCGACGATACGGGGGAAGCGCCAGATATTACCCGTGCCCACGGCCATGCTCAGCATGGCAAGCATCATGCCCCAGCGGGAAGAGAATGTTTCCTGTGACCTGCTCACGTTGACGTATCGATTATCGCGTTGTTCGTTGTGCCGGCAGCTCACCCTTTGCAGGCCTCGCTGCACCTCCATTGAGATTGGAAGAAGATACGGAATCTTCGCGGTATCCCGGGATCATCCATAGTACCGGACCATCGGGAAAGCATCAATCATGCTTGAATGATATGAACACGACAATAAGTTTTGTCGTATTTTGCATCTCATAATCTGATATGCTATAATGTCGCCATACAACAACTGAATCCCTTCTCTACGGGAGATCGACGTGTCGATCATGTGAGCAGTACCACGGATTGACTACCTGTCCGGCACAGGTCGGTGGTTGTCCTATACTTGATATGTGGGGTGCATATGAGATGTGTTATCTACTGTGTTTTGTTGGTGGTTCTGCTGACCTCGATATCGTGGTCGCAGGATGGTTTCGCAACGCTTGCCAGGGGGAACATCGAAGCGATTCTGGATACGAACAGCGGCCGGTTCGGCGTTAGAAAGACCAATGGTGATGATCTGCTCTTTTCACGTGACGGCTATGTAACCTCCCACATCAGCGTGCTGGTGGAGGACGTCGTTTTCACGAATACGATTCTGTCGGGAATGAAGCCGTCAATGCATGTTCGGAATCTGGGAAAAGGCACCGTGACGGTTCTGGCGGACAGAATCAGGTACGAATGGACCAAGGCATATCGTGGATCGAATATCGGAATACGCCTGGAACTGGAACCCACCGAGACCAGCACGGCGAATGAAGTGCTGATACATCTGATGGTCGACAATGTCGGCAGGGACTCTTTTGACTGTGGCGTGACGATCATGGAAGATGTATCGGCCGGAGAGAACGATGACGTGGTATTATCCGCGGGCAGCAGGGAATTCTTGCGAGAAGAAAAAAGAACATGGCCGTCGATTCCGTCATCATTGGTTATGAGATCCGATGTGTTCTACCCGGATTCAGGAGTATGCCGGATTATTGGCGATGGGCTTGTTCCACCGGATGAAGTGACGGTAGGAAGCTGGGAGCACAGTGGGTACCTGGGCACCGCAGTGTATGGCTATTCAGCATCGGGCAAGGAGATTCATGATTCCGCCCTGCTATTACAGTGGAATTCGGAAAACGTTGATCCAGGGGCGAGGAGGCATGTCATCACAGCAGTGGGCGTGCAGGCACGGGAGCTGCAAGAAGTCGTGCGACCGACGACCTTCGCCAGGCATTTTGTCATTCCAAGATTTTATTGGGGATTCGGATTGTACGTGGTGAGCGACACAACAGCGACAATCAATATCGTAACACCGTATCAAGATATGAACTGGGAAGCGACATCCACGAAGGACGGAAAATGGGATACAACCGCAGTGGTCACGCCGGGGAATCCCGTTGAAATCTTCATCGATCCCGGTCGCCCGTCCAGAACGGATTCCGTTGACTGGTATCAGAAGGACTGGTGTGAACTCACTGCAGATGCCGATGTTGGTATGGTGGTACAGCCATCATGCCATGCACTCAGTTTGTATACCATGGTACCTGAATCAGTTCTTGATACGGCGTATTACTTTCCCGGATCGCTTGGTCCAAATACGACAAGTGTGCGGTTGGACCAGGTGTCAGGGTATTTGAAACTGAAGCATGCGCAACCACACACCATAGGCACGCTAAACTCACAACACAACAGAAATCAAGTGGGTGAAACAACTCTGCAGTTGCCGGAACGGGCGAGCATAGAAATCTCCTACAAATCTGATCATCGATTCGATCCTTGGAATCCTGTTGTCAAATACAAGAAGTTTTCATCAGGGGATGGTGCCGGAGATTTGATTGTCTCCGACAGAAAAATGAATTGTACCATGGTGTATCACAATCCAGTGATACCGGGAGGGTACGAGGGAGTTTGGGTAAAGAGGCCCTACGCATTTTTCTATCGAATACCTTCCCGAACGCAACTTGGTAAAACTTATTGTTTCTTGCCGTTCAAGAAACCCTCGAGACTGAAACAGAGTGACCTGGTGCGGGTGATCGTTTATGAGGACAGCACACGGTTGCGCATCGGTGAATTCGGCAGCACGAGGGTCAAGAATAGAGGGGCTTACCTTGATACGCTGCTCGAGCAGCCAACGGTTCTGTACTCCGATAAACCGATCGCGGTGTATCAGTATCACATCGACTGCAGGTGGCTCGGCGAGTCAAGGGATACAACTTACTATGGAGGTGCCCTCGTTCTCAGTCCCGAGAAAGAGTGGGGCAATAAGTACTTTCTGTTTTCCCAATATCCAACGCTAACCGGTCGGCTTGGATACTTCGAACGTAACTTCGGGGTGTCATTCAGTCATACGTATGACAACCTCTACATCATGCTCATTAAGAAGAAGGCATCGACAGCTGAGCTACTTCTCGACGGAAAGGCGATAGATACGTCCTTGTTCTCTACCATGGGCGAGTACTCATACGCCTATATAGATATTTCTAACACCTATCACGAGATAGAGAGCAGTGAAACGTTCTGTACATATCTCTGTGGTGGTGGATATGAAGGGGAGCCTAACCAAGGCGACTTTGGAATTTCGTTCATGCCGCCACATAAGACAATGAGCAAGATTCGAAGCGCTGGTAATAAGAACAACCAATCCCTTTATCAAGAGATAACTAATAGTTTACAAAATGAGTGGAGGGAAAAATGAACAAGGGTATCATTCTCGTTGTTGCGAGTCTCATTCTTTCGTTGTTCGCGACAAATCAAGCGTTGTATGCACAACTCACCTATGATCCGGGTGACAGTGAAATTGTTCTCGCGAACAGCAGTGGATCAGAGGGCAACCTGTGGTTAACGATGTCTGGGCTTGTATTTAATTGCGATCTTGAATTATCAGTGGGCTATTATGGCAACGGTACAGGAGGCGTCGCTGATGGAGAGGAAATCGGTTTCGATGTATGCTGGGATTCATCCGGAGTAGCAAACGGTGATGTAGACGATTACTGTGGTATTATTGCCTGCGGAGAGTATCGGTTCACTGCAGGTAATATCGGCGTTGGAACAACATTTTCAATTATCATCAATCTGATTGATGCAAACTGGGGCGCGGCGACCTCGACGGATGACATCTACAAACTGTATCTGGAATATACGGGAAGCGGATCATTCGACATCTATGTGCGCGACCCGGATACAGGGAACTGGATGGCTGCGGACAATCCGTATTCAGACGGAGATAAAACATCCTACTGGGAACTGGTTCGTGCAACTTGGGACGAGGATTACGAGAGGGAGCGGACGGAAACAAACAGCAAATCGTTCACGACGTCACTACCCGGTTTGCCTCCGTATCCCAGTACAACAACCGTATACGATGCTGAACTCGATGTCAATGTGACTGTGGAAGAAGACGCGACAATATGCTCCACCTGTGAAATGAAGATCAATCCCTTCGACGAGGGCACGGCTGCTTCTTCTCAGACGATATTGGAGTTTGATGGGGGAGCCGGCTTGCATGTCAACGGTGAACTGTATGTCGGAACGAAAAATTATTACGGAGAGTACGTAACGTTCAAACCCAGCAGTGCAAGTCCCTCTGCTGGAGACTGGGACGGTATCACCGGTTCCTCCGCTGATACCATTGATTTGTACAAGGCGTATGTAACATACGCGACCTGTGGGATTAACCTGGATGATTGTCAGGATGTCCGTATCCGCAAATCGCTCGTCGATAATTCCGACGAAGAAGGTATCAACCTGATAGACAGTAAAGCATGGATCGATACGGTCGATTGCTCGAGTAACGGTGGTACGAATCTTCGGGTCTACGATGGCTCGATAGCCTACGTCGATACATCCGTATTCTCGCAGAGTACAACCTCGAACGGTATCACCGTTGATGATGTCTCATACATGAAAATCACGAACTCGTCGATCAATACGAATCGCTATCATGGCATCGTGGGATCATCCTATGGTCGCGTTGTCGTGGACAGCTGCGATGTGTACAACAACGGATACGTCAGCGGCGTGGATTCATCGGATGCGTACGGTATCTATTCGTTCTATAACAATTGGCTGATCTCGGTCAGGAATAGTGATGTCCATGGAAACCGGGCTGGATTGGCCGCGCATCATGGTCATATTGTCGGGTACTACAAGGAATCATTCTCTCAGTCTGCAACGTTCTCGAATCCTGATTCCCTCGCCAGAAACTGTATCTATGAAAATGATTTTAACATCTACGGTAATTATGGCCGATATGAGATGGCCAAGACGCTTCTGGACACCGACAGTAAGCCGCATTATCAAGGCAGTCAGAGTTCGATATTTGATCCCAGCCAATATCAGGTGATGGCGGCAAATACCACGGCGTATCTGGATCGAAATTACTGGAATAACGATCACGTTTTCGTAGTCGTGAGTAGTACTGTGAGTAATATTGCAGAACTCGACGCTGATTCAGCCGGGTGTTCAGTCGACTCGTTGCAGGAATCCTCCAGTTCCAACGAGAATTCCATACCATCCGCATTACAGTTGTACAGATCCTGGGAAGTGCGGACAGCGGACACCATAAAGGGATACATATCCAGCAATATTTCGACTATCGCGAGTGTGGATGTGAATGAAGCGCTTTTCCATCTTTCGCGGAAAATGACACCGAGTGACTTTGAAAAGTGGCTTAAAGCTCTGATTCAATCAGCAAGTCGAAACGAAGTAAAAATTCCGGCATACAGGTACCTGGCGGAGCTCCAAGTTGAAGACGAATCATGGACGGACGCTGTGGATTCGTATATCAAAATCGCACGTATGTCGAATCGAGCACAGAACAGCGATTACACGAAGGCATACGCAATAGCTGCCATGACGATGGCATACGGCGGAAATCCGAACGATGGAAAAGCGGCAATTGATTCTCTGCTAAAGGTCTTCCCGAACGACATGGATTTGTCGATGGCGTGGTCTTTGATACATGGAAGTGTCACGGCTGTGAGTCCCAAGGAAAAGGTGGATGCGAATCCGTCCACGTTTGGGTTGTCGGATCCCTATCCCAATCCTTTCAAACACACGACAAACATAGCATTTACTGTACCGCATGATGGTAAAATCAATATCGGTATTTACGATTACCTCGGACGACGCGTCCGGCTTCTGGTGGACGACAATATGAGAAGTGGGTCGCATATCATCGCTTTCGATGCATCTGGTTTGAGAAGCGGGATATATTTCTGCCGGATGACAGGAGGGGATGAGGTATTCATGAAGCGACTCACCATTCTCAAATAGACAAATGACCGTAGGATATGCAGATACAGGGTCCATCACGGGCCCTGTTCTGCATGCTGCACCCAGACGGGAACACGATTCTCAGCGTATGAGTTGATCCCCACAGCAATGAGAAATATATTCGAGCATTGTCATTCCAACTGCTAGAGGAAGATATGAAGCGTTTTACACGGCCGGCTGTTATTGTGCTTTCCCT
>PKTF01000251.1 GCA_002869275.1 Ignavibacteria bacterium | reverse complement strand
TCTTTTGAAGCACTTTCCTATGTGATTCCCCTAACCCCTGTATTTGCAATTGGTTTTGCTTTTCTAAATCTGTACATTTTTTCTTATCGGACGAAAACCATGCGGAATGATGAGGCAGCTGATTCGCTATATATTTTTTCTCCTGTTAACGGGTTTGCTCCTGGCCGGCTCGGCGGGGAATGCGCATGCCCAGAAGAAAAAGTCAGGCGGTGTCAAGTCGAAGCAGAGCGAGCTTCAGAAACTGCGCAAGGAAATCGACCGCTATGAAAAGCGCATCAAGGAGAGCGAGAAGCGAGAACGCAGCGCGCTGCAGCGGCTCGACGACTATGACCGCCAGACCTCGCTCCTGCGTTCACTGGTCACGCGGCTGACCGAAGACATCGCCGAAAACCAGAAAGAGATTGCGATCGCGAAGCTCAATCTTTCGACTGCCGAAAACGAATTGAAACAGCTTAAACGCAGTTATGCGCGGACCATCGTGGGGATGTACAAGCGGGGCCGCACGCACGACACCGAATTGCTGCTGTCGTCGGAAAGCGTCAACGAAATGTTTATCCGCTCGAAATACCTGAAAGCCTACTCCGAGCGGCAGCGAGTCAATGCCAATGAGATTCGAAGGAAAAAGCGGGCGATCGAACTGCAGAAAATGCTGCTCGAGAGTAAGCTCAAGGAGCAGCGACTCGCCATACAGGAAAAACGCTCGGAAGACGGCCTGCTCAGCCGCAAAGTCAAGGAACACAAACGTCTGCTGACAAAGGTACGGCAGGACAAGCAATCCTACGAGAAACAGCTGCGCAGAAAACAGGCCGCAGCGCGTAAGGTCGAACGCATGATCGCCGACCTGATCGAGCGCGAGCGAAAACGCCTTGAAGCGGCGCGCAAAAAAACGGCTCCAACAGCATCACGCGGCGCGACGGCAAAAGCCCCACCGCGCAAAGCCCTTACCAGTACCACGTTCGGAAAGAAACGCGGGAAACTTCCCTGGCCGGTTACCCAGGGTGCATTGTTGGAAGTTTTTGGAGAAAACAGGAATGCGAAGGGACACGTGTTCATCAATAACGGGATCGATATTTCCGTCCCTGTTGGATCGCCGGTGGCATCTGTCGCCGATGGCACAGTCTCGATGGTCACCTACATCGCCGGGTTCGGAAACCTGGTGATCGTCGATCACTCAGAACTCTTCTATACCGTGTATGCGAACCTCTCACAGGTTTCCGTGCGGGCAAAACAGAAGGTGAATGCCGGACAAAAGCTGGGAAAAACCGGGGAAGGCGTTTCAGGACCAATGATGCATTTCGAACTCTGGTACGATCGCCTGAAACAGAATCCCCTCAGCTGGCTCAAGAAGCGCTGACAGCGCTCACCGCATGTCATTACCCGTGATGTAGTCCTTCAGGTAATGAATCGTCAGCTCGTTTTCGTCGTGCTGCGATTTCACGAGGTCTCCGATCGACACCATTCCCGCCACATAGCCTTCCTCGATGATAGGCAGGTGACGGATACGCTTCTCCGTCATTACATGCATGACGCTGGCGACATCGTCTTCCAGCCTTCCGATGATCAGTTCGGACGTCATGACCTCCCCGATGCGGATACTCTGCAGCTGCTCCGCCTGTTCTGAACAGATGCGCAGCGAATCGCGCTCGGTAAAAATGCCCACCGGATGCGCGTCCTCGACCACCAGCAGCGAGCCGATGTTGAACTCGAGAAGCATGTCTATGGCGTCTTTTACCGTCTTCTCCGGATGGATACTGAACACGGTCGAACCCTTCGTTTTCACGATATCCTTTATCTGCATGAGCAGTCTCCTTGCGTCAAATATGTTCTGGGTTATCCGCAGACAGAATAGGGATTGCAGCATGAAAACGCAAGGGGCTCCCCGTGGGGAACCCCTTGCCGTACAGACCGCGCTGCGCTCATCAGAGCAGGAAGGAAATCAGGATACCCGCTGCAACGGCTGACCCGATGACACCAGAGACGTTGGGTCCCATGGCGTGCATGAGCAGGTAGTTGTCGGGGTGATCCTGCAATCCGACGTTGTGACAGACGCGCGCCGAATCGGGCACCGCCGATACGCCGGCCGCGCCGATCAACGGATTGATCTTGTTGCCGTCCTTCAGGAACAGGTTCATGAACTTGGCAAAGAGCACGCCACATGCGGTGGCCACGGCAAAGGAACCGGCACCAAGCGCAAAAATAAGGATGGACTGTGGGGTCAGGAACGTCGTGGCCTGCGTCGATGCCCCGACGGTCACGCCGAGCAAAATCGTCACGATATCGATCAGTGGATTACGCGCGGTTTCCATCAGACGCTTCGTAACACCGCTTTCCTTGAGCACGTTGCCGAAAAAGAGCATTCCCAGCAGCGGCAGCGAGCCCGGGGAAATAAAGCCCGTCACAATGAAGGCGGCGATCGGAAACAGGATCTTTTCCTTCTTCGACACCGCGCGCGGCGGCTTCATGCGGATCGAACGTTCTTCATGGGTTGTCAATAGTTTCATGATCGGCGGCTGGATGATGGGCACGAGTCCCATGTACGAATATGCCGCGATGGCGATGGCGCCGATCAGGTGCGGGGCGAGCTTCGAGGCGATGAAGATTGCCGTCGGACCGTCCGCCCCACCGATGATACCGATGGCGCCGGCTTCCAGCGGACTGAAACCGAGCGCGAGCGCACCGATCAGCGTCAGAAAAATACCGACCTGCGCAGCGGCACCAAGCAGCACGAGTTTGGGGTTGGAGAGCATGGCCGAAAAGTCGGTCATCGCCCCGATGCCGAGGAAAATCAACGGCGGATAGATGCCCTTGACCACGCCGTAGTAGAGGTAATTAAGGACCGAGCCTTCCTCGTAAATACCGATCTGCATGCCGATGTTCTCGAGGAACGGGATGTTGCCGATAATGATGCCGAAACCGATCGGTACCAGTAGAAGCGGTTCGTAATCCTTGGTGATGGCGATGAAAATAAAAAACAGTCCGACCGACAACATGATGAGGTGGCCGATCGTGACATTGGCGAAACCGCTGTACGACAGGAAGTGAAAAAAGCCGTCCATTGCCTTTACCCTCCGATCTCGACCAGGGCGTCACCTTCGAGCACGTTGTCGCCTTTCGCCACTTTCATCGAAGCGATGGTGCCATCACAGGGCGCAACGATGTTGTTTTCCATTTTCATGGCTTCCATGATCATCAGCACGTCGCCGGCCTTGATCGTGTCACCTTCTTTCACCTTGATTTCGAGGATGACGCCCGGCAGCGGCGCCTGCACCACCTTGCCTTTGTTCTCGGTGGGCTTGGCGGTCTTTTTCGGGCGTTCGGTTTCGGTATGGTACACGGGCTTGCGCACCAGGGTCGGCGTTTTCGAGCTTCGGCGCTCCGCCTCGTACTGTACCTCATACACTGTGCCGTTCACGTCGACGGATGCGACACCGTCATCAACTTTCTTGATTTCCACGGCATAGTCGTTGCCGTGGATTTTTATTGAAAACTTTCGATTGGAATCCATCTCATGCTTCCTCGGTCAACGTTGCGTAATCTGTTTGAAGGGCGCCGGCGTCATGGTGTAGAGTTTTGAACTCCACGGTGAGTAAGTACGCGAGACCTTCTTTATCGTAATGATGGTGCGTTCTTCGTCGTGCAGCTCGAACAGATGGTGCTGCAGAGCCGTGGCGATAGCCGCTACGACCTCGCCCGATACCCCGTTGCGCACAGGCGTCTCAGCGCTCTCGGTCTGCGGCTTCTTCTTTTTCTTCGCCGTGAGGTTTTTGATCATGCGGATCAGCAGGGAGATCACTGTCAGTGATGCGAAAACAATGATAATGCCGATGATGGAAATCATGATCCCTTCGCCGGCGACAATGCTCTCGACCCCGGTCTTTCCCCAGGCGGCCAGTGTGTCGGTCTCTTGCTGCAGCGTATCCGCCGCCGCAAGTGCTATGGTAGTCTGTGCAAACATCGCGACTCCTTACAGCGGAATGTTGCTGTGCTTTTTCATTGGCAGGCTGTCGCGCTTTGTGCTCAGGCTCTGCAGGGCACGGATGATGCGAAAACGCGTGTTGCGCGGTTCGATCACGTCGTCGATGTAGCCGTGCTTCGCGGCGACATACGGTGTGGCGAACTTCTTCCGATACTCATCTTCCATCATGGAGATGAACTGACCACGTGCTTCGGCATCCTTTTTCGACAACTCGCGACCGTACAGCACCTCGATGGCGCCGCGGGGTCCCATCACTGCGATTTCCGCGGTGGGCCAGGCATAATTCAGGTCCCCTCGCAGATGCTTGGAACCCATGACATCATACGCGCCACCGTAAGCCTTGCGCAGGATGATGGTGATTTTCGGTACGGTGGCCTCGCCGTAGGCGAAAAGCAGCTTCGCGCCGTTGGAAATGATGCCGCCATATTCCTGCGCTGTCCCGGGAAGAAAGCCCGGCACATCCACGAGCGTCACGATCGGAATGTTGAACGCATCACAGAAGCGGATGAACCGTGCCCCCTTCTTCGAACAGTTGATGTCGAGCACGCCGGCGAGATAGCTCGGCTGGTTCGCAACGATGCCGACCGACTGACCGTTGAAGCGCGCAAATCCCACCACGATGTTCGGTGCGTAGGCCCGGTGCACTTCCAGAAATTCACCGTTGTCCACCACCGCGTGAATCACGTCCTTCACGTCATACGGCTTATTGGGATTCTCGGGAATGATGTAATTGAGCGCTTCCTCGAGCCGGTCGATCGGATCGTTGGTGTCGATCCGCGGCGGCTCTTCCATGTTATTCTGCGGAATGTAGCTGAAAAGCTTGCGGATCAGCGAGACCTGCTCTTCGTCGTTCTCGCAGGCAAAGTGCGCCACACCAGACTTGGTCGTGTGAATACTCGATCCACCCAGTTCCTCGGTGGTTACCACTTCATTCGTTACAGATTTCACGACCTTGGGCCCGGTCACAAACATGTAACTGGTATTCTTGGTCATGAGAATGAAGTCGGTGATTGCGGGGGAGTAGACCGCGCCGCCTGCGCAGGGACCAAACACGCCCGAGATCTGCGGGATGACACCGGAAGCGAGGATGTTCCGTTCAAAAATGTCGGCATAGCCGCCAAGGCTCTTGACACCTTCCTGGATACGTGCTCCGCCCGAGTCATTCAGACCGATCACCGGCGCACCGGCTTTCATGGCCATGTCCATGATCTTGCAGATTTTCTTCGCGTACATTTCGGACAGGGATCCACCGAACACGGTGAAGTCCTGAGAAAAGACATAGACGAGGCGGCCGTCAATGGTACCGTAGCCCGTGACCACGCCGTCGGAGAGATATGCCTCATTTTCGAGGCCAAAATCGATGCAGCGGTGACTGACAAACATGTCGAATTCTTCAAAGCTGCCGTCATCAAGCAAGAGATCGAGGCGCTCGCGAGCGGTGAGCTTTCGCTTGGCGTGCTGCGATTCGATACGCTTTTCGCCGCCGCCCATCCTGGCCTCTTCCCGCTTCTGCAGGAGTTCCTTGATCTTGTCTTCGATTGCCATTTGTGTTGCGTCCTTCAGACGTTAAGTAATGTGTTTCCCGCAATCCCGGATCACCCCGGAATCCAAAAAATCTCGAATGTTGTGTACAAAACTCCCAATTGTTACAAAATTAGCGAATGGAAGGCTTATTTACAAGAAGGGCAGTTATCAGCCTGGCTCTCGGCGGCACGGTATGCTCTTCCGGCCCTGTTTCATCACGGTCATCGTGCCATGGTGAGAGCGAACGCACCGGAAGAAAATTCAAAAACCGCTCAGTCTGAGGACGATTTTGCGTATATTCCCGCAATGTTATCACTTGGATTACAGCGGGGATCATGAACCGCCAGCGCATTGTTTCCATCCTGAAAGTGACGATTACTCTGCTCATCGTCGCCTTCTCCATTTATTTCTCCATCTGGAAAGTCGATTTCAGTGAACTGGGCACGAGTTTTCGGACGGCGAATTACTGGTATGCCCTCCTGATCCTCGTTCCGATTCTGCTCTCGCATTACGCACGCGCAATCCGCTGGAAAGTCATCCTCGAGCGCATCCACCCGAAGGTGCGCACGCGTAACCTGTTTGCCGGAGTGATCGTCGGCTACTTCATGAACAACATCATTCCACGGAGCGGTGAATTCATCCGGCCGTGGATGACCGATCAGGCGGAAGAGAGCACGAGCTACAGTTCGCTGCTCGGCAGCATCATCGTCGAGCGCTTTATCGATACCGTCGCCCTGCTCGTGATCATCGCCGCCATCATGATGGTGGATACCACGCTGTTCGACGGCTTCGAGGAAATCGGCGTCCAGGCGGATATCATTCAGCCGATCCTGTACATGGCCATCATCATCGGAATCGTGTTCATCGTCATCGCCCCCAGCAAGCTGGGCCTCTGGCTGGCGGAAACCGGTTCGACTCCACTGCGGTGGGCGGCTCAGAAATTCGGCATCGGCGCGCTGAACACCCTGCGAGACAAGGTGCTCGACATGTTTCGCAAGCTGCAGCTCGGCTTCGGCGCCATCAAGTCCGTACGCCAGGCGGTGCTGGTCATCGTCTACACGCTGGTGATCTATTTTCTCTACCTCATGCCGTTGTATATCATGATGTTCGCTTTTGAGAGCGGACAGAACGCGCAGGTCACCATATTCGCGGCACTCGAGATCTATGCCATCACGGCCCTGGGCTATGCCGTGGCACCCACTCCCGGTGCCTTTGGCGTGTTTCATGTCACCGCACGCATCGCCCTCATGAAATTCGCGGGCTTCACCGAAGCCGATGCCGTCGCCTTCGGCACGCTCACGCACTTCGTCAACTACATGGTACCCATCGTCATGGGCATCTATTATCTGACCACGCGCGGACTCTCCTTCTCCTCTCTCCTGAAGGCCCGCAGCGAATCCTAGACCCGTTTCTCAGAGGACAAGCCTACGTATGCATTACCCTGCACTCTTCAACCCATACACATTTCCTTCCGGACTCACCGTACGCAACCGTGTCATGATCGCACCGATGACCACCTGGTCGTCGCATGACGACGGCACCATCCATGAAGACGAGCTGGCATACATCGCCCGGCGGGCCGACGGTCCCGGACTCTTCATGACAGCGGCCTGCCTCGTGCATCCTCTCGGGAAGGCTTTCGATGGACAGTGGAGCGCGACGAGTGACGAGATGATTCCGTCGCTGCGCAGCGCAGCAGAAGTCATTCACGCGAAGAACGGTCGCGCAATCCTGCAGATCCACCATGGAGGACGCATGTGTCCGGCGGCACTTCTGGGCGCGCAGCCTGTATCCGCGAGTGCCGAACCCGCCGAGCGCGCAGGCGCGGACGTACCGCGTCCGATGACCGAGAACGAGATACACGAAACCATCCGTTCGTTTGCAGACGCGACACAACGCGCCATCGCGGCGGGCTACGACGGTGTGGAAATCCACGGGGCGAACACCTATTTGCTCCAACAGTTCTTTTCACCGCATTCGAACCGCCGGAACGACGACTGGGGCGGCAGCGTGGAAAAGCGGATGCGTTTTCCGCTGGCGGTGACCGATGCTGTGCTCGAGGCGGCGCGCTCTGCCGAACGGCCTTTCGCCGTGGGCTACCGCATTTCACCCGAGGAAATCGAAGAGCCCGGCATCACCATGGCTGACACCCTGCAGCTCGTCGATGCCCTGGCCGAACGCGCACTCGACTGGCTGCATGTCTCGGTGCGGAGCTACCAGGCTGCGCCTTTGCGTCCCGACACGCCATGCCTGCCACCGACCCGCTGCATCATACAGCGACTCGGCGGAAAGCTGCCCGTGATCGGTGTCGGACTTATCCATTCGCCCGAGGACGCCATCTCCATTCTCGATGACGGCTGTGCCGCAGTAGCACTCGGCCGTATCGCACTCATGGAACCCGAATGGGTGCAAAAGGTCGTGGACGGACGCGTCGCAGAAATCCGTACAACGCTGCCGGCAACTGGCGGCGATGTCGAACTCACCATTCCCGGACCGATGTACCAGATGCTCGTGAACCGCGACGGCTGGCTTCCAAAGGCGTAGGTGCGATGAAAAACGTCCTGATCATAACGTACTATTTCCCCCCCTCCGGCGGACCCGGCGTACAGCGCGTGCTGAAGTTCTGCACCTACCTGCTGCAAAACGGCTGGCGGCCTGTGATCCTCACGGTCAAGGACGCCGACTACCCGGCGCGGGACGAATCGCTGTTCAAGGAAATACCCGAAGAGGCGATCATCTACCGCACTCCCATTCTCGAACCCTACACGGCATACCGCATGTTCACGGGCAAGAAAAAAGGGACACCGGTAGACGTGAACACCATCCCCAAACCGGGAGAGAAGCGTTCATTCAAGGAGCGCATCGCAGAGTTCATCCGCGCGACCTTCTTTATTCCCGATGCTCGCATGGGGTGGATCAAACCCGGAGTGAAGCAGGGACTCGACATCATCCGCGAGCATGATATCCAGGCGATCTATTCATCTTCGCCGCCGTACACATGTTCGCTGATCGCGCGAAATCTCAAGCGCAAAACCGGACTGCCCTGGGTGGCGGGATTCCGCGATCCCTGGCGCGGCTTCCTCAGTACGCCGAAGCGGTGGTGGCTGCCCGGACTCATCGACAGGCACTACGAGCGTTCGGTGTTCGAGGAATGCGACCGTATGGAGGTGGCGTGGAAGGGCATCCTGAAGGATTTTCACGAGAAATACCCTGACATCGATACGGACAAGGTGCATCATCTGCCAAACGGTTTTGACAGCGCCGACTTCCCTACCGTCGAGGTGGTGGTGAAAGAGCATTTCATCGTGACCTACACAGGATCGATGTACGGGAAGCGGAACCCAGAAACGTTTTTCGCCGCGACAGCCATGCTCGTAGAGCAGGGCAAGGTCGACCTCAATGACCTGCGCCTGCAGTTCATCGGCCGCTTCGGCGCTGAAGTGCGCGCGATGTTCGATCACCCGGTGCTCAAGCCTGCAATCGTGGTGCACGACTACATGCCGCATGCCGACAGCGTGCGACACCTGTTCCAGAGCGATGCCCTGCTGATGGTCGTGGATGATTTCAAGGGAAATGAGGAAATCGTGCCCGGCAAGGTGTATGAGTACATGGGTTCGGGAAAACCCATCATCACCCTCGCCCCAGAGGGCGCGGTCACCCAGGTGATCGAGGAAACGCGCTCGGGCCGTTGTGCACGGTCGAATGACATCGACGCCATCGCCGAAATCCTCCTCGACTTCTATACGCAATGGAAGGAAGACCGCCTCGGATCTTCGCAGGATCGTGAGGGCATCCACCAATACGAGCGTTCGGAAATCACGCGGAAGCTGGCGGGGCTCTTAGACGAGGTGTCTGGGTAACCCCCGCAGCTCCGTATGTCGAGTAAAGAAAACGGGTGCCAAATGGCACCCGTTTTCTCTACTCGACATACCCCCTCCCAGCAAAGCTTACGCCTTCTCGGGAAAGAGCTTCGCCAGCACCGACGGATCGGGTTTGGGCGTCAGGAGGCTGACCGCTACCAGCAATCCGATCGAAGCGACGAGAGCGGGATAAATGCTCGGGATACCCCAGGCATCTCCTCCGATCATGACATCCGGGGCGATGTAGGGAATCACAAAATCAAAGAGTATCGCGATGGAGGCACCGCCAACAATGCTGGCCAGTCCTCCCTGTTTCGTGGCCCGCTTCCAGACCAGCGCCGCAAGCAGCGCCGGTGTGATCGCAACACCGTACATCGTATACGCGAAGTATGCGTACTTGAGAACAGAGATCTCGAGGTCCATCACCGTGGGGATGAAGATCATCAGAAACGCGATGAGTCCGAGCACGACTATAAACACCTTCTGGAGAGCGACCATGCTTTCCTGTGAGGCGTCAGGCTTCATGAAGCGCTGGTAAATGTCGCGAATGATATTTGTGGACGGACTCAGCAGATAGTTCATACCCGTGGAAATCACCACCACGACAGCGGCGGCGAGGAGCAGGAGTCCGACAGGTGCCGGCACCATATTTCGGGCGGCATGCAGCACCACTGCTGCGGGATCCATCGTCTTGTCTTCCCAGAAATAACTGGCAGCATAAATGGCAATGATGATCACCACGGTCTCCACGACCACGGTACCCACGATCCAGAGCGCCACGGCTTTCTTGGCGTCGGCGGGAGTCTTGGCGCTGTAGAATTTCTGATACATGCTCTGTACACCGAGCAGCAGGAACATCGTTGCGAGGAAATAACTGAAAGCCTTGAGGAACGGATATTCACCGAATTCCGGAGACACGAGGTACATGTGTGCTGCAGGCAGATTCTGTGCTGCTGCGTCCCAGCCACCGGCAGTCACCACGACAAATGGCACGGCGATGATACAGGCCAGGACGATAATGATACCGTTGGGCAGGTCCGTATGAGCTACGGCGATCATGCCGCCGATGGCGGTAAAAAGAATTACGAAGCCGGCGGCAATCGCCTGGCCCATCTCCACGCTCACGGCACCATCCGTGATCACGTTGAGGATGTAGCCCCCGGCACGAAACTGATACGATACGATGGTTGTGAAGGCGATGATCAGCGCGATGGCGCCGAACAGGCGTGCGAACTTCCCGTAGCGTTCCTCGAGAATATCACCGATGGTGTACTGCCCGAAGGTCCGGATTTTGCCGGCAAGGAAGTAGATGATCGCGATGCCTACCCAGGCACCTGCCGCCATCCATATTGCACTCCAACCGGCGCGAAACGCGTATTCCGCTCCGGCGATGAAGGTACCTGAACCAATCCAGGTACAGACCAGCGTGAAAACCATCTTGGTCACTCCCAGGCTGCGCCCGGCGACCATCATGTCGTCCTGCGTCTTGACCTTCTTCGCCTGCAAGAAGTTGTAAACAGTCAGCGCGATGAGGTAAGCGAGAATGATGAAAATGTACGTGTACATAGATCTATCTGCATTGTGGTGAGAATGCGTGCGGAAAGGAAAAACGGGAGGGGATCACCGCGGCGATCCCCTCTGAAACGGATGCGCTCAGACGAGCGTCAGAATAGGAATGACCTCGTGCTGCATATCGCCGGTGACTTCAACGCTGCCTTCATCAGTGACGAAGACGTCGATCTCGGTGCGGAAGCCGATCTTCTCATGTTCCATGTAGATGCCCGGCTCGATACTGAAACAGGTACCGGGAAGAATGCGGCGATCGTCCTTCGTCTCGAGGTTGTCGATATGTCCGCCATTGCCGTGCACTTCGAGTCCGATATTGTGTCCCGTACGGTGCACGAAGTATTCGCCGTAACCGGCATCAACGATCACCTTGCGTACGGCGTCATCGATTTCCCAGCCGGCAACCGGGGTGCCCGCTGCGAAGCGTTCTTTGACGATATTCAGGCCGGTATTCCGCGCGTCGCGTGCGACGGCAAAGATGTCTGCGATGCGCTGCGGCACTTCCGTACCGATGAATCCCATCCACGTGATGTCGTAATAGATGCCGCCGGGCTCGTCCTTCTTGGCCCAGAGATCGAGCAGCAGCAGGTCGCCTTCCTTCATCCCGACGCTGTTCTCTTCGGTCGGCTCAAAATGCGGATCGGCGGCGTGTTCGTTGATGGCGACAATCGGACCATCTTCCCAGGTCATGCCGTTCTTCCGCATGAGGTCGTGCATGAAATTCTGAATTTCCACTTCGCGCGGAGCCTCGCCGGCCTTGATGCGGCGCGCGACTTCCTTGAAGGTTTCGTCCTTGACCATCTGCATGAT
>PKTF01000252.1 GCA_002869275.1 Ignavibacteria bacterium | reverse complement strand
GCCATGGCGGCCAGCACCTCGCAGCATCCTTCTGAATTGTACACCTTCGTGCAGGGACGGATCGAACGGGAAACCACATCCAACCCATGGCTCTCACGTATCCGTCTCGCACGCCAGGAAGCCTTCAACTACAAGGCCGATGACGGACTGGGCATCACCTCCGTCCTTATCTACCCTCTCGATTATGAGAAGGGCAAGCGGTATCCGCTGATCGTCGATATCCACGGAGGCCCTGAATCATGTTATCACAACGGATGGGTAAGCAGTTACGGCAACTGGGGTCAGGTGGCGGCAGCACGTGGATACTTCGTGTTCATGCCGAACTACCGCGCGAGTACGGGACGCGGTGTCGCCTTCGCCAAGGAAGGGCTCGGTGATCTGGCCGGCAAGGAATTCACGGACGTTCTCGACGGCATCGATGAACTGGTCGACATGGGATTGGTAGACAGCAAGCGCGTCGGAATCGGTGGCGGTTCCTACGGCGGATACTTCTCCGCCTGGGCCGCGACGAAGCATTCAAAACGATTTGCCGCATCCTGCGTCTTCGTGGGCGTCTCGAATCAGATCTCGAAACGCAATACCACGGATATCCCCTACGAGGATTATTACGTGCACTGGGGAATGTGGACGTATGAGGATTTTGAGAAAGTGTGGGACCGCAGTCCGGTGAAATGGGCGAAAGGCAGCACGACTCCGACGCTCATTCTGCACGGCAAGGAAGATCCACGCGTACACCCGAGCCAGAGCCTCGAACTCTACCGCTCTCTCAAAGTCCATGGCAAGGCTCCCGTGCGCCTGGTGTGGTATCCGGGTGAGGGACACGGCAATCGCCGCAATCCAGCCCGGCTGGACTTCATCATGCGAACGATGGACTGGTTCGATCACTATCTGCAGGATGGCAGCAGCGGTATGCCTCCGGCAGAACTCAGTTATCCCGACTGATCGGAACCGCGGCATGTCACCGGCACCCGGGCATGAGCCAGTGCCGTCGACGAAATGAAATCGGATTCAATAAAAACGTCCCGTGCACATCGATGCACGGGACGTTTTCACATACATGGGATTACGATCAGGCGACGTCCAGGATTTTGAATTCCAGCGTACCTGCCGGGACCTTAACATTGATCACATCACCAGTTTTCTTTTTCATCAGCGCCTTGCCGAGAGGTGAGGTCACAGCAATCTTGTTTTTCTCAAAGTCCGCTTCCTCGGGGGAAACGAGTTTATAGGTCACCGTGGTGCCCGTTTTAAGGTCTTCGAGAGTAACATCCGAGAGGATGTAGATCGCATCGGTGGGAAGATCGCTTTTATCGATGATACGAGCCCGGGTGAGCAGTTCTTCCAGTTTGCTGATGCGCAATTCCAGGTGCCCCTGCTCTTCCTTGGCGGCGTCGTATTCGGCATTCTCACTCAGATCGCCATGCGCTCGAGCTTCTGCGATTTTTTCCGCCATTTCGGAACGACCCTTGGATTTCATCTGGTGCAAATCCTGTTCCAGTTCGAGCATGCGCTCACGCGTCAGATACACTGTTCCTTTCGACTCCACTGTGCACTCCAGGTTTATGCTTCGGTAACGAGAAAATAAAAAACATAGCCAGCATTCCGCTCAGGAATTCTGGCTATGGATATAAAATATACGTCGTCAGCCAGCCGATGTCAAGTCGAAACGTGCTGCTCAGCTGTGCTGATGCATGATGAGATGCCCCATCTTGTCGCGCTTCGTTTTGAGGTACAGCTCATTGATTTCGTTCGGAATCGATTCGATCGGGATACGTTCAACAATCTCAAGTCCGTAGCTTTTCAGACCAACGATCTTCTTCGGATTATTGGTGATCAGGCGCATCTGCTTCACTCCGAGATCAGCGAGGATTTGCGCTCCGATACCGTAATCCCTGAGGTCGTCGCGGAAACCGAGTTCGTTATTCGCCTGCACGGTATCGAATCCGGCGTCCTGAAGGTTGTAAGCGCGCAGCTTGTTGGCCAGTCCGATTCCGCGTCCCTCCTGCCGCATGTAGAGCAGGATACCACGACCTTCGCGTTCGACCATCATCATGGCGGCGTTGAGCTGATCCTTGCAGTCACAGCGCAGCGATCCAAACGTGTCACCTGTCAGGCACTCCGAATGTACGCGCGTCAATACGGGTGTACCGTCGGTAATATTCCCCTTTACGAGGGCAAGGTGCTCCTTGTTGTCCATCGTGTTGGTGTACAGGTGCAGATCGAACTCACCATACCGTGTCGGGATATGAGTTACGATCTCCTTTTTGACAAGCTTTTCACCTTTGACACGCTGTTCGATCAGCTGATTGACGGCGATGATTTTGAGTTCGTGCTGGCGTGCGATTTCCACCAGTTCGGTGGTCCTCGCCATGGAGCCGTCTTCCTTCAGAATCTCACAGACAACACCCACGGGCTGCAGACCCGCCATGCGCGCGAGGTCCACCGCCGCTTCGGTATGTCCCGCGCGACGAAGCACGCCTCCGGAGACCGCTTTCAGCGGAAAAATGTGTCCCGGTCGCGCCAGGTCCGAAGGCTTGGTCGCCGGATCCGCAAGCGAACGAATCGTTGCGGCGCGGTCGGCAGCCGAGATCCCGGTCGTGGTGTCGTGGACATAGTCGACCGTCACGGTGAAGTTGGTGCCATGGAGTGCGGTATTGCCGTCGACCATCATGCCGAGCTGGAGTTCATCCATGCGTTCTTCCGTCAGCGGAACGCAGACCATGCCGCGTCCGTACTGAACCATGAAGTTCACAATCTCGGGTGTGGTTTTTTCCGCGGCGCAGACGAAGTCACCTTCGTTCTCGCGATCTTCGTCATCAACGATGATAATTACCTCGCCGGCCTGAATGGCAGCGATGGCCTCGTCGACAGTATTAAAAACATGTGCCATTCAGGCAGCTCCTGTGTTATTCGGCCGAAGCCTCGCGGGTAACCGTATTAACGGCCGAGCGATCGAACTTGAGTTTCATGTTGTCGCCAACGTCGAGAAGAACCGTCTTCTCATCAACATTTACGATTTTCCCGTGCATGCCGCCCGACGTGACGACCTTATCGCCTTTCTTGATGCTGTCGAGCATTTTCTGACGTTCCTTCGCCCGCTTCTGCTGGGGACGCAGGATCATGAAATAAAAGATGACAAAAATCAGCGCAAAGAAAATCAGAGTGCTGAACATACCGCCGCCGCCGCTCTGACCGCCCTGCGGAGCCATGGCTAGAAACGTATGAATCACGGAGTTACTCCTGAATTATAGTGTGGTCGAATGCTATGTCGATTGTCCTTCGTGATAGCGCCGTACGAAAGCATCTTTCCACGAAGAGAACCGATCTTGAAAGATAGCATTTCGCGCGTCGCGCGTCAATCGTAAGTAAAAAGCCAGGTTGTGTATGGAAGCGAGCTGCAGGCCAAGAATTTCCCGAGTGCGAAAAAGATTCGAGATGTAGGCACGCGTGAAATGTGCGCAGGCGTAACAGTCGCAGCCGTCCTCGATGGGTCGGTATTCGTGGAGGAAACGTTCCTTCTTGATCATCAGCGGACCGTCGGACGTGAACACCATGGCGTTGCGTCCGTTGCGCGTTGGCATGACACAATCAAACATATCCACGCCACGCTCGATGGATTCGACAATATTCACCGGCGTTCCTACGCCCATGAGGTAGCGCGGTTTGCCTGCGGGCAGCACCGAGGTCGTGAACTCGGTGATCCGGTACATCACTTCGGCAGCTTCACCAACAGCAAGGCCACCGATCGCATAACCGTCGAAATCCAGCGCCACGAGCCCCTCGGCACTCCTGGCACGCAGATCCTCGAACACATTTCCCTGAACGATTCCAAAGGCGTACTGCGCGTGACCGTAATGCGGTGCCGTCCGTGCCACGTACTCCCGCGCCTGTTCCGCCCAGCGCAATGTCAGTTGATTGCTGCGTTCGGCGTATTCATACCCGCAGTCGGCAGGCGGACATTCATCAAGGATCATCATGATGTCCGAACCGATGGCGCGTTGAATATCAATCACTCTCTCGGGAGTGAATCGATGGTACGAACCATCGATGTGCGACTGGAAGGTCACCCCGTCATGTTCGATTTTTCGCAGTTCCGAGAGCGAAAACACCTGGTAGCCGCCACTGTCAGTCAGGATCGGGCGGTCCCAGTTCATGAAACGGTGCAGTCCGCCCGCTTCCGAAAGCAGTTCGCTGCCGGGTCGCAAAGCGAGGTGGTAGGTGTTCGCGAGGATGATCTGTGCGCCGATCTCCCTGAGTTCACGCTGTTGTACCGCCTTGACGGTACCCTGCGTTCCCACCGGCATAAAAATGGGCGTTTCGATCGTGCCGTGATCGGTGGACAGCATTCCCGCCCGCGCACCACAACCCGCGTCGCTGTGTTCAAGTGTGAATTTCACAATGCGGCTGCGTCCGGTGCGCAGCAGGCGCCCGGACGCAGTACTGTTTATTTTTTCTTACCGGCGAGGAAGGGTGCCTTGACCTTCGTCATGCTGACGACGACATCCTGCAGCGTCATGTTGCGCAGGGTTTCCACGAAACGCTCGTTTGCTTCGTTGAAGATGTCGAGGACGGTGCACTTGTTCTTGATCGGGCAGCCGAACATACCGAGGCAGCAGTGCCGGCGTATGATCGGTCCATCAACGGCTTCGATGATGTCGACGAGCGTGATTTCGCTGGCATCGCGGGCAAGGATATAGCCGCCAGTGACGCCACGGTGTCCGACCACGATACGGGCAGTGGAAAGTTGCTGGAAAATCTTCGCGAGATACGTTTTCGAAACATCCTGGTCTTCCGCGATTTCGGAGATCTGCACAGGCTGTTTCGTTCCGCGTGTGATGAGGTATCCGAGGCCGTGGACCGCGTATCCTGCTGATTTGGAGATCTGCATAGTGTTTCCGGTCTAGTGAGAGTGAATTGTCATTTCATGTTTAGCGCTCAGTGCAGGGGGAGACAGCGAGGCAAACTAAAAGCCCCGGCTGAGCCATCCCCGCCAACCGCATTTATGGCAGCGGTACGGGCGCTTGATTGTCAATTTCTTCTTTATCGTTTCACCGAGACTCCGTGAACGGGACCGATACAAGCTGGGCTCACCGCATTTCGGACACGTCTTGATCGTATGGCGTGAATGATGGTGAAAACCCACCGGCACCTTTGTGGAGGCGATTTTCGTTGCGTCCTCGACGAAGTCAGGAAGCCGGCTCTCGTCATCCTCGGATGTCGCCGTCTCGCGTTCCTGCATGCCATCCGCCGCACGTGACTCCTGCGCCACGGTGCGATCCGCGTCAGTATTCTGCGGTGGCGTCGGACTCGGGATCACCGAACCATTCCTCGGGCCGACATCCACGTTCCCGGCCTCTTTCCGATCATGCTGTGTGGAATGCGCGTTCCCGTTATTGTCATCGAGTTGGATATCCGGGATTGCAATATCCTGTGTGACCGTGTCCTTCGATCGATACGAGATCGTCTCGGAGGAATAACGCAGGTGCGGCTCTTCAATCCATCCGCGCCAGCCACATTCATGACACCGATACGGACGCTTTGCGCCATACTGTTTGCGTTTTTCTTCGAGTGTCGTGTGCGTATGGCTGCGATACAGGGCCGCCATGTTGCACTTCGGACAAAGGGCGGGAGCCGTGCTGCCGAGCGACCAGGGTTGATGTTTCAACATCGGAACGGTGGGATTCTTTTAGCGTTGCTATTCGTCGGTGAAAAAAGCAGATTAATCATATCTTAAATGGAAATATAGCAGAAACGATAACATTATCAAATTAATAAAAAGAGACGTTACTCACGAATATTTGTGATGCTCTGGTGCCGTCGCTGCCCTGTGCCATCAATTGCTCCTTTGGGAACAGCACTGTATATTTCATATTCTTACGCTAAAACAGGCGGAGTTTTATGACCGTCCTCGATCCCGAGATCAAGGAAGATATCGCCTCCCGTGAGGCAGACTCGGGTGAATCCCCTGAGAGCCTGCGCAAGCGCCATCTCGACTTCGAACGAGAAGCGCTGCCGCATATGGATGCGCTGTATCATTTCGCGCTGCGGATGACAAGTGATCCCGACGAGGCGAACGATCTCCTCCAGGAAACCTACCTCAAGGCCTATCGTTTTTTTGACAAGTTTGAGCAGGGAACGAACTGCAAGGCCTGGCTGTTCAGAATAATGAAAAATTCTTTCATCAACATTTATCGACGCACCTCGAAGGAGCCGGACAAGGTCGATTACAACGATGTCGAGGAATTCTACCATTCCATTCGTGCACAATCGACTGATCCGAACGATCTCGAGGAAAGGATTTTTTCGAACATACTGGACGACGATGTTTCCACCGCGCTGGAAAACCTGCCGGAGGAATTCCGCACAGTCGTCATTCTTTGCGACATTGAAGGCTTCACCTACGAAGAAATCGCTGATTTTGTTGAATGCCCGATAGGAACTGTCCGCTCGCGGCTGCATCGCGGACGCAAGATGCTGCGGGCTACCCTCTTTGATTACGCGACGCAACGCGGCTTCGAAGGCAAGGAACGAAAGAAGAAAACAGCCTCGCAAAAAGAAACGAACGAGAATCCAGAAGAAACGCCGGAATAGTGATCCGGACAAGATTCAAGGAAGGAGAAGCCCGAGAGGCTCCATGGGCACTATTGATTACAGGAACATGTCAAACGAGCAGCTGAATGAATTCATCAGCGCTCTGGCGGACGAAGACAGCAGCGGACTGACGGACGAGCAGGTCGACGTGCTGCAGCACGTCGTCCAGGAGCGGCCGGAGCTGCTCGGAGAATACAAACTTAACATCGCCACGAAACTGTGCCTGATGAAACACGGGAAGCATGTCCGCTGCCCGGAAGCCACGGCCGAATCCATTCGTTCGATTCTCTTTCACGTGTACAAATCCCGTCAGGCATCATTGTAGGGAGCTGTCATGCTTGAATCCGTTTCATCCATTGTCGTCCCTGTCGATTTCTCCGGCGCATCAGTACGGCTGCTGCAATCCGCTGTGCACATCGCACGGCTGTACAAAGCCGAGATCCATCTCCTGCACGTCTACCAGGATGTCTTTTCGGTATTGTCGATGCGCACATTCGACCTGAACGAGGATGTGGTTGAGGCGGCCATTATCAAGGAAATCGGGGAACGATTCGGTTCGTTGCTCGATGCCGTGCCCATTGAAGACCTCCGGGTAAACACTTCCATCCGTAAAGGCGAGACCGACGAAAAGATTCTTGAATACGTCAAGGATATCGGTGCCGATCTGATTGTCATCGCCACAAACGGCCGCAGCGGAATCGAGGAATTCTTCGTTGGGAGCATCGCCCAGAGTATCGTACGCTGCGCCCCCTGCCCTGTGATCACCATTCGTGCCGGGCACACCAACTGATCTTCATTTTCATCGCTTATTCTTGAAAGAGGTTCCATGCCAACCTTTTATGGATATATCGTGCTCTCCCTCGTCATTTTCGCCGCCTGCGGCGAAGCGCATCGCGATTCCACCCCAGATAATCAAGCCGCCGAACAGGCGGACTCCCTCGCCTACCCGCAGGAAAGCAACCTGCGAAACATCCGTCAGCTGACGTTTGACGGGGAGAACGCCGAGGCGTATCTGTCCTTCGACGAAAAACGGCTGACCTTTCAGCGAAAGGCCGAAGGAATGGAATGCGACCAGATCTATACCATGACAGTCGACGGAGAGCAGATCTCACGTCTCAGCTCCGGAAACGGCCGGACGACTTGTTCGTACTGGCTTCCCGACGGCGCATCACTCGTGTTTTCTTCAACAGAAGCACATGATCCCGGCTGCCTCCCTTCACCGGACCGCAGCAAGGGCTATGTCTGGAAGCTGTATACGGAATTCGATATCTACCGTATAAACAGTGACGGGAGTGGATTGCAGACGCTGTTCGCTTCGGATGGCTATGACGCAGAGGCGACTGTTTCGCCGAATGGGGATCGTATCGTGTTCACCTCGACAAAGGATGGGGATCCCGAGATCTACAGCATGAATCTTGATGGCAGCGACGTTAGGCGGCTGACACATGCCCGCGGGTACGACGGCGGACCGTTCTATTCCCCCGACGGCTCACAGATCATCTTTCGTGCAAGTCGCCCACAGACCGACGAAGAGCTTGCCGCCTACGACGAACTGGTTTCCGAGCACCTGGTACGTCCCAGCAATCTCGAAGTGTACGTTATGAACGCTGATGGCAGCGACATCCGCCAGGTGACCGACAATGGCAAGGCGAATTTTGCCCCATTCATGCATCCTGATGGAAAGCGCATCATTTT
This sequence comes from Ignavibacteria bacterium, assembly GCA_002869275.1. GTDB lineage: Bacteria > Bacteroidota > Ignavibacteria > SZUA-365 > SZUA-365 > BM516. The sequence continues at coordinate 3,451 of PKTF01000252.1, read as the reverse complement.
CAGTTCGAACATGGATGCTTCCAACCCACGCAATTTCGACCTCTACATCATCAATATCGATGGCAGCAAATTGCGTCGTGTCACCTGGTTCGATGAGTTCGATGGATTCCCGATGTTTACCCGTGATGGTAAGAAACTGGTGTTCTGCTCCAACCGCAACAACAACAAGCCCGGTGATACCAATGTCTTCATCGCGGACTGGGTCGATTAATCGCGTTCTCACAAAGCAGCATGAAAATGCCGACCCTCTGGTCGGCATTTTGCTTCTTCGGTCTTTTTTCCTGGCTACTTTTGCGAATCGAGATATCCCTGCAGCAATATGACCGCGGCGATTTCATCGACCTTGCCTTTCTCCCGTCGCTTCTTCTTTCCAACACCCATATCACGAATTGTCTGTTCGGCAATCGATGACGTGAACCGCTCATCCATGAGGTCCACAGGTGTGTCACATGCTTCCCGCAATGCCTTCACGAATCGCTGCACCATCTCAGCGGAAGCGCCTTCCTCACCACGAAGCGTCAGCGGCAGTCCAACCACGATACGTTGAATATCGCGTTCACGAACCAGTGCCACGATCCGGCTGAGCACGTCATTGTCGCCCGGGATGGTACCTGCGCCGGACGCGATGATCCCAAGCTCGTCGGATACTGCCAGGCCGATACGGCGTTCCCCATAATCGATACCGAGTACGCGACCGCTGTTATGCAAGCACATCCTCCATCGTGTCGTTCACGAGCGTGGATTTCCCGGCGACGAGGTCACGCTCCAGCAGGCGTGCCTCCGCCTGCGAGCTGAGCGGCTGCGTCAGGAAGGACTTGAGCAGTTTGCTGGGTTTGAAATGCGTCTTTCTCCGAGGAGGAACATACACTTTGTCGCCTGTTTTGGGATTACGGGCACGCGGCTTCGCTTTGGTGAGTTTCACTTCGAACACACCGAAATCGCGGACTTCCAGACGAATTTCCGGGTCTGCCGTCATGAGCAGTTCACGAATTGAAGAGAGGACGGTGTCGACGATATTGTCGGCGTCCTGCACCTTTACGGAAAGCTGGTCTGCGACTCTGCGAGCGATATCCTTTCGTGTTAATGTGGGCACTTTGTCTTTCATGTGCATTTCCTCCATTGGGGATTACGACATCTCGACGAAACGTTCTGCGTGCGAGATGCCCTTCACTTTTTTCAGTCGTTCGATCAGTCGCTGCAGGTGCTCGAGGCTCTGGACAGAGACAAGGACCGAACCGTGAAACAGGGCGTTTTCTGATTCTATATTAACGCTGCGAATATTGGTGTTCTGATAGCTTGTCAGTGCAAGGGCTATTTCATTGAGGATGCCGGGGCGGTCTTCACCCTCGACACGGATGCCGCCGAGGTAATCCAGGCTACCGTTGTCAGGCCAGGCGATATCAATCAGCCGGTCTTTCATACTCGCATCGCTCGTATCCTGCATCAAACGCGTGATATTCTTGCAGTTGCGTCGATGAATCTTGATGCCTTTGCCGAGAGTAACGAAGCCGATGACATCATCTCCGGGCAGCGGACTGCAGCAGCGTGCGAAATCGTACTCGAAGTCGGCGGACTCGCCCTGGATAATGATGCCTTTTTCAGAGCGTGCCGCTTCAGCAAACTCATCGAAAACCCGCTGCGTATCCATGTGCGGAAGCACGATGTCTTCCGCGTGCGCATCGGGCTGTTCGCGTACGGCCCGAGCGATATCGTCGACACCGATCTCATCTTTCGCGAGGGCCACCATCATCTTGCTGAGGCTGGGGAAGCGCAGGTGCTGAGCGGCTTTCAGCAGCGGTGCTTCATCGAGCGGGATCTTGAGCTTCTTCGCCCGCCGCTCCCATTTTTCGCGCCCTTTCTGCAGGATGGCTTTTGTCTGTTCGTTGACGAAGCGGCGGATCGCCGTTTTCGCCTTATGTGTAACGACATTCTGCTCCCAGTCGGCGCTGAGGTTCTGATTCTTCGACGTGATGACTTCAACCTGGTCGCCGCTGTGCAGCTTCCGGTTGAGGGGTACGATGCGTCCGTTCACCTTTGCGCCAATGGTATGGAGACCGACTTCGGAATGAATCTCGAAGGCAAAATCCACCGGCGTAGCGCCATTGGGCAGGACGATCAGGTCACCCTTCGGAGTAAAAACAACAATTTCGTCCTGGTAGAGGTTACGCCGGAAGTTATCCATCAGCTGCCGGGCGCCTTCCTCCTCGGTGGCCGCGGACTGCGGACTTTCGAGAATTTCTCGCACCCAGCGAATCCAGTTTTCAAATGCGCTGACCTTTGTCGTCACGCTTTCCTTGTACGCCCAGTGAGCTGCAATGCCCTTCTCGGCAATCTCATGCATCTCACGAGTACGGATCTGCACCTCCGCCATCTTCCCATCTGGTCCGAGTACCGTCGTGTGAATAGATTTGTACCCGTTCTGCTTCGGAAGAGCGATATAATTCTTGTACCGCTCGGGAATCGGTGTATACACTTCGCACACGACGGCGTAGGCGAGATAGCAATTCTTCTCCTCCTGCGTATCCAGGATGATGCGAATTGCGAACAGGTCATAGATTTCATCGAAGGTTTTATTCCTGTCCACCATCTTCTTGTAGATGCTGTACAGGTGCTTCGGTCGGCCGCTGATCTCGAATTTCAGGTCCGCCCTCGTCAGTTCCTCGACCAGAGGTTTGGTAAAACGGTCGAGATAATCCTCCCTGTCGCGCCGCTTGACGGCGATTTCCTTTTTCAGCTTGCGGTAATCTTCTTCATGCAGGTATTTAAAGGAAAGATCTTCCAGCTCCCACTTGATGCGCCCGAGTCCGAAGCGATGGGCAAGCGGAGCATAAATCTCAAGTGTTTCTTTTGCGATGCGCTCCTGCTTCTGCTCGCTGACAAATTCCAGTGTACGCATGTTGTGCAGACGATCGGCGAATTTCACAAGAATCACTCTGATGTCGTTGATCATCGACACCATGAGTTTGCGATAATTCTCGGCCTTGGTGATTTCCTTGCTCACCAGGATGGTCGAGATCTTCGTTGCTCCTTCGACGATGTCCGCAACCGTGGAACCGAATTCGTCCGAGAGATCCGCGTATGTGTAGTCTTCACAGTCCTCGATCACATCATGGAGCAACGCCGCAACGACTGATACATCATCCAGCGGAATTTCCTGTGCCACGATCATCGCTACGGCATACGGGTGGGTATAGTATGGTTCTCCGGAAACGCGGCGATGGTCTCGGTGCGCCTGCAGCATGAAGTTGAACGCGCGGGAGATGAGGTCTTCGTCGAGCGCGGAAAGATTGCTGCGACAAACCGAAAGCAACGCCTCCAGTTTTTGCCGATGAGCAACAACAGGCGCCGTGGATGCTGATTTCCTCAGTCCACCAAGCAGATTTCGTTTTTTCCCGCTACCAAAATTCATCATAATCAAACACCTAAGTGTCCAATATAGGCGAATTTCTGT
>PKTF01000053.1 GCA_002869275.1 Ignavibacteria bacterium | reverse complement strand
GTGAACATCACGGTCAACAGGTCGAGAAAGCCTTTGAAGAAGCGGCTGAGCCCGAACTTTGTTTTACCGAACTTCCGCGGGTGATGCTGCACAACGAGTTCGGTGACGGAAAACCCGGCCATCTTTGCAAGCACCGGGATGTACCGGTGCATCTCGCCATAGACGTTGACTGACTTCACGACCTCATGGCGATACGCCTTGAGTCCGCAGTTGAAGTCATGAATGTTGATCCCGGACATGCGGCCGGTCACAAAATTGAAGAAGCGTGACGGAATGGTTTTTGAGATCGGGTCATACCGTTTCTTCTTCCACCCTGAAACCATATCCCACCCTTCCTCGATCTTCGCGATCAGCGCGGGAATTTCGGCCGGATCGTCCTGGAGATCCGCATCCATGGTGATGACATATCGTCCCTCGGCTTCCTGGAAACCCACGGCCAGCGCCGCGGATTTTCCGTAGTTTCTTCTGAAACGAACAGCCTTGAATCGATGGTCTGCATCATGCAGATGTCGCATGACGGCAAAGGAGTCGTCCGAGCTGCCATCGTCAATGAACCAGACCTCCCAGCGCTCACTGATCGGGGACAGCACCTCTTTCAGACGGGCAGAAAGTTCGGGAAGTGATTCGGCCTCATTATAGGACGGGATGACGACGGACACCTCAGCGGCGTACTCATCTTCCGGGGCAGCGGACATGCCGGTCTCCCCCGTGGTGGCGGGTGTCGTTTCGCTGATCTGTCCTTCCGGGCGCGGGTAATCTTCGGTTGTTTGCAATCGACGGCGCTCTTTGGTGGCAAACATGTAAATTATTTATACGCAGCGTGATATGCAATCCAGAACTGCTGCCCGCATCAGTTCTGAATTGCGCCGTATGCCGAATGATCTATGCGGGATGCCTTGCTTTCACGTCCGGTGAGGAGCATGGTGGAGTTCTCGATGATTTCGCTGGATACGCAGAAAATCCTACCTTTGTGCACTGAGCCTTTCACACCGCTCGAGTCTCATTCGATCCATGTGGCCAATTCTTTATAATATTTTCGTACTGCCGGTACTGTGGACGGCATTCAGAGTGCTGTGGCTTTTCAACCGCAAGGTACGGCGGGGACTGCGCGGACGCACCACGTCGATGCAGAGGCTGCGCGTGTTCATCCGCAATAACCCGGGGCGGCAGCGGCTCTGGGTGCATGCATCCTCCATGGGCGAGTTCGAACAGGCCAAACCCATCATCGAGGAACTGCGCCGTCGGATGCCCGACCTGGTGGTCGTGGCCTCGTTCTTCTCTCCATCCGGTTATGAAAACAACCTCCGCTATCGTGAGATCGATGCGGTGGTCTATATTCCTTTCGACTCTCCCGGCAATGCCGATGCCTTTCTCGAACTGCTGCAACCGACAGCCTGCGTCTATATCCGGTATGACGTGTGGCCCAACCATGTATGGGCCTGCCGGAAGCGCGGCATTCCCGTGATGCTGGCCAATGCCACAATGCGCGACAGCTCAGGACGACTCAAGCCCATCGTGCGCAGTTTCCATCGGGCCGTGTACAATGCGATGGACGTGATCCTGACCGTATCGGAACACGACGCAGACAACTTCCGCAGCCTGCGGCTGTCGCGTCCGATGATCGCCGCGGTGGGCGACACGCGATATGACCGCGTCTCGGGCAAGGCCGCACAATCGCGCAAACGCATGCCCATGCCCGAACAGCTGCTCGAGGGAAAACGCACGCTCGTGGTCGGCAGCAGCTGGCCCGAGGATGAGGAAGTGCTGCTCCCTGCACTGTTCAAGCTGCTCAAGCACGCTCCCGACCTGCAGTGCATCATCGTGCCGCATGAACCCACGATCGACCATCTGGAATTTCTTGAATACAAGCTGGCCGACGAAGTGGAGTCTCTGCGCTGGTCGTATATCCAGACCTGGAAGGGCGAGCGCGTGCTCATCGTCGACAGCATCGGCATCCTCCTCCCGCTGTATGCCGCGGCGGACGTCGCCTTCGTGGGCGGCGGTTTTCACAGCAACGTCCACAACACACTCGAACCCGCTGCCTATGGCATTCCGGTGGTGTACGGTCCCAGGATCGGCAACAGTCAGGAAGCGCGCGAGCTCGCGGATACCGGTGGAGGGTTCGTCGTTCGAAACAAGCTTGAGTGCTACAAACGGCTGCGGCAGCTTATCGACGATGAATCGCTTCGCAGCGAGGCAGGCCGGAATGCCGGTAATTTCGTACGTGAACGTTCGGGTTCAACGGAAGGGATCCTTGCGAAGCTGGTGCCGATGATTGTGGAATAGAATCCACCCCTGACCACACACGAAGCCACCCCCGGCCCCCTCCCTTGAAAAGGGAGGGGAGCTCAGTCCATAGCTCCCCGGGGTACTGTGTTACGCTTCCTGCTTCCTGCCTACTGCGTTTTTTCCTTTTCCTTCGCCTCATCCCAGTAGCGATCCATTTCCTCGAGGGTAGCGTCTTCGGCTGCGCGGCCTTCTTCACGAAGGCGGCGTTCGACGTGACGAAAACGTCGATCGAATTTATCGATCGTTCGGCGCAGGGCGTCTTCGGGATTGACGCGGAGAAAACGCGCGTAGTTGACCAGAGAAAAGAGCACGTCGCCGAATTCCTCTTCGATGTCGCTTCCGTTCCTCGACTCCACGGCCCCGCGCAGTTCGTGCAGTTCTTCGTCCACCTTCTTCCACACATCTTCCCCACGTTCCCAGTCGAAACCGATTTTCGAGGCTTTGTCCTGCATCCGGTGTGCCTTGAGCAGCGCCGGCAAGGCTCGCGGCACTCCGTCGATGACGGATTCGCGTCCCTCCTCCATCTTGATCTCTTCCCAGTTCTTCTTCACGTCGTCGGAAGTAGTGACTTCCGTATCACTGAAAATATGGGGGTGCCGACGCACGAGCTTGTCGATGATCGAACCCAGCACATCGGTGATGGTGAAGCGTCCGCCTTCCGCGGCGATTTCCGTGTGGAACACCACGTGGAGGAGCAGGTCGCCGAGTTCACTCTGCAATTCCGCATCGTTGCCATCATCAATGGCTTCCACCACCTCGTAGGCTTCCTCGATGGTGTGTCCCTTGATGCTGTCGTTGGTTTGTTCGCGGTCCCACGGACACTCCTTGCGCAGGCGTGTCATGATGCGCAGCAGTTCGTCGAATGTATGTTCGTGCATGCTGATCTTCTGTTGTGTTCGGTCCATTCCATGAAAGATACACAATCCCGCTGGAATCCCCGGAGCGACGCTTTATCCGGTCAGAGGATGGTTGAGGTCCCGGCTGGACGGGGATTCCGGCGTTCGCCGCGGCATTCATCATAAACATGCTTCTTATCATTCCTTGCAGATTCCCCGGCGATACGCTAGCTTGTTTCGACGAATCTGTGGCGTTATGAGCGTAACCTATACCCTGAAAGAAAGTGCAGCAGGATTTCGGCGCAATCGCAGTGCGTCGCTGATCACCGTATTCACCGTCAGCATTTCACTGCTGCTGCTCGGGGTATTCGCTATTATCACGATGAACTTTGCGAATTTCGTCAACCAGATTCGTTCGCGTGTCGACCTCGAGGTCTTTCTCGAGTCGGATATCAAGGAGAGCCAGCAGGAGGAGATGACTTCCATCCTGACGAATATCCCCGGCGTCGATGAGGTCCTGTTCATTTCCAAGGAAGACGCGGCAAAGATATTCGAAGAAGACTTCGGCGAGAGTTTTGAAGACATTCTCGAGAGCAATCCCCTGCCACAAAGTTTTCGCCTTTCCATCCGCGAAGGGTACAACAACAGCGATTCGGTGCAGGTGATTGCCGCGCGTGTGGAGAAGCTGCACCTGGTTGAGAGCGTGCACTACCGCAAGCAGCTGCTGCAGCTGATTGATCGCCGGGCACGCGCATTCTCCTATTCGACCCTGTTTATCGGACTCATCCTCGCACTCAGTGCGGTCATTCTGGTAGCGAACACCATCCGACTCACGATTTACGCCAAACGGCACATCATCCGTACGATGAAGCTGGTCGGAGCCACCTCGATGTTCATCCGAATGCCCTTCCTTCTCGAGGGCGTCATTCACGGATTGGTCGGTGGGCTCATGGCCTCGGTGCTGATCGAAATTGTATTCACCTTCTTCATCCACCCACTTTCAGCCGACCTGCTCGTCAACATCGCAGTCGATCTTTCCTTTTACATCCTGCTTGTCATCGGGGGTTGTGTGCTCGGACTGCTCGGTTCACTGATCTCCATCGGCCGATTCCTGAAGGAAGCCCTCGTGCAGCCGGCCTGAGCCATCGAAACCGTCATTTTTCTCAGCCATTATTTCAGCGAACAGCACCATGCCGGAAAAGAAACCATCACTATTTCCCTACAACCTCACGCCGGGAGGCCCCGAGCTGTCGATCTCGCTTCTGCAGCATATTCCAGAAGAACTGCGCGGCAACGCGGACGCATCTCTGCTGCTGGTTGGTTGCAGGCTGGGTGAAAACCTGCTCGCGCTCGCGGAGCATTTTCCTGGAAAACTGATCGGCATTGACGAAGACGCCGAGACAATCTACTACGCGAAATGGGCCGTCAAGGAAGCCGGAATGCAGGAACAGGTATCGGCCCGGATGATCGCACCGGTGCAGACGAATTTCCAACCCGGACATTTTGATATCGTCATTCTCGAAGGGATGTTCGCCGGCTACCCTCCGACGCGTGTGCTCAAGGAAGCGCTGCGCGTGCTTTCGCCCGACGGCTGGCTGCTGCTGTCGGATTCATGCTGGCTCGATGACGATGTGCCCACCTACGTGAGAGAGGTATGGGAAGGGCCGGACCACAAATTGCTCACTCCTGCCGAGGTACGTACGCTGCTGGAAGAGCGTGGGCTCGAGGTCCTCGCACTCGAAAACTGGTCTGATGCACTTGGACCGTTTTACGAGCAATTTCGCGGTACCGTCAAGGATATGGCGAAAGGCGGCTTCGAAGGTCTGAAACACCTGAAGGGTCTGGTCAAGCACTACAAGCATGAGATTGATGTGTACTCGAAACACCGGGGAGATGAGTATATGGGGTACCTGGGAGCAGTGGCCCGGCCTCGTCACGCTGACGCGCTGCCTCGTCACGCTGACGCGTGACTTCGGCGCTCTATGCCGTATGCCATATGCTTTACGCCGTATGCTCAGGGAATATCAGAAAAACCGTTGAAATTAGGGCGTTTCGGACAATTTAACATGCCCTAAATTAAAAGTTAGGGCATGTTAAATTGCTCCCCCAAGCGCAATAGCCCTCTGTGTAATCAGCGCAATCTGTGGTGAGACATCAGAGTAATCTCTTCCCCATCCGCGCAATGCGGTTACCCCCTGGCCAGCCTTTCACGAATATACCCCACGATCACCTCCACCGCGGCGGTGTTCTGTCCGCCATGGGGCACGATGAGGTCGGCGAACTGCTTACTGGGCGCGACGAATTCTTCGTAGCTGGGACGCACGGTATTGTAGTACTGGTCGCGCACGGAGGCGAGGCTGCGTCCGCGCTCATTGATATCACGTTCGATGCGGCGCAGGATGCGCACGTCGGAGTCGGCATCGACGAACACCTTCAGATCCATATGTTCACGCAGGGCGGCTTCACCCAGCACGAGGATTCCTTCGACCAGGATCACGGGATGGGGCTGCAGCGGACGCGTTTCCGCGGTGCGTCTGTGCGTGGAAAAGTCGTACACGGGCTGCGCCACCTGTCCCCCGCGACGCAGGGTATTCAGCTGTTCGGCACAGAGATCTGTTTCAAGTGACGCAGGGTGATCATAGTTGATGCGCGCCGGATCCGACACCGGCATGCGGCTGAGATCATGGTAGTACGCATCATGCTGGAAGAGCAGGATGGTTTCTGCTCCCACTGCTTCGATCACGCGTTCGCATAACGTGGTTTTTCCCGATCCGCTTCCGCCCGCCACACCGATGACGATGGCGTTGTTTTCGCTGTTTCGCAGCATATGCTCTCCGCATTCAAATTTCTGTGCGACGTTTTCGCGTCGATTCCGCCGCCGGTGACGGCTGCTGCAGACACCGCGGCAACCGACTCAGACCGACGTGCGGAAAGTAGTACCGAGAGCTTTGGGATGCAAAAGGCGAGCCCGACTACCTGCGGCAGCCGGGCCCTGTCTGGATGATGCGGTGCGAAACGGATTCAGAATCCGTTCATGACGTCGCTTAAATCCATCACCTGTTCGAAGCTCACGGTATTCACGGCGTCGAGCTTCGCGCGCATTTCGGTGATCAGGCCCTTCGAGACGGTGGCCCATTGTTTTTCGTTCATCACGTACAACTCACCCTTGTGGTGAAAATGCGGAATGCGCAGTCCGCCGGGGAATGGTATCGGCCGGGGATCAAACTCTTTCATCGTCGCAGCCTTCCTCATGGGAGCTTCGAAGTCGATACCGGCGTTGGCGAAATGGATGAGATCGTCTTTCGCCACGGGTTTGAGTTTGAACTCCTTGATCCAATTCGCAATGAGATCGGCCTGCCTGACCCAGACATCGATCCGCGGCATTCCATACCTCCACCAGCGCGGGTACTTCAGCAATTCGAGATTCGTCAGCATATGTTTCTCCATTATTTCTGCGTACCGCGCACCACAGATCCGTGAAAGTGGCTGGTGTCCCAGGAGTCGTGGATCCAATCAGCGATCTGGGGACACCGGAGATTTGTCCCTGTGTCTACATTGCTGCGTTGCTCTTCGCGGCCAGAACATCACCTCCTTTCTGCAGCTGTTCATGTTCCTCTATCACCTGGTCACGAAACACATGTGCGAACAGCTCCGAACCGTGGCCGCAAGCCGTCAGTGCTTCGATCGTCGACATCGCGGTTTCGATAGCTGCGCGTTCGGAAGCACAGAGAAATGCTCCGGGCGCGTCATAGGAGCCGCCGGACATGTAATTCGAGCAGCCGCACCAGTTCATGCAGTAATCACGCAGTCCGCAGCTGCGGCAGGGCTCGCCATCGTCAGCGCTGGTATTGCAGTGCTCGCCGATGCGTGACGGCACCAGCCCGGTCTCGATATTTCCGATGCAGTGCCCTCCGCCCTTCCCGTCTCCCAGCAAGCGTTCACAGGGATAGATGTTCCCCTCGACGCTGAATGCGTATTCACCCCGTCCCATACGGCAGCGTTCGAGCGGACCATAGCCTCCGCGGAGGACCACGCTTATTTTGCCGTCGAGGAAGCTGATGAAATGCGGGTCCCCTTTGAGGAAGGTGTAGGAGTAGAACTTTCGGATATCGCTGTACAGCGATGGCAGGACTTCAGCTTCTGTCTGAGTCCAGGTTGCGGAAAAATCGGGATTGAGGTAGATGCGGCGCAGTCCCAGCTCAGAAAAATACCGTACGACGCGAGGCAATTCGAGAAACGTTTCAGGGTGATACACCGCGTTCACCATCGGATACGGGATGCGTTCGATGACATGCAGGAGAGTGTTTTCGACATCCGGACTGGACCGTCCCCCATCGGCGTAGCGTCGGAAATGGTCCTGCACGGCAGGCGGACCGTCACAGCTGACACCGAATCCGATAGCGTGCGCGAGCAGGTAGTCCGCTATTTCGTCGCTGAACGTCGTTCCGTTGCTTACCACGGTCATCTCGACATCGCGCTCCGCGAAATCCGCATGCGCTTCGATCAATTCGGTGATATCGCGGATACGTTCGAACGCGAGCAACGGTTCGCCCCCGAAGAAGCCGATTTCGATTTTCTCGTGAGGGGGAGTCCGTTCGAAGGCAAAATCCACGATGTGGCGGGCGATGTCGAGCGGCATCACCTCTTCCCTTTTCCCCACATAGCAATAGGTGCAGGCGAGGTTGCACCTCTGGGTTACACACAGGGTGTACTTCATGAGACTTCACTCCTGAAGGTTCAGAAGAATCACCGCTGCTGTATGATGTATATATAGGATATCAGACGTCGAAGTTGAGCAGACAATCCCGGGGACCGACCTAAATCCTGACTCGGTCAGGTTCCGTGAGTGTCTTCCACCGGCATGATCGGGATTTATTTACACATTGTCAATGGGTGTTACCACCTATATTTGCAGCCAAGAGCATTATTATTCAGCATATATCGCGGATGCGGTACCGGCATATGGGGAATTGCACCCCTGACGATTCAGATATGCGAGTGATTACATTCCTGAACGTACGAATGCCTGAATATCGGCGATGTTCTGGTCGGTGAGCTTGTCGCGTGAGAAAAAGGGCATGGAGTCGGAGCCGCCGCGGACGATGGCGGGCAGGCGGTCGACTTTCCGGCGGACGTGGCGAACGGCGGGACCAATGCCGGTGTCGTGGCAGGGTGCACAGGTGCGGTCGAACATTTCCTCGCCGCGGGACGGGTTTCCGCGCAGCTTGTCAATGCCTTCCATTTCCTTCTCGAAATTTTCGTCCGATAGGTCGGCGTCGCCGGGCCAGGTGACGACGTCCCAGTCCAGCCGCGGTGGATGGTCGCCCGGGGAGATGTACTCGTAGAAGGCCATCAGGGCGGCTGCCTCGGATTCCGTCAGCGCGTCATCGATGCCGCTGCCGCGTCCCTGGTACATGTAGGCGCATTTCGAGGCCCCCGCGGCCGTGCGGCGGAGTCCATCGCCGCTGAATTCACCATTCCAGGTGTCGACGCGCTGATGCGCTCCGAGAATGCCGTGACCGGGACGAATTCGGTCGTCGTTCGTGAGCGCTTCATCAAAATCGGCATGACAGTCAAGGCACGCGATCTCGTATTCCCCAAGAGTGCGGTCGCGAAAGATTTGCTGTCCGCGCTCTGCGAGCTGCTCCTGCGTGGCGAGATCGCGGGCACCGTCGTCCGCCCGACCTTCCTCCTCCGATGTGCATGCGGTGAACAGCAGAGCGGCGAACACAAGAGTGATCAGAAAACGCATGACGATGTTCCCTTTCACATGGACGGTTTAGGTTCCCACAACTCCCCTTCACAGGGAATGTCATCCTCGCTGACGTGTTCGTCGAGTTTGGAGCAAAGCACGCCTGTCGGTTCGAAGTACCTGCAGGAGGAGCAGAGCGTCCCTTCCATCACCTGGGCGGTTTCTTCCTTGTACAACCGGTACTGCACCTGCATGGGATGCAGCACGGCAGCATAGAAAATCAACACCGTCAGCATCCACCAGGTGCCGTAATCGAGCCAGCCCACCAGGTCACCGACCACCCATGACAGCAGCATCACGATCGCCGCGCGGAAGATGCCCCAGCTCACAATGCTGCCGATGGTGTTGCGGTAGCGTTCTTCTTTGGGATTCTTTATTTGCAGATGGTCTTCAGGCATGGTGTCAGGGCTGCTCTTGCACTACGTGGGATTATCTGATATGTTATTTGTTTGCTGCAACAAGATGATGTTTGTCCCGCGGAAATCCAACTGTATGAAGCTCTTCCGATCATCCTCCCCCGCCTGGCCGCCGACATGGACCTTCGATGCCGGTGTGTACATCTGGCGCGTCCTGTTCTCAAATGCAGGCGAAATTCTCGGCGAAGCGCGAGATCCGGAGAAGAAGGAAACCTGGTTCTTCTGCCTCGAGGAGGCTACAGGGACACTGCTCTGGCGAGACCTGCGGCACCCGGAGGCCTGGTGGACGGGCATCGAGGCGATCGAGGGCGGACGTTTTTTCCTGCACGGGTTCCGCAAACCCGACATGCCGCAGCATCTCGGTATCCGCGCGCATGACCTGCACAGCGGCACACTACTGTGGAGCAGCGAGGAGTACACCTTCCTCCTCGCGCAGGGCGACGACGTGTACGCTTCACGCGAGAAATTCAGCGGCCTGGAATTCTACCGCCTGTCTGCCGTGGACGGCGGTGTGACCGAGGAACTCGGACAGGACACATCGCGCATCAACGACCTGCGGCAGCAGCAGAACGAAGAAGATTTTTTTCGCGGATACCGCTACCCCGATCCGCTGAGCGATGCACATCCCCACGCGGATGCCGCGCGCTCGGCGCTCGACGGCATCGTGGATCCCGCGCAGGTCGCAGGGAATCTCGATGTGCTCGTCGAGGCGCCACTGCTCTTCGCCGCGTGGCATATCGCTGAAGAACGCCCTGAGAACGGCAGGCCCAGTCTCAAGCAGGAATTCCTCGCACTGAACACCGACAGCGGTAAAACGCTTTTCAGGGGTCCCATCCTCACCGGTGCGGATGCACCGGGGATGGACTCCTTTTTCATCAAGGATCATCAGCTCATCTATATTCACGAGCGATGCGCCATACACGCACATGATTTGAACGGAGCAGCATCATGACCGTGGTGAATGATACCCTCAGCATCGAGACACGCGGCGAAGGAGACATGATCGACCTGACCGATCGTCTCGCCCTCTTGCTGCAGAAACACAAACTCAAGACCGGCAGTATGCTGGTGTTCGTCCCGGGATCGACGGCCGGACTGACGACCATCGAGTACGAGCCCGGTCTCAAGAAGGATTTTTCTCTCCTCATGGAGAAAATCATCCCGAAGAATGCGCGTTATTTTCACGAGGAAACCTGGAATGACGGCAATGGGCACTCGCACATCCGCGCCTCGCTGCTCGGTCCGAGCCTGACTCTGCCCTTTGGCGACGGGAAACTGCTGCTGGGTACCTGGCAGCAGATCGTTCTGGTGGATTTTGATAACCGGCCCCGCGCGCGTTCCCTCGTCGTGCAATTCAACGGACAGTAACAACGGACCAGGCATGCCATATCCCACCATACTGGAACACGGTCGCGAAGTCATACGCATCGAAGCGGAAGCTCTGCAGTCGCTCGTCGCGCGTCTAGACGATGAGTTCGCGCGCGCCGTGCACATGATTTACGAAAGCGAGGGACGCATCATCGTAAGCGGTATCGGAAAAAGCGGTATCATCGCCCGCAAGATCGTCGCCACGATGAACAGCACGGGCACACCTGCCATCTACCTGCATCCGGCGGACGCCATTCACGGCGACCTCGGGATGGTTCGCAGCGAGGACGTCGTGCTGCTGATCTCCAAGAGCGGCAATACCGACGAGCTGAAGCAGATCCTCCCGATTTTCAAGCGCATCCAGGTTCCGATCATCTCCATTCTCGGAAACGTGTCGCCCTCTACCCTGCGAGACAATTCCGACATCACACTCGACGCGAGCGTGGAAGAAGAAGCCTGTCCGCATAACCTCGCTCCGACGGCCAGCACCACGGCTGCCCTGGCGCTGGGTGACGCGATTGCGGTCGCGCTGCTCAAGAGGCGTGATTTCACTCCTGAGGACTTCGCACTGTTTCATCCGGGCGGAAGCCTGGGCAAACGCCTGCTGCTGCGGGTCGCGCAGATCATGACCGCGGGCGAGGAAGTACCCCTCGTACACCAGGCCGTGCCGCTCAAAGACGCCATTCTCGAAATCACTTCGAAGCGTCTCGGCGCAACCTGCGTCGTGGACGATGACGGCCTGCTTGTCGGTGTCATTACCGATGGTGATCTCCGGCGCCTGCTCGAGCGTGACACCGACATGAAGAACCTTCTCGCCGTCGACGTGATGAACGCGCATCCGAAAACGATCCCCTCAAACATGCTGGCTTCCTCAGCGCTCGAACTGATGGAACGGCACAAGATCACCCAGCTCATCGTGACCGACGAGGCGAAGGCCCCGTGCGGCATCGTGCACATGCACGACCTCGTACAGCTGGGCCTGGGTTAGGACAGCAGCATGCGACAGCCTTTTCTCAAGCGTCTGCAAGAGGGCGTTGTGCTCTTCGACGGCGGCATGGGAACCGAGCTGTACCGCCGCGGCGTGTTCATCAACAAATGCTATGACGAACTCAACCTGAG
>PKTF01000144.1 GCA_002869275.1 Ignavibacteria bacterium | reverse complement strand
TGAGCACCTTTGAAAAGGTTGGGGACAAAAGGGAAATGGCACTCTGCCTCCATAATCTTGGTGATCTCTATGTCCGCCAGAGCCACGGCACAGGAAAAAGCTTCTACGCAGAGGCACTGGAGCATTTGCAAAAAAGCCTGCGGATCAGTGAAAAGCGGGGAGACAGACGCAGCATTGCCAATACGACCGGTGCCATTGGTGGTGTGCATTTGGAATTGGAGCAGTATTCGCAAGCCCTCTCTTGTTTCCAACGACGGCTTGACCTGACGAAAGAGATGGGGGAACGGGAGCGTGTCGCGGAGAGCCTCGGCGATATCGGCTGGTGCCGGTACAAAATGGGGCACGCGGATACGGCGCTCACATATCTTCACCGGAGTCTTGCACTGGCTGAGGAACTGGGAGCTGCAGACCCCGCCAGGCAGTCTCTCTCGCGCCTCCATGCGGTGTATGCCGCTCGCGGAGATTATGAAAGGGCCTACGCATATTACCAGCGTTCGACCGCGCACACCGACAGTCTCCAGGACGAAAAGAGCCGGCAACAGTTGAACGAGCTCTTGGCCGAGCACGAGGCCAAGCAGAAGGAGAACAAGATCGCGCTGCTGGAAAAAAACGAACGGCTTCAGGCCATGGAGCAGGACCGCCTGCAGGACGCACTCGATCGGCATCGCCTCGAATCCCTGCAGCGCACTCAGGAAGTGAAACTCCTGGCCAGTGAACACGAGATCCAGCAGCTGGAACTCGACAGAGCGGCAGCCAATCTCGCGCGGCAGAAGGTGGAAACCGAACTGCAGGAGCAGGATGTCGCAACGCTCAGGAAGGATCGTGAGCTGCAGTCGAGTAAGCTCGAGCGGGAGACGCTCATACGGAACGGAGCTATCGCTGCGTTCGTCCTGCTTCTGCTCTTCGCGGTCCTCGTCTACCGGCGTATACGCGACCGCCGACGCAGCAGCGAGCTGCGCGCGGAGGCGGCCGAGTACAAGGCGCGAGCAGCAGAAGCCCAGTCGCTTGCTACTGTCGTCGAATCGGAACGGCGGGAACGAAAACTGCAGCAGCAATATTCCCGCCGGTTGCTCGAAGCACAGGAAACGGAACGAAAACGCATGGCCGGGGAGCTTCACGACAGCATCGGACAGGAAGCACTCGTGATCAAGAACCGGATCCGGCGGGCGATGAACAGGCACGATCCGGGTCCCGAACTCAAGTCCGACCTCGAGAAAACCGTCGAGACATCGAGCCTTTTGCTGGAGGATATCCGTCGCATCACGCGCAACCTCCGGCCCATGCAGCTCGAGCGCTCGGGACTCACCGAAACGCTGCGAGACCTTGTGCAGCAATTGCGAGAAAGCACGCCGCTCACGGTCGATGCGCACGTTGATGATATCGACGGTGTTTTCAGCCAAGAGCGTGAAATGGACGTGTACCGCATCGTACAGGAAGGACTGAACAATACCATCAGGCATTCAGACGCGGATGCCGTCCATGTGCGTATTCAGAAGGACAACGGTACAGTCCGCATCGAGGTTTCCGACGATGGAAAGGGTTTCGACCTTGCGGAGGCAACGCTCGAGTCGAAGGGGCTGGGACTGCAGGGCATCTCGGAACGCGTGCAGATGCTGGGAGGAAAATTGCACGTCGAGACGGCTCCGGGAGCGGGTACGCAGCTGACGGCGTCGTTACCTCATATGGTGGAAACATGAGCGGTATCGGAGGAACGAACATGCAAAAACAATTCAGCATCATCATCGCAGACGACCATCCTGCGCTCCGCGCCGGACTGCGCGAAATCATCGAAACGGACCGAACCTTGCGCGTTGCAGCGACAGCCGGCGACGGCGAAGAAGCACTCCGCGAAGTGCGCTCCCGGAAACCGGATGTCCTGCTGCTCGATATCGAAATGCCGAAGCTGGACGGACTGGAAGTTGCCAGACAGCTGCACGATGAGGACTCGACGGTTGCCATACTCGTTCTCACGATGCACCATGAAGATTCTGTCTTCAACAGGGC
>PKTF01000213.1 GCA_002869275.1 Ignavibacteria bacterium | reverse complement strand
AGGCGGCGCGCTGTACGCTGCCGCTGAGCAGTCAGCTGCAGGTTGACGGTTTCATCATGGGCATGCGGCACCGGTCCGCCGTCGGCATTTCGGAGCAGACAGACGTACTTGCCATCGTGGTTTCGGAAGAAACGGGCACGATTTCCCTGGCTGAGGACGGCACACTGACGCGAAACCTGACTCCCGAGCAGCTGCGTGAACGGCTGCGCCAGGGAATGAACACCAGTGCACGCAGCATTTTTGAAACCCCGTTCAAGTCGGGAGAACAGAACGACATGAAGGAAGAATGAGCAGTACTTATTCCAACCGGCAGTTTGACCTTGCACGCACGCAGCTCGTGGATCTTCTCCGAAGCAAAGGCATTTCCGATCAGCACGTCCTGGACGCCCTGAACAGCATACCCCGGCATCATTTCGTCCAGGAAGTGTTTCAGCATCGCGCCTACGAAGACTCAGCGCTTCCCATCGCCTGCCAGCAGACCATTTCTCAGCCTTATACCGTTGCGTTCATGACCCAGCTCCTGCAGATTCGTCGCGGCGATAAGGTCCTCGAAATAGGAACCGGAAGCGGCTACCAGGCCTGCATCCTGGCGCAGATGGGTGCGCGCGTGTTCACCATCGAGCGACATTTCGACCTGCTGGAAACAGCGCGATCGCGCTTCGAGGAGTTAGGGTACAATATCGCCTCGAAAGTGGGTGACGGGAGCGTGGGTTGGTCGCAGTTCGCACCGTACCGCGGCATCATCGTTACCGCGGGAGCGCCCGACGTCCCGCAGTCACTGCTCAGGCAGCTCGATGACGGAGGCCGGATGGTGATTCCGGTCGGCGACCAGGCATCTCAAAACATGATCATCGTTGAGCGCCAGGGAGAGGACTTCGCGCATTCGAAGAGTGCGGGATTCAAATTTGTACCCCTTCTCGGGAAAGAGGGCTGGCGTTCATAACATCACGCGTGAGGCAGATCCCGCATGCCCGGCACAACAGATTCTCCACCCATTCTCGTCATTACCGGTCCGACCGCTTCGGGTAAAAGTGCGGCCGCATTGCATTGCGCCGAAGTCCTCGGTGCCGAAATCATCAGCGCCGATTCACGACAGGTGTATCGGCAGATTGATATCGGCACGGCCAAACCGTCAATGGCGGAACGCGAGCGCGTGCCCCATCACGGCATCGATATCTGTGCGCTGGACGAGACGTACACGGCGGGGCAGTTCTTCCTCGATGCTGACGGGTGGATCCGTTCCATCCTCGACCGCGGGAAGCCCGTCATTGTCGCGGGCGGAACGGGACTCTACATCCGTGTATTGACGGAAGGCATGTTTGACGGGCCGGAAGCGGACCCTGTTTTACGGGCGGAACTGGAGCGGCGACTGCGAGAAGAGGGCAGGGACGTACTCCTGGAGGAATTGCGGAAGCTCGATCCGGACACGGCGCGGGAGATCGATGCCGACAACCCAGTCCGACTCGTGCGCGCGCTCGAAGTCTGCATGCTCACCGGTCGTCCCTGGTCCCTGCTGCGCAGGGAGCGGCAGCGACGGCTGCCCTACCGGTTCTTCACGGCAGCTCTGCAATGGGAACGGCCAATGCTTTACGAACGTATAAACAGGAGAGTCGATTCCATGTTCGAGGCGGGCCTGCTGCGTGAAATGCGCACACTGCTCGACGGTGGTGCCGATCCCTCCTGGAACTCACTGAACACGGTTGGTTATAAAGAGCTTGCCTCCTATTTTACAGCTTCCTGCACACTGGAGGCGGCGACTGAACTCATCAAGCGCAATACGCGCCGTTTCGCGAAACGGCAGCTGACGTGGTTCCGCAAGGACGTGGGCATGCACTGGATCGATGTCGGTCCCGACAGCACGTCCGAGAGTATGGCAGCCACGATCCTTACCGCATACCGGCACACTGCCGGCTGACAAACACGATGAAAAGACTGAGGATAATGATATGAAACGCATGCAGACCATCGCCGGCATCATCGCCCTGCTCATGTTCACGCATTGCCAATCCGAAGGCGGTTCGGGCGAGGAGGCCTCCCTGCGCGACACGGGGATGACGTCAGTCGTGCAGCAGGCGGCAGGGACGGCCATGCGCAGCGCCGTACCGGGCGAGGACGTACGTTTCGCCACCGAAGACGGCATTGTTATCACCGGCACGCTGTACTCCGCCGGGAAGAATGCACCGACGGTGCTCTGTCTGCATCAGTGGCGTAGTGACCGCAGCAGTTTCGCGGGGTTCGCGCAGGAACTGCAGACTGCGGGCATCACCGTGCTGACCATCGACATGCGCGGATACGGCGGGTCGACGAAGACGGAAGATGGAAAACGCATTCGTCCCGAACGAATAGCCGGAAAGGATATTGTTGCGGCGATCGCCTTCCTGCGCGGACATTCCTCAGTAGATGCCGCGCGAATTGGCATCGTGGGTGCCTCGTACGGTGCGAGCAACGCGATCATCTACGCAGCAAAAGATTCTCAGATACGCGCCGTTGCTCTTCTTAGTCCGGGTCTCAACTATTTCAATGAGCTTCCCACCCGCGCATCGGTCAAGGCCTACGGTGACAGGCCGTTGTTTGCGATCGCGAGCAGCGAGGATGTGCGTTCAGTGGAGACGGTCCAGGCGTACGCATCACTCGCACCCCAGCAGGTCACACGCATCGTCGAAAATGCCGGTCACGGCACTGATATTTTCGCAGCCGGGGTAGGATTGGGACAAGAGTTGCTCACCTTCCTGAAAAAAAATCTCTAGGAAAACAGAGATTTTTTCTAAATTCCCCGGCCCCGGGGTTTGACTTTAATAAAAACAACGGATATATTTGTGATCCTGTTCGCTATTGCAGCGTTCAGGCCTGCTGGCGTAGCTCAGTTGGTAGAGCAGCTGATTTGTAATCAGCAGGCCACCAGTTCAAGTCTGGTCGCCAGCTCAAACGACATAACGGTGGGGTACCGAAGTGGCCAACCGGGACAGACTGTAAATCTGTTGTCATATGACTTCGTAGGTTCGAATCCTACCCCCACCACAGAGTTTCAACCGGCATAGCCGGAATCCCGTACGCGGGGGTAACTCAATTGGTAGAGTCACAGCCTTCCAAGCTGTTGGTTGCGGGTTCGAGTCCCGTCTCCCGCTCCAGGCTCACGTAGCTCAGTAGGTAGAGCACTTCCTTGGTAAGGAAGAGGTCACCGGTTCAAATCCGGTCGTGAGCTCAAGGCGCAACCTGGTGCCTTTTTCGTATTTGTAATGTGAGGCAGGATATGGCCAAGAGTAACAAAGGACGGATCAACATCACGCTGGAGAGTTCTGCGGGAACAGGGTATCGTTATACCTTCACCAAGAACAAGCAGAAGCATCCGCAGCGTGTCGAGTATAAGAAGTACGACCCCGTCGTACGCAAGCACGTGATGTTCAAGGAAACCAAGTAACGCGATCTCTTACGAGAGTAGCTTAATTGGTAGAGCAGCGGTCTCCAAAACCGCAGGTTGGGGGTTCGAGTCCCTCCTCTCGTGCCAGGAATCATTTAGAATCTACGCAGCCGAGTCATGAAAGAAAAAATCGTGGACTTCGTCAACGGCGTCACCAAAGAAATGAAGAAGGTGACGTGGCCGACCAAGGATGAACTCAAGGAGTCGACAGCAATGGTGCTGGTATCGTCCATCGTCATTTCGCTGTTCATTTTTGTTGTCGACGCCGTATTTACAAAATTTTTGGAGATGCTGCTGGGTTAACCAGGGCATCTAATGGTAATTCATGGCTTCGGAAGAAACTCAGACAGAACATCTCCGTTGGTATGCTATTCGGTCGTATTCCGGCCATGAGAACAAAGTCAAGGCATACATCGAGAACGAAGTGAAGCAGACGGATCCGAAACTCCGGATGGAGGAGCGGATTCTGTCGGTCATCGTTCCCACCGAAAAGGTGTACGAGATGCGTGACGGGAAGAAACGCACGAAAACGCGCAATTTCTTTCCCGGATATGTGTTGATCCACTGTGTGTTGGATAAGGACACGAAGCATCTGATCCTGAACACCCCTTCGGTGATTTCCTTCGTCGGTCCGAAGAATAATCCCGCGCCACTGCGCAACGACGAGGTCGACAAGATCCTCGGCAGGATGGAGGAGCGCAAGGACACGGAAATGCCCGAAGTGCAGTTCCGCGTCGGCGATCCGGTGCGCGTGATCGACGGTCCGTTTAACACCTTCAGCGGCTTCGTCCAGGAAGTGAACCAGGAGAAGACGAAACTGAAGGTGATGGTGTCGATCTTCGGTCGCAAAACGCCGGTCGAGCTCGATTTCAGTCAGGTAGAATTCGATACGTAATAGAATAGGCGGTTACTCACATGGCAAAAAAAATTGACGGGTTCATCAAGCTCCAGATCCCCGCTGGACAGGCCAATCCCGCGCCTCCTGTCGGACCGGCGCTCGGTCAGAAAGGCGTGAACATCATGGAGTTCTGCAAGCAGTTCAATGCTCGCACGCAGGACAAGGCCGGACTGATCATCCCTGTCGTCATTACCGTATTCTCGGACAAATCTTTCACCTTCATCACCAAGACGCCTCCGGCAGCGGTGTTGCTGAAGAAGGCCGCAAAGCTGGATAAAGCATCCCCTGAGCCACATCGCGTCAAGGTCGCCAAGGTGACCAGCAGCCAGGTGCGGGAAATCGCAGAAGTAAAAATGCCGGATCTGAACGCCCATACGGTTGAAGCCGCAATGGAGATGGTTGCGGGAACCGCTCGCAGCATGGGTATCACTGTTGAAGGATAATGGTGAGGAAATGAAACTTACGAAACGCATGAAAGAAACGACGGGTATGGTTGAGCGGCACACCGAATACAGCATTGCCGACGGTGTCGCCCTGCTGAAGAAGACGGCGAAGGCCAAGTTCAAGGAATCCGTCGATATCGCAGTCAAACTCGGCGTGGACCCGAAAAAATCTGATCAGATGGTGCGCGGCACCGCCTCTCTGCCGAACGGTATCGGCAAGAAGGTGCGCGTGCTCGTCGTCGCCCGCGGCGCCAAGGAAGACGAGGCCCGCGAGGCCGGAGCCGACCATGTCGGTTACGAAGAGTATCTCGAAAAAATCCAGCAGGGCTGGGCCGACGTCGACGTCGTCATTGCGACTCCTGACGTGATGGGCGAAGTCGGTAAGCTCGGTAAAATTCTCGGTCCCCGCGGACTGATGCCGAATCCCAAGTCCGGTACCGTGACCAATGATGTCGGTCAGGCCGTACAGGACGTGAAGGGCGGAAAGATCGCCTTCCGCGTCGACAAGGCCGGTATCGTTCACGCCATGGTTGGCAAGGCCGATTTCGAAGATGCAAAGCTCGTTGAAAACATCGAGTCCTTCATTGCCACATTGAACCGCATGAAGCCGACCGCGGCCAAGGGCCTTTACATCAAGGGCGTGACGCTCTCGAGCACAATGGGCCCCGGTATTCGCATCGACAAATCCGAAGCAGCTTCGCTGCACTGAACATAGATCATGCTGACCTGCATCCGGTC
The DNA here is from genome assembly GCA_002869275.1 of Ignavibacteria bacterium. Classification (GTDB taxonomy): domain Bacteria; phylum Bacteroidota; class Ignavibacteria; order SZUA-365; family SZUA-365; genus BM516. The sequence goes on along the minus strand of PKTF01000213.1, from coordinate 48,839 downwards.
AGTATACGCACTCTCAATGCTTCTATCTCTCTAATTCACGTTGTTCCATTCGAATAATCCTGGAAGAGGATCGAATGACCAAAGAACAGAAAGCCAAGGTGATCGCAGACACGGTCGAGCGTATCGAACGTGCCAGCGGCATGTACATGGCCAGCTTCTCCGGACTCACCGTCGAAAAGGCGAATGAGCTTCGGAGCAAGTTCTTTGAAGTCGGAGTGGACTACGTCGTCGTGAAAAACACGCTTCTGAAACTGGCTCTCGAGCAGGTCGGCGGTTATGATGAGGTGCTTCCGTATCTCGTCAATCAAACCGGTGTGGCCTTCTCTTATGATGATCCGATTCAGCCGGCGCGCATTCTGAAAGACTTCACCAAAGACAACGAGTCGATGCTGAATGTCAAGGTTTGTGTGCTCGACAAGGAAGTGTTCGACGGCTCCCGACTCACGGAACTTGCAGCTCTGCCCACGCGCGAGGACCTTATTGCGTCCATCGTCGGCAGCATCGCGGCACCCGCACAGGGTATCGTTGGTGCGATCAACGGTGTCATGCGCGATCTCGTCGGCGTTATCGACGCCATCGAAAAGCAGAAGCAGGAACAGGCTGCCTGATCACCATCCCCAACATCGAATTCAATTATCTATCCTTCAAGGAGTAATACAATGTCCGTGATCGAAGAAATCGTTGAGAAAATTGAGAAACTGACGCTGCTTGAAGCGTCCGAGCTCAAGACTGCTCTCGAAGACAAGTTCGGTGTCACCGCTGCCGCCCCGATGATGATGGCCGGCGGCATGATGCCGGGTGCCGCTCCGGCAGCCGAAGCCGAAGAAAAGACCGAGTTTGACGTCGAGCTGACGACGTTCGGTTCCAACAAGATTAATGTGATCAAGGTTGTGCGTGCCGCCACCAGCCTCGGCCTCAAGGAAGCCAAGGACCTCGTGGAAGGCGTTCCCAGTATCGTCAAAGAGCAGCTGCCGAAAGACGATGCCGAGAAGCTGCAGAAGGAACTCGAGGAAGCCGGCGCCACTGTGACGCTGAAGTAACACCCGATTTCTGGAACACTCACAATCTCACAGAACGTTCTGCGCTACGCAAACGACGATTTGTACGACAAGAAGCGGGTCGAAATTCTTCGACCCGCACTTGTCGTTTTAACGCACTGACCTGCATCTCGCCCGCCGATCCACGTGAATCGCGCGCGCACAGGATTCCGCCACGTACGCACCATGTAAGGAGCTAGGAATTGAGTACCTCTAACGTGAACGGCTTCAACGACACTTTTAATAATCTGAAGCTCACCAAGATGTCCAACGGACGGTTCAGCTTCGGCCGCATTTCCGATCTTTTCGAATACCCGAATTTCCTTGATGTTCAGCGTTCCTCCTACGAGCAGTTCCTGCAGGAGCGCGTCTTCGCCGATCAGCGTGAGGAAATGGGTCTGGAACAGGTGTTCCTGACCAATTTCCCGATCACCGACGCGAGGGAAAACTACATTCTCGAGTTCATCGAGTACTTCATCGAAAAGCCGAAATACTCTGTCGCCGAATGCCAGGAGCGCGGGCTGACGTACGCCGTGCCCCTCAAGGCGAAACTGCGCCTGTCGAGCAAATCTGAAGAACCCAACAGTAACGAATACATCGAAACCGTCGAGCAGGAAGTCTATCTCGGAAATCTTCCGTATATGACCGATCGCGGGACGTTTATCATCAACGGCGCCGAGCGCGTCGTTGTCAGCCAGCTGCACCGTTCGCCGGGTGTGTTTTTCGGCGAATCCGTGCATCCCAACGGCACGAAAATGTTCTCCGCCCGCATCATTCCGTTCCGCGGGTCCTGGGTCGAATTCGCGACCGACATCAACCATGTCATGTACGCATACATTGACCGGAAGAAGAAATTCCCCGTCACGACGCTGCTGCGCGCCCTCGGTTTCTCGTCCAACAAAGAACTGCTCGAGCTGTTTGACCTTGTGGACGACGTCAAACTGAATGCTTCTGATATCGAAGAGCATTATGGCCGCATTCTCTGCGAGGAAGTTATCGATGAAACGACCGGCGAGCTGCTGGTCATTTCCGATACCGAACTCGATGAAGACCTCGTCGCATCCATCAAAGAGCACGGCGTCAAGGTCGTGCGCGTGTATCGCACCGACAATGAGAACGCCCTCGTGATCGCCAACACCATCCGCAAGGATGAAGCGAACAACGACCAGGAAGCGCTCGAGATGATCTACAAGCAGCTTCGCTCGGGCGAAGCGCCCGATCTGGAAACGGCAAAGGGACTGATCGAACGCCTGTTCTTCAATCCGAAACGTTACGATCTCGGCATCGTCGGACGTTACCGCCTCAACAAGAAACTCAACCTCGACATCGATCCCGAGGTCACCACGCTGACGCGTGAAGATATCGTCGCCATCGTGCGCTATCTGATCGACCTCATGCAGGGACAGCAGACCGTCGATGACATTGACCATCTCGGCAATCGCCGCGTACGTACGGTGGGCGAGCAGCTCGCCGCGCAGTACAACGTCGGCGTATCGCGTATGGCGCGCACCATCAAGGAGCGCATGAACATTCGTGACGTCGAGAACTTCACACCGTCTGATCTCGTGAATGCCCGCACGATCTCCAGCGTGGTGAACGCCTTCTTCGGCACCAACCAGCTGTCGCAGTTCATGGACCAGACCAATCCGCTTTCGGAGCTGACGCATAAACGCCGTATGTCCGCTCTCGGACCGGGCGGTCTCACCCGCGAGCGCGCGGGCTTCGAGGTGCGAGATGTGCACTACACGCATTACGGCCGCCTCTGCCCGATCGAAACTCCGGAAGGCCCGAACATCGGTCTGATTTCATCGCTCTGTATCCATGCGCGCATCAACGATTTCGGCTTTATCGAAACGCCGTATCGCGTTGTCAAGAATGGCAAGGTCACCAAGGGCGTTGTGTATCTCACGGCCGAAGAAGAAGACGATATCGTCATCGCACAGGCCAACGCCCCGCTGAATAGCGACGGGACGTTCGAACTCGACAAGGTGAAATGCCGTCTGGGAAGTGAATTCCCGGTCGTGCCGCCCGAGGAAGTTGCCTACATGGACGTCGCGCCGAACCAGATCGTAAGCCCGGCCGCAGCGCTTATTCCGTTCCTCGAACATGACGATGCGAACCGCGCACTGATGGGATCGAATATGCAGCGCCAGGGCGTGCCCCTGCTGCGTCCCGAAGCGCCTCTCGTCGGTACCGGCCTCGAAGAAAAGGTCGCCCGTGATTCTCACGCAATGATCGTGGCCAAGCATTCGGGCCAGGTGCTCTTTGTCGATGCCACGCGCATCCGCGTGCAGTATGAACTCGGTCGTTCCGAAGACGACAAGGTCGCCGCCTTCGATTCGAACGGCATCGAGGAATACGACCTCACGAAATTCTTCCGTACGAACCAGGACACCTGCATCAACCAGCGTCCGATCGTCAAGCCCAGTCAGAAGTTCAAGAAGGGCGACGTTCTCGCCGACGGCAGTTCCACCGATCAGGGTGAACTCGCACTCGGACGAAACGTACTCGTCGCCTTCATGCCCTGGCGTGGTTACAACTTCGAAGATGCAATCATCGTCAGCGAGCGCCTCGTGGCGGAGGACGTGTATACGTCCATCCACATCGAGGAGTTTGAGCTGCAGGTGCGCGACACCAAGCGCGGCGAAGAGGAGCTGACCCGGGAAATTCCCAATGTCAGCGAGGAAGCCACCAAGGACCTCGATGAGCACGGTATCATTCGCGTCGGCGCTGAAGTGGGCGAGAACGATATCATCATCGGTAAGATCACGCCGAAAGGCGAATCGGATCCGACTCCCGAAGAGAAGCTGCTCAAGGCGATTTTCGGCGACAAGGCCGGAGACGTGAAGGACGCGTCACTCAAGGCGCCTCCGGGAATGAAGGGCATCGTCATCAAGACGAAGCTGTTCAGCCGCAAGAAGAAAGAGAGCGACGCGAAGAAGGAAGAAAAGCGACGCATGGACAACCTCGAGGCGGAATTCGACAAGCGCCGCAGCGACCATGTGCATCTCCTCGCGCAGAAACTCACCAGCGTACTCGAAGGCGAGAAAGTGCTCGGTATTCGCGATCTGCAGGGCAGCAGTGTGATTCGCGGAGGTACGGTCATCAATGGGGAAACCTTCTTCAATCTGCTCGAGCAGATCGAAACCCTCGATGGATCCCAGCCCTGGAGCGATAGCGACAAGATCAACGCACTCATTCAGCGGCTGTATGACAACTACAAGTATTCGCGCCACGATCTCGAAGAAGATTACAAGCGCGAGAAGGGCAAGATTCAGCTCGGTGACGAGCTGCAGCCCGGCATCGTTCAGCTTGCAAAGGTGTACATCGCCAAAAAACGCAAGCTGTCAATCGGTGATAAGATGGCAGGCCGTCATGGTAACAAGGGTGTCGTATCGAACGTCGTTCCCGTGCAGGATATGCCTTACCTCGCAGACGGAACGCCGGTCGATATCGTGCTCAACCCGCTGGGCGTGCCTTCACGTATGAACCTCGGCCAGCTGTATGAAACCGCTCTCGGCTGGGTCGGAAAGCGCCTTGGCGAAGGCGTGCGCTTTGCAACACCAATTTTCGACGGCGCCAAGTTCGAGGAGATCCAGGATCTCATGGACTCCGTCGGTCTCAACCGTACAGGAAAAATCGATCTCTACGATGGCAGGTCGGGTGAACGCTTTGACCAGCCTGTCACGGTCGGCTTCATCTACATGCTGAAGCTTTCTCATCTCGTGGATGATAAGATCCATGCCCGCTCCATCGGGCCCTACAGCCTCATCACGCAGCAGCCTCTCGGTGGCAAGGCCCAGTTTGGCGGCCAGCGTTTCGGTGAGATGGAAGTGTGGGCGCTTGAAGCGTATGGCGCTGCACATGTGCTGCAGGAGATTCTCACGGTGAAGAGCGATGACGTCCAGGGCCGTGCAAAGGTCTACGAAGCCATCGTCAAGGGTGAGAATCTGCCGGATCCCAACGTCCCCGAATCCTTCAACGTGCTTGTGCGCGAGCTGCAGGGACTCGGACTCGAGATCAAGATCGAGTGACAGGGTTCGTATCCGTGAACTGACCGGTTTCCCCCGATTGCCTGAATACAGAATTGATTGGAGATAAAGATGCCATTTAAACCGCAGGAGCAAGTCAAGAAGAATTTTGCGCGCATCTCGGTGAGCCTCGCCTCATCGGATGCCATTCTTTCCCGTTCCTATGGTGAGGTTACGAAGCCCGAGACGATCAACTACCGGTCGTTCCGCCCCGAGAAAGATGGTCTTTTCTGCGAAAAGATCTTCGGACCGGTGCGCGACTGGGAATGCCATTGCGGAAAATACAAGCGTATCCGCTACAAGGGCATCATTTGCGACCGATGCGGCGTGGAAGTCACGCAGAAGTCCGTTCGTCGCGAGCGTATGGGCCACATCTCGCTAGCCGTTCCCATTGTTCATATCTGGTATTTCCGTTCGCTGCCCAGCAAGATCGCCAATATCCTTGGTGTATCTTCGAAGGAACTCGAACGCATAATCTACTATGAAAACTACGTCGTCATCAGCCCGGGTCCGACGAGCTTCCCGAAGCCTTTCGGTGCTCTTGACGAAGAATTCCCGGAGATCGAGGAAGACGAGAAGGTTGACAAGGCGCTTTTCCGTAACGATCTCACGCTGCTGACCGAAGATGAGTACCTCGAAGTGCTCGACGGTCTGCCGGAAGAGAATTTCGATCTCGACGATGATGATCCCGAGAAATTTGTCGCCCTCATCGGCGGCGAGGCCATCAAGGGTCTTCTGCGTTCAGTGGATATTGAAAAACTTGCCGATCGTCTCCGTTACCAGATTCGGTACGAGACCTCGCAGCAGAAGCGCCAGGAAGCAATCAAGCGCCTGCGCGTGGTCAGTGCGTTCACCACGCAGCGTGACGGCGACTTCATCAACCGTCCCGAGTGGATGGTGCTCGACGTCATTCCGGTGATTCCGCCCGAACTGCGTCCCCTGGTTCCTCTGGAAGGCGGCCGTTTCGCGACCTCGGATCTCAACGATCTGTACCGTCGAGTTATTATCCGCAACAATCGCCTGAAGCGTCTGATCGACATCAAGGCGCCTGAGGTCATTCTCAGAAACGAAAAGCGTATGCTGCAGGAGGCGGTCGATTCGCTGTTCGACAACAGCCGCCGCGTCAATTCCGTCCGCAGCGACAATAACCGCGCACTGAAATCGCTCTCCGACATGCTGAAAGGCAAGCAGGGTCGTTTCCGCCAGAACCTGCTCGGAAAACGCGTCGATTATTCCGGCCGTTCCGTCATCGTGGTGGGACCCGAATTGAAGCTCCATCAGTGCGGTCTTCCGAAGGACATGGCCGTCGAGCTGTTCAAGCCCTTCATCATCCGTAAGCTCATCGAGCGCGGAATCGTGAAGACGGTCAAGAGCGCGAAGAAGGTCGTCGACAAGAAGGGCCCTGAGGTCTGGGACATCCTCGAGAAGATCATTGACGGACACCCAGTCCTGCTGAACCGTGCCCCGACGCTGCACAGGCTGGGTATTCAGGCATTCCAGCCTCTCCTGGTTGAAGGTAAGGCCATCCGGCTGCACCCGCTCGTCTGTACGGCGTTCAACGCTGACTTTGACGGTGACCAGATGGCTGTGCACGTTCCGTTGTCCTTTGACGCTCAGCTCGAATCATCGATTCTGCTGCTCTCATCACACAACATCCTCTCGCCGCAGAATGGCAATCCCATCGCCATCCCGAGTCAGGAAATGGTGCTTGGCTGCTACTACATCACCAAGGCGCTTCCCGGCGACGAGGGTGAGGGCATGCTGTTCGGTTCCATTGACGAAGCGGTCATCGCTTTTGATCAGCGGCGCGTGGGACTGCATGCGCGCGTGAAGGTACGCGTGCCACTTGCATTGGACCGCCTGACAGAAGGTGGCCCGACGCAGGAGATCGTCGACACGACGATGGGCCGCATTCTCTTCAATCGCATTGTCCCGACAGAAACCGGATTCATCAACGAAATCCTTACCAAGCGACGCCTGGTGCAGGTTGTCAGTCTCATCTTCCACAAGATGGGCAACCTTGCCACGACACGTTTTCTTGATGACCTGAAGGATCTCGGATTCGGGTACGCGACGCTCGGTGGTCTTTCCATCAGCGTTTCCGACGTGGAGATTCCGAAGGAGAAGACGGACCTCATCAGCAAGGCTCAGAGTGACGTCGAAAACATCATGAAGCAGTACCAGATGGGCTTCATCACCAATGGCGAACGCTACAACAAGGTGATCGATATCTGGACCCGTACGACGAACCGTGTTGCAGACAAGCTGTTTGACACGCTGCAGCGCAGCCAGAACGGTTTCAATTCGCTGTACATGATGATGGACTCCGGTGCTCGTGGTTCGAAGGAGCAGGTGCGTCAGCTGGCCGGCATGCGTGGTCTGATGGCAAAGCCGCAGAAGAGCATGACCGGACAGACCGGTGAAATTATCGAGAACCCGATCGTTGCGAACTTCCGTGACGGACTCTCGGTGCTCGAATACTTCATCTCCACGCACGGTGCCCGTAAGGGTCTTGCCGATACCGCACTGAAGACCGCTGACGCCGGGTACCTTACCCGCCGCCTGGTTGATGTTGCGCAGGACGTTGCCATCACGGAGTTCGACTGCAATACCATTCGTGGTGTGGAAGTCGAGGCCTTGAAGGAAGGTGAGGACATCAAAGAGCCGCTGGCGGAACGTATTCTCGGCCGTGTGTCGCTCTACGACGTCAAGGACCCGCTGACTGGCGATTTGCTTGTGAAGGCCGGTGAGATGATTGACGAAAAGAAGGCGGAGGCCGTCGCGCAAACGTCTCTCGAATCCGTCGTCATCCGCTCGGTGCTGACCTGTGAAGCGCGTCACGGCGCCTGTACGCGCTGTTACGGCCGCAACCTGACAACGGGTCGCCTTGTGGATGTCGGTGAAGCTGTCGGTATCATCGCGGCGCAGTCCATTGGTGAGCCGGGCACGCAGCTGACGCTGCGTACGTTCCACGTCGGTGGAACGGCAAGCCGTATCGCCGCGCAGTCGCAGATCTCGACACGTTTCGATGGCCGCGTGCAATTCGAAGGCCTCAAGACGGTGGTATACACCGATGATCTCGAGGACAAGATTTTCGTCGTCAACCGCAACGGTATCATCAACATCCTCGACGACGACAACCGTGTGCTGTCGAAGTATGACATCCCGTACGGCTCGACACTGCTCGTGGAAGAGAAGCAGCAGGTTGCGCGCGGTGAGGTGCTCTACGAATGGGATCCGTACAATGCAACCATTCTCGCGGCGCATACCGGTCGCGTGCGCTATGCTGATCTCTATGAGGGACGGACGTTCCGTGAAGAGCCTGACGATCAGACGGGCCATATCCAGAAGGTCGTTTCCGAGTCGAAGGACAAGACGCTGAACCCGCGTATTCAGGTTGTCAATGACAAGGGTGACGTGCTGGCCGAGTATAACACGCCGGTACGCGCAAACCTGACGGTGGACGACGGACAGGCGATCATCGCCGGTACCGTGCTCGTGAAGATTCCGCGTGAAATCGGAAAGACCCGTGATATCACCGGCGGTCTGCCGCGTGTGACGGAGCTCTTTGAAGCACGCAGCTCGCAGAACCCCTCCATCGTCTCGGAGATTGATGGTACGGTCACCTTTGGTGCGCAGAAGCGCGGCTCCCGCGAGATCATCGTCACCAGTCATGACGGCAGCGATATCCGCACGTACCTGGCGCCGATCGGGCGTCATGTGCTCGTGCAGGTAAATGACGTTGTCAAGGCCGGTGAGCGCCTGACGGATGGATCCATCAACCCACATGACATCCTGAGTATCAAGGGCGCAGGCGCGGTGCAGGAGTACCTGGTAAACGAAATCCAGGAAGTGTACCGTATGCAGGGTGTACGCATCAATGACAAACACATTGAGATCATTGTGCGTCAGATGCTGCAGAAGGTGCGTATCGTCTCACCGGGCGACACGCAGTTTCTCGAAGGCGATGTCGTTGAGCGTCCACGCGTAATCGAGGAGAACTCCCAACTCGAAGACAAGGTGGTCATCTTCGATAAGAAGGACTCGAAGTTCAAGAAAGGTCAGCAGGTTTCGAAGAAAAAGGTCCGAGAAGTCGGATTTGAGCTCAAGAAGAAAAGCAAGGAGTCGCCTGAATTCCGCGAATCCGAGCCGGCCAACTACGAGCCCATTCTTCTGGGTATTACCCAGGCCTCACTGACGACCGAGAGCTTTATTTCAGCGGCGTCGTTCCAGGAGACCACGAAGGTCCTCACGGAAGCGGCGATCGCCGGCAAGGTCGACGATCTGCTCGGACTCAAGGAAAACGTGATCATTGGTCACCTGATTCCTGCCGGTACGGGCCTCAAGAAGTTCAGAAATATTATTGTCACATCAATGCAGGATGAGGCCGAAGAGGCCGTCCCAGCTGAAGAGTTGGTCCCTGCAGCGCAATAAATTTCGGCTTCAGATGTGCGTTTTCTCTTCTTCCGCAGAGAAATTGCTCTGCGGAAGAAGAAAAATGCAATAATTCGCCGATCTGTACTTGACAAAGAATGGAATTCTAGCTAAATTTATTAGCTCTTGTGAGTTCTTATGATCTTGCAAGGGATTTTTACGTATCTCAGTTAAGGATCGAATCAGTGCCAACGATTAGCCAGCTCGTACGCAAAGGAAGGAAAGTGGTCAAGGCCAAGAAAAAAGCCCCTGCCCTCGATTCCTGTCCGCAGAAACGCGGTGTCTGCACGCGCGTGTATACGACCACGCCGAAGAAGCCGAACTCCGCGCTGCGCAAGGTCGCACGTATCCGTTTGTCCAATGGCCAGGAAGTCACCGCGTACATTCCGGGCGAAGGTCACAATCTGCAGGAGCATTCGATCGTGCTGATCCGCGGAGGTCGCGTGAAGGATCTTCCGGGCGTGCGCTATCACATCATCCGCGGCACGCTTGACACCCAGGGGGTGGAAGCGCGTCGTCAGAGTCGATCCAAATACGGTGCCAAGCGCCCGAAATCCTAATCTGCCATCAGAACCTGTAGTAAGTAGACATGAGAAAAAGACGCGCAGAACGCAGACCCCTGAGCCCGGACCCGAAGTTTAACGACATTCTGGTTTCGCGGTTTATCAATTCGATCATGCTGCATGGCAAGAAGACCACGGCGCAGAACATCCTGTACAGTGCAATGGATGAAATCGAGAAGCGCACCGGTCAGAACGGTTATGAAGTTTTCCGCAAGGCGCTTTTCAATGCGCAGCCGGTGATCGAGGTACGAGCCCGCCGTGTCGGTGGTGCGACCTACCAGGTGCCGAGCGAGGTGCGACCGGAACGCCGGACCGCACTTTCCATTCGCTGGCTGTTGAACTCCGCCCGCTCACGCGGCGACAAGACGATGGCCCGCAAGCTCGCTACCGAGCTGATCGCGGCATCGAACAACGAAGGCGGCGCCATCAAGAAGAAAGATGATGTGCATCGCATGGCAGAATCCAATAAGGCGTTTGCCCACTTCAAGTGGTAAGCGTACACGATAGAGTGAAAAAGAGCACAAGAAATGGCTAAGCGGGAATACCCCATAGAGAACACACGCAACATCGGTATCATGGCGCATATCGATGCCGGCAAGACCACGACCACGGAGCGCATCCTGTATTACACGGGCGTGCTGCACCGCATGGGCGAGGTGCATGACGGCGCAGCGACCATGGACTGGATGGAGCAGGAAAAAGAGCGCGGCATCACGATCACCAGCGCGGCGACAACCTGTTTCTGGCGTAACAACCGTATCAACATCATTGATACGCCGGGACACGTTGATTTCACCGTTGAGGTTGAGCGCGCACTGCGTGTTCTCGACGGGGCTGTCGCGTTGTTCTGTGCCGTTGGCGGTGTGGAGCCGCAGTCCGAAACGGTCTGGCGTCAGGCGGACAAGTACCGCGTCCCGCGTATCGCATTTGTGAATAAGATGGATCGTGTCGGTGCGGACTTCTACAACGCTGTCGACATGATGCGCTCGCGCCTTGGCGCGAACGCGATTCCCATCGTTCTGCCGATTGGCAAGGGTGAGACCTTTGTCGGCATTATTGATCTGATCACAGACACCGCGCGTATTTATCACGACGACACGCTCGGCGGGACCTGGGAAGAAATTGAAATTCCTGCCGACCTCAGGGAAACCACGCATGAGTATCGTGCGAAGATGCTCGAAGCGGTTGCAGAAGTCGACGACACCCTGCTCGAGAAGTATCTCGAAGGCGAAGAAATTCATGCCGACGAAGTGCTCAACGTCCTGCGTCGCGCAACGCTCGAGATGAAAATTATTCCCGTGCTCTGCGGTTCGTCATTCAAGAATAAAGGCGTACAGCGTCTCCTCGATGCCGTAGTGGATCTGCTTCCGTCCCCGAGTGATGTTGGTGCCACGGTCGGTCATCACGTCAACCTGTCGGACCACGTCGAACGCGAGCCGACCGACGACGCGAAGTTTGCCGCCCTGGCATTCAAGGTCGCGACCGATCCGTATGTTGGGAAGGTCATTTTCTTCCGGGTGTATTCCGGCGCCGTCAAGGCCGGGTCGTATATTTACAATCCGATCAGCGGTAAGAAGGAGCGCCTCGGGCGCATCCTGCGCATGCATGCCAATCACCGTGAGGATGTCGAGACGGCATATACAGGTGATATCTGCGCCGCAATCGGACTGAAATTCACCAAGACGGGCGACACCATTTGTGACCAGGCCGATCCCATCGTGCTTGAGAAGATGGAATTCCCCGAGCCGGTGATCGACGTCGCGATCGAGCCGAAGACGAAGGCCGACCAGGAGAGCCTGAGCGAAGCCATTCAGAAGCTGGCTGACGAGGATCCGACCTTCCGCGTTCACACGGACGAGGAAACCGGACAGACCATCATCAGCGGTATGGGTGAGCTGCATCTCGAGATTCTGATCGACCGCATGAAGCGTGAATTCAACGTCGAAGCCAACATTGGCAAGCCGCAGGTCGCGTACAAGGAGACGATCCGGAAGGGTGCCGTCTCTGACACGAAATTTGCCCGTCAGTCGGGTGGGCGCGGTCAGTACGGCCACGTCGTTATCGAAGTTACGCCCAATGAAAAGGGCAAGGGATACGAATTCGAAGACGCCATCGTGGGCGGCTCGATTCCCAAGGAATACATTCCCGCCGTTTCCCAGGGTATCAAGGAAGCGATGCGCAACGGTTTCCTTGCCGGGTACCCGATGGAAGACGTCAAAGTCCGTCTCTACGACGGATCGTATCACGAAGTGGACTCCTCTGAAATGGCTTTCAAGGTCGCCGGTTCCATGGCGTTCAAGGAAGCAGTGAAAAAGGGTGATCCTGCATTGCTGGAACCGGTATTCATGGTTGAAGTCGTGACGCCGGAAGAATACATGGGTAGCGTAGTCGGAGATCTGAACTCGCGCCGTGGCCGTATCGAGGGCATGGGGACTCGCAGCGACGCGCAGGTCGTGCGCTCCATCGTTCCTCTTTCCGAAATGTTTGGTTACGCCACAACGCTGCGTTCGCTCTCTCAGGGTCGAGCGATCTATACGATGCACTTCGATCATTACGAAGAAGTGCCTGCGAGTATCGCCGACAAGATCGTCGAGAAGTTTCAGGGCAAGACCAAGTAACACATAGATTTTCAACGTCACTCATACAAGTCACAGGAGCAACAGTACCATGGCTAAGGAAAAATTTGATCGTTCAAAGCCGCACGTGAACATCGGAACTATCGGTCACGTCGACCACGGCAAGACCACGCTGACCGCTGCCATCACAATGGCGCTCGGACGCAAGGGTCTTTCCGAAGTCCGTACCTTTGATTCCATCGATAACGCTCCGGAAGAGCGCGAGCGCGGTATCACGATCGCGACTGCACACGTCGAGTACCAGACAGAAGCACGCCACTACGCACACGTAGACTGTCCGGGTCACGCTTACTATGTCAAGAACATGATCACCGGTGCTGCCCAGATGGATGGCGCTATCCTTGTCGTGGCCGCTTCTGACGGTCCCATGCCCCAGACGCGCGAGCATATCCTTCTCGCCCGCCAGGTGAACGTGCCGCGTATCGTGGTGTTCATGAACAAGGTCGACATGGTCGATGATGAAGAGCTGCTCGAGCTCGTCGAGATGGAACTTCGTGAGCTGCTGAGCTCGTACGAATTCCCCGGCGACGATATTCCCATCGTGCGCGGAAGCGCCCTGCAGGCCCTTGAGGCCGGCACAAACCCGGATGCCACCATGGAAGATCCGCGTCTCAACTGTGTCTGGGAGCTGATGGAAGCCTGTGACTCGTACATTCCCATCCCCGAGCGTGAAATTGACAAGCCGTTCCTCATGTCCGTCGAGGATGTGTTCTCGATCACCGGCCGCGGTACCGTTGGTACGGGTCGTATCGAGCGCGGTCAGGTCAAGGTTGGCGAGGAAGTGGAAATCATCGGTCTTGGCGCACATCAGAAGACGGTCGTCACGGGCGTCGAAATGTTCCGCAAGGAGCTTGATGCCGGTATGGCCGGTGACAACGTCGGTCTGCTTTTCCGCGGCGTCGGAAAGGAAGATCTCGAGCGCGGTATGGTCGTTGCCAAGCCTGGCAGCATCACCCCGCATACAAAATTCTCGGCTCAGGTCTACGTCCTGAAAAAGGAAGAGGGTGGCCGTCACACGCCGTTCTTTAACAACTATCGTCCGCAGTTCTATTTCCGCACGACGGATGTGACCGGCATCGTCCAGCTGCCCGAGGGCACTGAGATGGTCATGCCTGGTGACAATGTCGATGGAATGTACATCGAGTTGATCTCCGAGATCGCGATGGAAGAAGGTCTCCGTTTCGCAGTCCGCGAAGGTGGCCGTACGGTCGGTGCAGGCGTTGTTGCCAAGATTATCGAATAATAGACCGTGATCAGAACAGTGGGTGGAAAAGCCACCCACTGTTTTTTTCACCTCACATCAAAGGTAGGATAGACTGTGGCGCAGCAGAAGATTCGCATCAAACTGAAATCATACGATCACAACCTGATCGACAAGTCGGCGGAAAAAATCATCAAGACCGTCAAGTCCACGGGTGCCGTGGTGTCGGGACCGATTCCCCTGCCGACCAAGCGATCTGTATACACCGTGTTGCGGTCGCCGCATGTTGACAAGAAGTCGCGCGAGCAGTTTGAAACCCGTTCGCACAAGCGTTTGATTGATATTTTCAACTCCACGCAGCGCACTGTGGACTCGCTGATGAAGCTGGAGCTTCCGGCCGGTGTCGATGTGGAAATCAAAGTATAAGACATTAAGCAAGCTGGTTTGACACTATGCCTGGAATACTAGGAAAAAAAATCGGAATGACGAGCATCTTCGATGCGGACGGGAAACTGATTCCCTGCACCGTAATCGAGGCTGGCCCGTGCACCATCCTTCAGAAGCGCACGCAGGAGCGTGACGGTTACGAAGCTGTGCAGCTGGGGTTCGGCACAAAGTCCGAAAAGAATGTGAACAAGCCCGACATGGGGCAGTTCAGCACCTACAATGCCGATCCCGTACAGATCGTTCGTGAATTCAAGGGCTTCGCAACGGAAGACATGAATTCAGGTGACGAAGTGACGGTGGAGATGTTTGAGGTGGGCGAAATGGTTTCTGTTGCCGGCACCTCGAAGGGAAAAGGTTTCCAGGGTGTCATGAAGCGCCACGGATTCGGCGGTGTAGGCGGTGCGACCCATGGTCAGCACAATCGCCTTCGCGCCCCCGGTTCCATCGGGCAGAGCTCATACCCGTCCCGCGTCTTTCGTGGAATGCGTATGGCTGGCCGTACCGGCGGCAACCGTGTGACCTATAAGAACCTGACGGTCCTCCGTGTGATCCCCGAATCGAATATCCTCATCGTGAAGGGTGCGGTTCCGGGTAATCGCAAGGGCTTTCTCGAGATTCACAAACAAGCTAAGTAATCGCTGCCATTATGAACGTTCAAGCATATACCACATCAGGTTCGAAGAGTGACGAGGTCGCACTGAACGACTCCGTGTTTGGAATCGAGCCCAATGCGCACATGGTCTATCATGCAGTGCGTGTCCATCTCGGGAACAAGCGGCAGGGTACCGCGAAAGCCAAAGAGCGTGCGGAAGTACGCGGTGGCGGCAGGAAGCCCTGGCGTCAGAAGGGTCGTGGCACCGCGCGTGCCGGTACGACACGTTCTCCGCTGTGGGTTGGCGGCGGTACCATTTTTGGTCCGCGTCCGCGCAACTACGCGCGGAAGCTGCCGGTGAAAATGCGTCAGCTCGCTCGTAAGTCCGCCTACGCCATGAAGGCGCAGGACGAACAGATCATGATCGTCGAAGACTTC
This sequence comes from Ignavibacteria bacterium, assembly GCA_002869275.1. GTDB lineage: Bacteria > Bacteroidota > Ignavibacteria > SZUA-365 > SZUA-365 > BM516. Next base: position 33,460 of record PKTF01000213.1, on the reverse strand, counting down.
AAGGTCAACGAGCCGAAGACCCGCGAGATGTTTGCCATTCTGGCTGCCCTCTCGCTGCAGAGCACCAAGACGCTGCTCATCGTGCCCCAGTACGATCAGGACCTGTGGCTTGCCGGCCGCAATATCCCGACGTTGGAAATCCGTGAAGCCTCGAAGGCGTCGACGTATGACGTCCTGAACAACCAGATGCTCCTCATTCAGAAGAGCGCGCTTCCGGTGATTGAAGAGACGTTTACCAAAATCTAATTCAGCGGACTGGAAATGAAAACCATTATCAAACGGCCGATTTTGACGGAAAAGATGACGACGCTCGCTGAGCGGAATCAGTTCGCTTTTGCCGTAGATATCAACGCCAACAAGATCGAGATCTCGCAGGCGATCGAAAAGCGGTTCTCCGTCGACGTCGAGAGCATCCGGACGATCCGCTACAAAGGAAAGCGGAAGTCGCAGTTCACCCGCCGTGGGCGCCTTGAGGGCTCCCGTCCGAGCTGGAAAAAGGCGATTGTCACCCTCAAAGAGGGTCAGACCATCGAGCTGCTGGAAGCCTAAACGAGTCAACGATAACTATTATACAAGGAACGAGCAGTGGCTGTTAGAAAATTACGTCCGATGACCCCCGCAACGCGGTACTACTCGATCGCAACGTTCGAGGAAGTAACCTGTACGACGCCGGAGAAGTCGCTGATGGGACCGCTGAAGAAAAGCGGCGGCCGCAATAATCACGGGCGCATCACGACGCGTCACCGTGGAGGCGGACACAAGCGGCGCTACAGAATCATTGATTTCAAGCGCAATAAAATCGGCGTTCCCGGTCGTGTGGATACCATTGAATATGATCCGAACCGCACCGCATATATCGCCTTGATCGTCTATGCCGATGGCGAGAAGCGTTACATCCTCGCTCCGGATGGCATGAAGGTCGGTGATAAGATCATGAATGGTCCAGACGCCGAAATCAAGGACGGTAACGCACTGCCGCTGCAGAGTATTCCTATCGGTACCTTCATCCACAACATTGAGATGAAGCCCGGCAAGGGTGGACAGATCGCACGCAGTGCCGGCAACGCCGCGCAGCTCGTAGCCAAGGAAGGAAAGTACGCGCAGGTCAAACTGCCCTCCGGCGAAGTGCGTCTTGTGCGTCTGGAATGCTATGCCACGCTTGGCGAGGTCGGCAACAAGACACATGAAAATATCAGCTGGGGCAAGGCCGGTCGTTCGCGCTGGAAAGGCAAACGTCCGCATGTACGCGGTATGTGCATGAACCCCGTCGACCATCCCAACGGTGGTGGCGAAGGCAAGTCCAAGTCTGGTGGTGGCCGACAGCATCCTGTCTCGCCCTGGGGCAAGTACGCCAAGGGACTGAAGACGCGGAAGAAAAAGAACCTTTCCAACAAGTATATCATCAAGTCGCGGAAGAAGAAGTAATGGCACGTTCGCTGAAAAAAGGACCGTACATCGACGAGAAGCTGGCCGATAAGGTTGAAGCTCTGAACAAGACGAATCAGAAGCGTGTGATCAAGACGTGGGCGCGCCGCTGCACTATTCCGCCTGATTTTATCGGTCACACGTTTGCCGTACACAACGGCAACAAGTTCATCCCTGTGTATGTACAGGAGAACATGATCGGTCACAAGCTCGGAGAGTTTTCTCCGACGCGGATCTTCCGCAGCCATCCCGGTGGCAAAGCAGAAAAATCTTCTCGATAAGCTATAGCGTAGGAATACAATGAATCTGGAAGCACGCGCAATCAAGCGACATATCCCGGGATCCCCACGGAAGATGAGACTGGTGGCGGACCTGATCCGAGGCAAATCAGTCGAGGAAGCACTGGATATTCTGCATTACTCGCCGAAGCATGCATCGAAGGTCTGCGAGACCACGCTGCGCTCGGCGGTATCGAACCTCATCAACGCCAAGGACGGCGGCAGAATCGATCCTGAGAGTGTAATCGTCAAGACGATCACCGTCGACGGTGGTCCGATGATGAAACGCATTCTACCGGCCCCGCAGGGCCGCGCATACCGCGTTCGCAAGCGGTCGAACCATCTCACCATCGTAGTTTCCGAACAAGAGTAGGCAAGCAGGAGAAGCATTTTGGGCCAGAAGACTAATCCGATTGGAATCCGCCTCGGCATCACCCGCGAATGGGATGCCAACTGGTACGACGAGCGAAATTTCGCGACGAAGCTCGAAGAGGATCTGATGATCCGCAATTACATCCGCAACCGCCTTCGCAAGGCCGGTATTTCACGGATCGTGATTGAGCGTACCCCCAAGCGCGTTGTGCTTGCCATTCATACGTCCCGTCCGGGCGTTGTGATCGGTAAGAGTGGAAAGGAAATCGCACAGCTTGAGGAAGAGCTCAAGAAAGTGACGAACAAAGACGTCAAGATTCTCATTTCCGAGATCAAGCGTCCCGAGCTTGATGCCTATCTCGTGGCGGAAAATATTTCCAGCCAGCTCGAAGGCCGCGTTTCCTTCCGTCGCGCCATGAAGTCAGCGATTACCGCGGCCATGCGCATGGGAGCCGACGGCGTCCGCATCATGTGCGCCGGCCGTTTGGGTGGCGCTGAAATGTCGCGCACCGAGCAGTACAAGGATGGCAGTATCCCCCTGCACACCCTGCGCTCGAACATTGATTACGCCCATACCACAGCCAAGACCATTTATGGTACGATTGGCGTCAAAGTGTGGATTTGCAAGGGCGAAGTGCTCGGGACGAAGGCCAGTCCTGCAGCCCGGATGTAAACCGAGTTATTACGAATCGAATTGAAGAAGGATTAGACGATGTTAATGCCCAAACGAGTTAAATTCAGAAAACAGCAGCGCGGCCGCATGCGGGGCAAGGCGCAGCGCGGCTCGACGATCGCGTTCGGGAGCTTCGGCCTCAAGGCGCTCGAGCCGGGCTGGATCACCTCTCGTCAGATCGAGGCAGCTCGTGTCGCTCTGACGCGCCGCATGAAGCGCGATGGTAAAGTCTGGATCCGCATTTTCCCCGACAAGCCCGTTTCGAAGAAGCCGCTCGAGACCCGTATGGGTAAGGGAAAAGGCGCGCCCGAGTTCTGGGTTTCTGTCGTCAAGCCGGGTCGCATCATGTTCGAAATTGGTGGTGTGAGCAGTGAACTCGCGCATGAGGCACTGAAGCTGGCATCCTACAAGCTCCCGATTAAGGTTAAAGTTGTCACGCGTCCCGATTACTCGGGCGAATAAGTGCTGGAGATCGCATACATGAAGGCAATGGAATTACGTCAAATGACCACCAAGGAAATCCGCGACCGTTTGGTGGAAGACCAGGAAAATCTTTCTACGCTGCACTTTCAGCTTGCGAGTTCACAGCTTGCAGATACATCGCAGATTCAGAAACTGCGACGGGATATTGCGCGGATGAACACACTACTGAAAGAACGCGAACTTAGCGGAGAAGAGAAATAATCATGGCTACTGCACAGGAATCACAGACCACCACGCGCAATTCCCGCAAGACCCGAATCGGGATCGTCGTTTCCAGCAAGATGAACAAGACGGTCACGGTGCAGATCGAGCGTCAGGTTCCGCACCCATTATACAAGAAGTACTTCAAGGTTTCGAAGAAGTACCTGGTGCATGACGAACATTCGACCGCAGATCTGGGAGACAAGGTCCTGATCATGGAAACGCGTCCGCTCAGCAAGCGGAAACGCTGGCGCCTTGTCGAAATCGTTGAACGTGCACGCTAAAGCTAAACTTGTAGGTAATACCGATGATTCAGGAAGAAACCAATCTCGTCGCCGCCGATAATTCCGGCGCAAAAAAAATCCGCTGTATCCGCGTTCTGGGCGGTTCCGGCAGGCGGTACGCCTCCGTCGGCGACATCGTAGTCGTCACGGTCAAGTCGGCCATCCCTGGAGGCGGCGTCAAGAAAGGCGAAATTTCACGCGCCGTCATCGTGCGCACGAAGAAAGAGTATCGCCGTCCCGACGGGACGTACATCCGCTTCGACGAAAACGCCGCGGTGCTGATCAACCAGAACATGGAACCACGCGGGACGCGTATTTTTGGACCGGTTGCGCGCGAGCTGCGCGACAAATCGTTCATGAAAATCGTCTCTCTCGCTCCCGAAGTACTGTAAGTGATTTTACAACGTTAAGCGCAGATTCACATGAAGATCAAGAAAAACGATATGGTGATGGTGATCGCCGGGAACTCCAAGGGGAAGTCCGGAAAGGTGCTTCGGGTGTATCCTGAAAAGCAGCGCCTTATTATCGAGGGTGTCAACCTCGTGAGCCGTCATCGCAAGCCGACGCAGACCAACCCGCAGGGTGGCATCATGCGTCAGGAAGCCCCGATTCATATTTCTAACGTGATGCTGATCGATTCGAAGTCGGGTGAGCCCACCCGCATCGGAAAGGCAGCCATCATCGATGAGAACACGGGCAAGACGCGCTTTGTGCGTCGCAGCGTCGCCACCGGCGAAACCATCGAATAATCATACACGATCAGATATAGCAAGAAATCATGGCATCGAAGAAAAACAAAAAAGGTGCTGCGGCAAAATCCGCGGCGAAGACACCGGAATTCGGCGACGATCCCATCGAACAGCTGCGCCTCTTTGATCGCTACCGTGAGACCATCGTCCCCGCGATGATGAAGCAGTTCTCATACAAGAGCGTCATGGAAGTGCCGAAGATTCAGAAGGTCAGTGTCAACATGGGTCTCGGTGACGCCATCCAGGATTCGAAGATCCTCGAGCAGGCAGCCCGCGACATGGAGACCATCGTCGGCCAGAAAGTTGTCGTGACCAAGGCAAAGAAAAGCATCTCGAATTTCAAGCTCCGTGACGGGATGCAGATCGGTCTGCGCGTGACGATGCGTCGCGCCCGCATGTATGAGTTTCTGGATCGCTTCATCAGTACCGCCATTCCCCGGATCCGCGATTTCCGCGGCGTGTCCGACAAGTCATTCGACGGACGCGGCAACTACAGCATCGGTGTGAAGGAACAGATCATTTTCCCGGAGATCGATGTCGACAAGATCGCACGCATCTTCGGTATGGACGTCACTATCGTTACGTCTGCCAAGACAGACGAAGAAGCCAAGGCGCTGCTCGAGCACTTTGGTCTTCCGTTCCGCAAGAAAGAAGTCGCACAGGCGTAATCGTTCACGTTAGAAAAAGGATAGTACCGTGGCTCGTAAAGCTCTGATTGTCAAGGCCAACAGGAAACAGAAATTCGGCGTTCGCGAATACAACCGCTGCCAGCGGTGTGGACGTCCCCGTGCCTACTATCGCAAGTTTGGCATTTGCCGCCTTTGCTTCCGCGAACTCGCACTCGAGGGCAAGATCCCGGGTGTGCGCAAGGCAAGCTGGTAAGAGAATTCAAGACGAAATCATCGAATAGAGATCATCATGACAGATCCCATTGCAGATTTTTTAACGCGCATTCGTAACGCAGGGCGCGCTAACCACAAGCACGTCGATATCCCGGCTTCGAACATGAAAGCGGGGCTGACCGAGATTCTGTACAAGCAGAATTTCATCAACGGCTATTCAGTACTCAAGGATCCCCCGCAGGGGACGATTCGCATCTACCTGCGTTACCTTGAAGGTGAATCCGTGATCAAGGGGCTCGAGCGCATCAGCACTCCAGGTCTGCGCCTGTACAAGGGAGCCGACGACCTCCCCCGCACGCTGAACGGTCTCGGTATCACCATCGTCTCCACGCCGAAAGGCCTTCTGACCGATGCGCAGGCACGTCAGGAGAATGTGGGCGGTGAAGTGCTGTGCAGAATCTGGTAACGATTTAGAGATACAAGGAGTTATCACGTGTCTAGAGTTGGTAAAAACCCCATCGAGATCCCTTCGGGTGTTAATGTCACCCTCAAGGACGGCATGCTGACGGTCAAAGGACCGAAAGGCGAGCTCACGCGTCCGATTCATCAGGACGTTACCGTCTCGGTCGAAGATGGCAAGGTCACCGTAACGCGTCCGAGCGACATCAAGTCGCATCGCGCATTGCACGGCACGACCCGGGCAAACATTCAGAACATGGTCACTGGTGTGACCGATGGTTTCAAGAAAAGCCTCGAGCTCATCGGCGTCGGATACAAGGTGGATCTGTCTGGCAAAAACCTGATTCTCAATATCGGCTATTCGCACCAGGTCGCGTTTATTCCGCCCGACGGTATCACCTTCGAGGTGGCCACGGCGACGGCATTGAGCGTGAGTGGCATCGATAAGCAGTTGGTCGGACAGGTCGCTGCGAAGATCCGAGAAGTGCGGCCCCCCGAGCCGTACAAAGGAAAAGGTATCCGGTATGCCGGCGAATACGTCCGTCGCAAGGCCGGTAAGACTGCGAAAGCGTAATTTGAATTGACGTTGTTATCTGGAGACACGAGACCATGTCCATTAGGAAAGTAAAAGAGTACACGATTCGCGATAAGCGCAAGATCCGTATCCGCAAGAAAATCTTGGGAACGACGGAAAAACCGCGGCTTTCGGTGTACCGCAGCCTCAACCACATGTACGCCCAGTTGATCGATGACTCCACAGGCGTGTCCATCGCGACAGTGTCCTCGAAAAGCAAGGCTCTGCTCGATGCCATCAAGGGCGCCGAGAACAAGGTTGCACAGGCACTGATCATCGGTAAGGAAATCGCCAAGGTCGCCCAGGAAAAGAACATCTCGACGGTGGTCTTTGATCGGAACGGCTATCTCTATCATGGACGCGTAAAAGCTGTTGCAGACGGCGCGCGTGAAGGCGGACTCAAATTCTAAACAGCACGATAGTTGAAGGAGTGATTCTTGGCTACAGTCGTTAAAGCAAGCGAACTCGAACTGAAAGAACGTCTGGTTCAGATTAAGCGCGTCGCGAAAGTCGTGAAGGGCGGTCGCCGGTTCAGTTTCAACGCCATCGTAGTCGTTGGCGACGGAAATGGACATGTCGGAATTGGACTGGGTAAGGCTAATGAAGTAACCGACGCCATTTCCAAGGGTGTTGAAGATGCGCGCAAGCGTGTTCTTCGGATCCCCATCATTAACGGGACCATCCCGCATGTTATCATCGGACGCTACGGCGCCGGTCGCGTCATCCTGAAACCCGCATCGCCGGGTACGGGTCTGATCGCCGGTGGCGGTGTCCGCGCGGTCCTCGAGTCCGCCGGCATGCAGGATATCCTCACCAAATCGCTCGGGACCTCCAACCAGCATAACGTTGTCAAGGCAACGATGAATGCTCTGGAAAGCCTCGTCGACGCACGAAGCATGGCTAAACGACGCAACATGACCATGCAGGAAGTATTTACACAAGTCCCCCAGACTAAATGACCGTAACGGATAACGATATGGCGAAGCTAAAAATCACACAGGTCCGCAGCATCATTGGCCGTCTCGAGAACCAGAAGCGCACCATCGAAGCGCTGGGTCTCGGCCGTCCGAACAAGGTTGTATACCAGAACGACACTCCCCAGATTCGTGGTATGCTCCGGAAGGTACACCACCTCGTGAAAATCGAGGAAGTGGCAGAGTAACGCGAACGCAAGCAAAGGAAACGGGTACTATATCATGACTAATCACCTTGGAAATCTGCGTTACGCAGAAGGATCTCGGAAAAAGAAAAAGCGCATTGGTCGCGGACAGGGAAGCGGCCGTGGTGGCACTTCCACGAAGGGACACAAAGGCGCCCAGTCTCGTGCGGGTTATAAGAGCAAGCCGGGCTTCGAAGGCGGACAGATGCCTTTGCAGCGCCGTCTCCCGAAGTTTGGGTTCACGAATATCAATCGTAAGGATTACCTCGGAATCAATGTCTCCCGTCTCGAGGAGTTGGTGTCCAAAGGCATCGTGAACGATGGTGTGATCAACCCCGAGCTCCTTTTCAAGCTCGGTGTCGTGTCCAAGCGCCGCTCGCTCATCAAGATCTTGGGCAACGGCGATCTGAAGAGCAAGCTCGAAATCTCGGCTCATGCCTTCAGTGCGACCGCGAAAGAGAAAATTGAGGCGGCAGGCGGTACCGCTACCACAGTTACAGCGTAAGACAGGTTGATACATGGCTGGTTTCAGCGAAAGCTTTCGTAACATGTTCAAGATTCAGGAGCTGCGTCAGCGGATCCTGTTTACTCTTTTCATGCTCATTATCGTGCGCTTCGGTGCGCATGTGACTCTTCCCGGCGTGAATGCCGGATTGCTGGCCAACTACCTGGAATCCCAGGCCGGCGCTGGCGGTTTATTTGGGATGTTCGATCTTTTCGTCGGTGGTGCCTTCAGCAACGCGGCGATCTTTTCCCTCGGTATCATGCCGTACATCACTGCAAGCATTATCCTTCAGCTGCTCGGTGCGGTCATCCCGTACTTCCAGAAGCTGCAGAAGGAAGGCGGTGAAGAAGGACGGAAAAAAATTAATCAGTTCACGCGGTACGGCACGATTTTCATCGCCGCGCTGCAGGGCTGGGGCGTGCAGATCCGTCTGCAGAATCTCACCACTCCCAACGGCGCACCAATTGTGCCGCCGGAGGTACAGGGCGTCTTTTTCGCGCTGTCGACGATGATCATTATCGCCGGCGCAACGATGCTCATGATGTGGATCGGTGAACAGATCACCGAGCGTGGTATCGGTAACGGTATTTCGTTGATCATTCTCGTCGGTATCATTGCGCGTCTGCCACAGTCGACATACGCTGAATTCACCCGTGGCGAGAATATCATTATCCAGCTCGTCGTGGTCGTCCTCATGGTGTTAATCACTGCTGCGGTGGTGATGGTGACACAGGGGACTCGAAGAATACCAGTACAGTACGCGAAACGTGTCGTCGGCCGCAAGGTTTACGGCGGCGTGACACAGTACATTCCGCTGCGTGTGAACACTGCCGGCGTCATGCCGATTATTTTCGCCCAGGCGATCATGTTTATCCCTGAGACCGTGACCATGTTCTTCCCGGAGAACGAGTTCATGCAGAACCTCGCGGTCTACTTCCGATACGATTCTTTCGTCTACGCCGCTATTTACGGCGTGATGATTATCTTCTTCACATATTTCTACACGGCGATTTCCTTCAACCCGCAGGACGTCAGTGATAACATGAAGAAGCAGGGCGGTTTCATTCCCGGTATTCGGCCGGGCGTCCACACGCGGGATTACATTGACAATATTCTGACGAGGATCACGCTGCCGGGATCGATATTCCTGGCGATCGTGGCCGTGCTGCCGACCTTCATGATGAAAATGAATGTCACACCCGGCTTCGCGCAGTTCTTCGGCGGAACGAGCCTGCTCATCATCGTCGGTGTCGCACTGGATACGCTCCAGCAGATCGAATCGCATCTGCTTATGCGCCACTACGATGGATTCATGAAGAGCGGAAAGATTCGCGGCCGTATTGGTCGCGGTTGATCCCGCAGGATTGATGGCAGGGGCATGATTCAAAAGAAGACCGAGCAGGACATAGCGGTGATGCGTGAGAGCAATCAGATTGTCTCCGATGTACACCGACTGCTTACGCCCCATGTCAGGCCCGGAGCCAGGGTTTCGGAACTGGACGCCATGGCGGAAGATTTCATCCGAGCAAATGGCGCCAAACCGGCCTTCAAAGGCTACAGCTCGGGCAGCAAGTCCATCCCGCCATTCCCGGCGACGCTGTGTGTCTCGATCGACGATGAAGTCGTGCACGGCATTCCGACAGACCGGGTTCTGGAGGAAGGACAGATTGTCTCGATCGATGTCGGGACGGAGAAGAACGGATTCTTTGGCGACGGGGCCATGACACTGCCCGTCGGTACGGTGGACGGCGAAAAGCTCCGTCTGATGCGAGTGACCAAGGAATCTCTGTATCGCGGAATCGAGAAGGCGGTTCCCGGGAATCACCTGCACGATGTGTCTGCCGCGATTCAGGAACATGTCGAAGACAACGGCTTTTCGGTTGTGCGCGACCTGGTCGGACATGGAATCGGAAAGAGCCTGCACGAGGAACAACCCGTGCCGAATTTCGGAAGAGCGGGAACAGGGCCCCGTCTCGAAGCAGGCGTGACAATAGCGATCGAACCCATGGTGAATTACGGCAGTTTCAAGGTTCGTATCGCGGCAAACGGCTGGACGGTTCTCACGCGTGACGCGTCCCCTTCAGCGCATTTCGAACATACGGTATATATCTCGAAAGACGGACCAGTATTGCTTACCAATCATTTCGAACGAGAGAATGGCTAAACAGGGCTCCATAACAGTAGACGGTGTAATCTCGGAAACATTGCCGAACGCAATGTTCAAGGTTCGCCTCGAGAACGGACACGAAGTGCTGGCACATGTATCCGGAAAGATGCGCATGCATTTCATCCGTATCCTTCAGGGTGACAAAGTCACTGTCGAGCTTTCACCGTATGATCTGACCAAAGGTCGAATTACTTATCGCTATAAATAAATAGATATCGTGGAGAACCCATGAAAGTCCGTGCGTCTGTAAAGAAAATGTGTGACAAGTGCAAAATCATCCGTCGAAAGGGTGTGGTGCGTGTCATCTGCACGAATCCCAAACACAAGCAACGCCAAGGCTAATCGTCGAATTATCATGAACGCATCACTGAGCTGCAAGGAGTAACAGTTGGCACGTATAGCAGGAGTCGATTTACCAAGAACGAAGCATGCCGTCATTGGATTGACGTATATCTTTGGCATCGGTCGTTCTACCGCCAAGGACATTCTCGACCAGACAGGTATTCCGCACGACAAGAAGATCGAGGCTCTCAGCGACGATGAGGTCAGCGCGATCCGGGCCATCATTCAGGGAATGAAAGTTGAAGGTGCCGTTCGCAGTGAAACCCAGATGAATATCAAGCGTTTGATGGACATCGGTTGCTATCGCGGGCTGCGGCACAGAAGGGGACTCCCCGCACGCGGACAGCGGACGAAGACAAACGCCCGTACGCGAAAAGGCCGCAGGAAAACCGTTGCCGGCAAGAAGAAAGCCCCGTCGAAGAAATAGTCAGTTAGTAATAGAGAGCATATACAGGAGTAGCTGTGGCTAAAGCTGTAAAGAAAACGAAAAAGAAAATCCAGGTCGACACAACGGGGCGCGCCTATATCAAGGCGACGTTCAACAATGTGCTTGTTACCCTGACAGATGTCTATGGTAACACGATCTCCTGGTCGTCTGCCGGCAAGAACGGGTTTAAGGGTTCAAAGAAGAACACCCCGTATGCTGCGCAGGTATCGGCCGAGTCGGCTGCAAAAGAAGCGTATGACCTGGGATTGCGCAAGGTTGAGGTTTTCGTAAAGGGCCCCGGTTCGGGGCGTGAAGCTGCCATTCGTGCACTGCAGACATCCGGCCTGGAAATCATGGCCATACGCGATGTTACGCCAATCCCGCACAATGGTTGCCGTCCACCGAAACGCAGACGAGTCTGACAGTACCTGCCGCGCTCACTGCGCGCGTGGGCCGCTGCCCAAATGCCTGGAACGTGTTGGATCATGACCAGACTCAGAACCCTTTAACAGGAGAACATTTTACCAGATGACTACGACAACGATTCAAATGCCTGACGGCATCGTTCTGGATGAGGCGACCTATACCGATACCTTCGGAAGGTTTGTCATCCAGCCGCTTGAAAAGGGTTATGGAACTACGATTGGGAACTCCTTCAGACGAGTTCTGCTGTCCTCGCTGACCGGTCTTGCCGTTACATCGGTCAAGATTGATGAGGTGATGCATGAGTTCTCCACCATTCACGGGGTTGTCGAGGATGTGTCGGAAATTATCCTCAACCTCAAAGAAGTGCGTTTCAAAGCCGTCAATCCCAAGGCGAGCACCATTACGGTGTCTCTGAAAGGGCAACACACGTTTACGGCTGCCGATATTCAGGCAGCCTCCTCGGAATTCGAAGTGCTGAATCCCGAGAAATATATCTGCACGCTCGGTCCGGAAGCCGCGTTCGATATCGAACTGCGCATCACCCGCGGCCGCGGATACGTCCCCGCAGATGAAAACAAGATGCCCGATCAGCCCATCGGCACAATTTCCATCGATGCGATCTTCACTCCGATCAAGAACGTGAAGGTTCTGGTCGAAAATACTCGCGTCGGCGGAAGCACCGATTATGACAAGCTGACCCTCGAAATCAATACCGATGGTTCGCTGACCCCTGAAGATGCCATTTCGCAGGCAGCAAAGCTGCTTCTCGACCACGTGCAGATGTTCATCAACTTCGATATTTCGAAGAAGGATGAAGAGGAAAGCACGCCCGAGGATGATGAGACCGCACGCATACGCAAGATCCTGACGACATCGGTCGATGATCTCGAGCTGTCGGTCCGTTCGCATAACTGCCTCAAAGCTGCAAATATCAAGACCATTGCCGACCTCGTCCGTCGCGAGGAAGCTGAGATGCTGAAGTTCCGTAACTTCGGCCGCAAGTCGCTCGCCGAGCTCGGCGACATCGTCGACGATTTCGGTCTGCAATTCGGAATGAACGTAGAACAGTATCTCTCTGACGGTTCTTCGCAGGAAGACGAGTAAACTGAGGAATAGAATTATACCATGAGACACGCAAAAGTAGGAAGAAGACTCAGCAGGTCCGCGAGCCATCGCAAGGCGCTGCTGGCGGCGCTCTCAACGGCGCTGATCAAGCACAAGAAAATTCGCACGACCGCGGCGAAAGCCAAGGAAACGCGTCGCATCGTCGAACCCTTGATCACGCGTGCGCGCAATGCGTATCTGCGCGAGCAGGCGGGCGAGCCGGTAGACGTGCATGCGCGTCGTGAAATAGCCAAGTTCATTCAGGACAAGGATGCCGTACAGCTGCTGTTCTCCGAGATCGCGGAGAAGGTTGGCAAGCGCGCAGGTGGATATACACGCGTCCTGAAATTGGGCCATCGCCAGGGCGATGCTGCTGAAATGGCCATCATTGAACTTGTGGATTACAACGAGGCACAGGACAGCAAGCAGCGCAAGGAACGTGCCGCACGCTCGAAGGCCGCTGCTGCACGCCGTAAGGCTGCTGAGGAACGCAAAGCCAAGGCGGAAACCGAAGCTGCCGCTGTCGCTGACGAGGCCGCCGAAGCAGCAGATGACGCAGCCGAAGTCGCAGAAGACGCCGCTGCTGAAGTGAAGGAAGCGACTGAGGCCGTGGCAGAAGCCGCCGCGCCTGCCGATGAAGCATCTGAAGCTAAGGACGCCGGCGATGAAGCCGCTGAGGGCGAAAAGGAAGCTCCGAAAGCGTGACCCCATTGTTATAGAACAACGAACGCCGTGGTTCAGGCCACGGCGTTTTTTTTGAACATGCATCTTCACGCAATATTTGAAATCGGCGCTGCTTCGCAGCAGCAGTTCCCGGAACCATTGCTTCCGGAGGTCGCCTTTGTGGGTCGGTCGAATGTCGGGAAATCCTCCCTGCTCAATTCGCTCGTCGGTTCGAAGCAGCTGGCGCGGGTCAGCTCCACTCCGGGAAAGACCCAGGAAATCAACTTCTTCCGTATCGACGACAGCTATCGCTTCGTCGATCTTCCGGGCTATGGCTACGCGAAGGCGTCGCAGCAGAAACGCCGGAGCTGGGGACAGTTGATCACGCGGTATTTCGAGAGCGACAGACCCATCGCCATGGTCATCCAGCTGATCGATTCACGCCTCCCCCTGCAGGAATCCGATGCCCGCGTTCTGCGTTGGTATGTCGAAGAAGGATTCCCCGTTCAGGTTGTGCTGACAAAAATCGACAAGCTGAAACAAGGCGAACGGGTGAAGCAGGAGCGAAAACTGCGTGCGGCTCTTGAAGACATGGGATACAGGAACAAGGTGATTCTACTTTCCAGCCTGAAGGGGATTGGAAAAAAGGATCTCATGAAAACGATACTCTCGGCCATAGGGAACGTCTGAGATCACCATATACTGAACAGGCCAGTCCGCACAATTCTGCGCGGATGCGGCCGCGAACATCCCGGTGCTCCTGCACCCGGGTTTTGTCGAACTCATACTTGAATACGGTAGCATCATGGATGTCTTTATTCAATCCTTCATCCCCCTGTTTGTCGCGATGGATACACTCGGCCTTGTGCCCCTGTTTCTTGCGCTGACACAGGGCATCGAAGGGAAGGAACTTCGTAAACTTATTTACAGTGCGGCGGCGACGGCCTTTATCATCGCCGTGATCTTTCTTTTCACCGGAACAGCGCTCTTCGAACTCCTCGGCATCACCGCGGGTGATTTTCGTATCGGCGGTGGAATTCTTCTGCTTGTCCTGGCAATACAGGACCTGGCGTCCAACGGCAGCACGCGTCGCACACCCAAGTCCGATGTCGGCATCGTCCCCATCGGGATCCCCCTGATGATGGGTCCGGCGGCACTGACGACCATTCTTATCCTCGTTGATGCACACGGTCTCGGCATGACCATGGGAGCCCTGGTTGCGAACTTCGTGCTCGTTCTTGTTGTCCTCCTCAATTCGAAATGGGTTATCCGGATCATGGGCGAAGCGGGCTCGCAGGCCTTCGCCAAAGTCGCGGCGCTGTTCATGGCGGGCATTGCGGTCATGATGATCCGCTCTGGTATCGAAAGCGCGCTGCGTTGAATCCGCCTCTAAACGGCTTTGTTTCTCCAATGGCAGAAAGTAAGTTGCTGGAGGTACTTTTCGTGTTGAATCGCAGAGTTGTACAATGAAGATGATTCGAACTTTGTGCTGGACAGCTGCGGCGCTGCTGATGTTTTTTTCTGCCACACCGCTTTTTGCCCAGGCCGACAATGCTTTGTCCTTCTTCGTTATCGGAGACTGGGGGACCGGCGGCAAGGGTGCCCGCAGAGTTGCCACTGCCATGTCTGATGAATTTGCGCGGAAACCTGTTGCCGCGGTCATCAGCACCGGCGACAACATCTATCCCTCCGGGGTGAGCAGTGTCGATGATCCGCAGTGGCAGAGCAAATTCGAGAAAATATTTTCAACCGAAAAACTGCCCGTGCCATTCTGGGCCGTTCTCGGTAACCATGACTGCCGTAAAAATCCCGACGCACAGGTCGCCTACTCCGACAAGATCCTTGCCGACGGCCGGCGCACCCGCTGGCGCATGCCGGCGAAGAACTGGACCACTGTGGTCGAGGAACCCGCATCGGGGATGACAGTTCGCCTGGTGGGAATTGATACGCAGCAAATCGTAGGAAGTAAAAGTCAGCGAAAGGTGGTCCTCGCCTGGCTTGATTCCGTGCTTACTGCGACGCGTGAAACCCATTGCCTTGTCGTCGGACATCATCCCGTGTACTCGCACGGACACTACGGCAATAACCGGACAATGCAACGCCACGTAGCGCCCATGCTCGAAAGACATGGCGTTCTTGCCTATTTGAATGGACACGAGCATGACCTGCAGCTCATCAAGCCCATCAATGGTGTGCGCTACGTCATCAGCGGAGGGGGCGGAGGAAAGCGGAAAACGAAGCCAGGCAAGAACACGGAGTATTGCGCAAGCAGCCTCGGCTTTTTCCGGCTGACAATACGACCTGCCACCATGGACATTTCCATGATTGATGATCACGGTAAAGTGCTGTACTCGTGTACCGACCGTATCCAGAAATAACAAAAAGGGCGCCATCCGGCGCCCTTGCTGTTTCTGACGTAAGGCGGTTGTCAGAATTCGGTGCTGAGTCCCAGACCCACCGCATGGCTGTTGTAGTTGTAGTACTCGGTGTTTGACTCGTTGCTCAGGTAAGTGTAATTGAATGAGATCCGGAGTCCCGAGAAGAGCAGCCAGTCCCCTCCAAAAGCTCGCGAAAGCGATATCCATCCTCCGCTGCGCGTGTCCTCACGCATCGGGGTGTCGGTGTCAGGCGAATCGAAGATCGCGGGATATTCATAGTTCTTGAGGAAATACAACGCTCCAGCTTTGAGCGTCATGCTCCAGGGAAGCATCTGCGTGAGCATGAGCGAAAGCTCGGTACTCTCATAGCTGTAAGGATCGTCAAACAGCTCCTCTTCCCCGATGAAATCTATTGCACCACCGACGAAGGCACGACCGCGTGCTGTCAGGTTCCAACGCTGTCGGAGTCGAACGCTCAGGCCGGTCTGCTCTCCGAGTGACTGTCCGACATTGATCCAGGCGCTGAGCTGACTCGTGGAAGGTTCTTCGTAGATGAGATAATCGACTGAAGATTCCATCCCCGCCTGTCCGTTCCCGTTGCCGCCGAGGTTCATACGGCCAGAGCCGTTTCCATTCCCGGTTTCGGTGTTGCCGTTCCCACCGCCTGAACTACCGTTCCCACCGCCGGTGTTTCCGTTTCCGCCTCCATTTCCGTCGCCCCCGCCATCGAGAGTCAGTCCGGTTTGATCGGCAACGAAGCCGCTTCCGCCTGCCGGTTCGTCATTCATCAGGAAGTTCGACGTGTAGTTCTTGTAGCCCAGCTCCACCTGTGCACGGATACTCGTTCGGGTTTCGAAGAAGATCATACTCCCGAGCGTGGCGAAATGCTCGAGGTAGCTCAGTTCGCCGAAGTTGGGATACTGGCGGTAGCGGGCGCGATACGATGCCATGAGGGGCAGACTGCCGCCCAGATATTGCTTGAGTGATACAGAGGCCATCGCCTGTGAGTAATCATACAGCATATAGTCTTCGCGGTCGATGCGCGCAGTGCCACTGGCCAGAAAGGTCAGCGTATTGCGCTCGGCTTTGTCGAGCGATAGGACATAGGAAGCACCCAGCGAATTCACGGAGTAGAATCGTTCAGGATATTCCGAGAAGGCCGACAGTGAGCCGGAGTAATTGACGGCCCAGTTCTGCTCATCCGGAAAGTATCCGAACATGAGCGAAACATCAGTTGATGCGGAACCGCTCGCGTTGTAATTGCGAAACATGTTGTCGTCGTAGCCGTTGTCCAGCGAGAGGGAGCCGAACCATTGCGCCTGGGCGGTAGCGGTGAACAGGAGGACCGTTGTGGCGAGAAAAAGAATACGCTGCGTCATTTTTCTTCTACCTGAGCCTTTCCGTGGCGCTGCCCCCGCATGATGCCCATGCCGTTGCAGCGATTGTCGTTGATGCCGTCACCGTCCATGTCAATGAAATGATCGCGGCGTTTCCTGCGCTCCTGGCGCTCATCCAGAGCCTCACCACGACGATCGCGTTTGCGTAAAGGCTGGTCACGAAGCCCGTCGCCGTCTTCATCGATAAATGCTTTCTTCGAAGCATCGCGATTGTCATCCTGCTGCTGCGCTACCCGGTCCTTATCCTGCTTCGGGATCTCCTGAGCATGGGTGTTGACAATTGTCAACACCAGTGCCATGAAGGAAAACAGCAGCAGACGAACAAGGTGTTCGGGAAATACAATTTCTATGCGTTGCGTGTTCATGTCGTCCTCTTGAAATAATCACTGCCTGTATAAATGCAATATCCATGCCAGACAAATAGCACTGTGATTGACCTGTATGGGTGAGCGATAACAGCTGCACGTGCGAAATTCGACAAAATTGTCGAGCACGCACTGCAGATGTTGTCGAAAAACAGGGAGTTATGATTTCATTTTTGAGAGTTTATATCTCAACGTCCGCTCAGAGATATGGAGGAGTTCCGCCGCCTTGACCTGATTTCCACCGCTTTCCTCGAGCGCTTTTTCGATCAGCGCACGCTCAAGCATTTCGATACGTTCGTTCAGGTCGCCGACGGATAAGAGATCGGAGTGCGGGCCGGTGTGTGTTTCCGCCTGAAGCTTCCCGATGGCAGGGGGGAGGTCTTTGGTGGTGATGGTGTCGCCCCGGGAGAGGACGACGGCACGCTGGATGATGTTTTCGAGTTCGCGCACATTGCCCGGGAAGCTGTGCCGCATGAGCATATCCATGGCCTCGGCGGAAACAGAGCGTACGGCACTGTTATTTGTTTCCGCGTATTTCCTGATGAATTCCTGCACCAGCGGCGCGACATCCGCTCTGCGCTCCCGCAGCGGCGGTATGGTGATCGTGACGACGTTGAGCCGGTAGTACAGATCTTCCCTGAAACTTCCATCCTGCATCATGTCTTCGAGATCACGGTTCGTAGCGGCGACGATGCGCACATTGAGGTCCAGTGTTTCGGTACCCCCGACACGTTCGATCTGTCCGAACTGCAGCGCTCGCAGCAGCTTGACCTGGATGGGGAGCGGGATATCACCTACTTCGTCGATGAAAAGCGTCCCACCATCCGCCTGCTCAAACTTGCCGATACGCTGTCGATCAGCGCCCGTAAATGCCCCTTTTTCATGGCCAAACAGTTCGCTCTCGAAGAGGCTTTCGGGAAGGGCGGCGCAGTTGATGACGACGAAAGGCTTGTCGGCGCGATCGCTTGCCTGATGTATGGCGCGGGCGATCAATTCCTTTCCTGTGCCGCTTTCGCCGCGTACAAGCACTGATGCCATACTGGCCGCGACGCGGCCGGCGGTGTTGAGCACACTTTCCATTTCATCGCTGAGCGAAATAATATTGCTGAATGAGAAACGCTCCGCCAGCTGTTCACGCAGAAGTTTGTTCTCTGAGACAAGGAAAGAATGCTCACGCGCGCGCTCGATGGTCAGCAGAAGTTCGTCGAGATCCACCGGCTTTTGCACGTAGTCGAAGGCACCCTGCTTCATGATGCCGACGGCGCTCTCCACGCTGCCGAACGCAGTAATGACGATCACGGGAATGGCGGGATTGATTTCACGCACAGCGACCAGCACCTCTTCTCCGGTAATGTCAGGCATGCGAAAATCTGTCAGTACGAGATCGACATGCGTATCCGCTACGAATTCCACGCCTGCGGTGCCGTTTGCCGCGGTGTGGACGCTAAAACCTTTTTTCCGGAGAAAGCCCGCGATAGCACCACGCTGTGCGGCTTCATCGTCGATGACGAGTATATGAAAATCAGTCATGCTCTGCTCTTGCTGTTATTCTTCACGCATGTATATGCAATTAGCGTGCCGAAGTAGCTCATCGCACGGGGAGACGGATGGAAAATGTCGTGCCGTGACCTTCACTGCTGGTCACGGAGATCTCGCCGTGATGTTCACTGATTATCTGATGGACGATGCTGAGTCCCAGCCCGGTCCCTTCGGCCTTGGTCGTGAAATACAGGTTGAAGATTTTTGATTGAAGATCCGCGGGAATGCCGCCGCCGTTATCTGCGATGGAAATGAGGATCGTGTCGTCGCGACGGCAGGCAATGCACTTTATTTCACCGCCCGAGTCGACGGCGTCGAGGGCGTTCTGCAACAAATTCAGCAATACCTGCTGCATTTTCTCCCGGTCAGCGCGGACGGGAAGGTCTTCCTCGACCAGAACTGTCAGAGTGACGTCGTTGAGTTTTGCTCGGCTGCGGATGACATCGATGCTTTTCTGCAGCAGTGCCGCCATATTCGCACGTTCAAGCATCAGCTGCGGCGGACGCGCGAACTCGAGGAACTGGGTGATGATATTGTTGACGCGTTCGACTTCGGAACGGATGGTACGGTTGAGCTGCTTGAACTCCTCGACGTCCTCCTGCGGCTCGAACTCGGCCTGGAAACGCTGGGCGATAATGGTGATCGCATTGAGCGGATTGCGGATTTCATGGGCGATGCCTGCCGCCAGTTCGCCCATCGCGGTCAGGCGCCCCTGACGCTCGAGTTGTTCCTGTGCACGGCGCTGAAGGCTGATGTCTCTCGCTATCGCAACGATGGAACTGACCTGCCCATCGCGGGTATGCACAAAGGAAGTGCTCACGGCAAGATGCCTTCGGTCGCTTCCGCTGCCCTCGATGGTGGTCTCCTCATAGGCAACAGGTGCCTGGCTGTCACGCGTACGCGTGAGGAGCAGCGGATCTTCGGTAAACAACTCAGCATATTGCTCGTTTCTGAGCTCGTCGGAGGGCCTCCCGAGGATGGCTTCCGCTGCGCGATTCACCAGGATTATCCTGCCGTCGGTGTTCATGGCGATGACGGCATCGGCGATTCCGTCCAGCACAAGTTCATGGTACGAACGCACCTGCTCATGCTCCTGCTCCAGGCGCGAATAGCGCTGACGGAGAAGGAGAAAGATGAACAGGATTGCAGCGGTCACGAAGAATCCCAGTGCAATCAGTATGACGCGGCGCATCGATCTCTGCTGGACGCTCTGAACCAGCCCGAGCGAAAGGCCGATGCGTGAAAGCATGGGCTGAGCGTCGGGAATACGTAGTCCGCTGACCGCCTCGAATACCATCTCGCCTTCATATTCGACGATGCGCGTGAGTACCGTATCGCCCGACAGCGCGGCACGGAGAAGTGAGTCCTCGGCAAACGAAGACATACGCGTTACCCGCTCGCTGGCCGTCAGGATGCCGTCTTCGTCCTGGAGAACGACATAGACGACCCCGTTTTCTCTGCCGATATCCTGGACGAGCTTCCCGATCCCGAGCCGTTTGCGGATTTCTCTCAGGTCTGCCGACAGGAGGCCAACGACCACGGCGCCCGGGGCGGACCGCCGATCATGCGCCACGACGAACAGCGTGTCTCCCGTGCAGGAGCAATGAATTCCGGCATCAGCTGTCCAGGTATATGTGCCCCGGAGGATGGGATCGATCAGGGCTTGCATTTCCGGGGAGTGTTGCTCGTTATGACTCCGCGTCTCGGGTGGGAGACTGGACGCGGTGATCCGACCTGAGGCATCTAAAAGGAGAATCAGGGCCAGGTTGAGTTCCTCCGCCCGGCTGGTGAGCCGAAGCCGTGCTTCGGGTGTGTGCTCTTCGAGGTGATCAATCAGCTTTGCCGACACGATCAGTCGCTCCATGAGCGCTGTCTCCAGTTCGGAGTTTGCCCTGATCGTGGTCTCGCCGCCTCTGTTCAGAGTCT
Source organism: Ignavibacteria bacterium (assembly GCA_002869275.1). Taxonomy (GTDB): domain Bacteria; phylum Bacteroidota; class Ignavibacteria; order SZUA-365; family SZUA-365; genus BM516. The sequence goes on along the minus strand of PKTF01000213.1, from coordinate 12,722 downwards.
CGATAACGGTCGACGCTTCAGAGCGAACCAGGTCCAGCAGTTCTTCCTTGCTCTGTGTGACCTCGATATATACGAAGACGATGGTCGCGAGAGCGAGCAGCAGAAGCCCTCCGAGGAGCATGGCGGAGCGCGATGTCAGTATGGCGGATCGTTTCCGTGTCATGGCAATCATGCCATATTACAAATACCCGCGTGAAAATCCACATTGACGTCTGTGTCCTGACAGACTGGCAATTGCATCATGAAATCACTAACATGCGCTCCAGAAATCCTCTCCCGCATCGTTCCGAGGTCCCATGGGTACCCGTCTTCGCCGTATCGTCCTCGCAGTTACCGTTGTCACATCCGCGGCACTCAGCTGTCTGCTGCTTCGCGATGAGCCGGTTCCCACGCTGCCCGATCGTGACGAATTGAGTATGTACCTGCTGCTTATCGACCGTTTCGAAGACGGTGAACCACAAAACAACCACGCAAGTGGCAGGCTCGACAACAGGAAGGCGCTTTCCGTGCAAGGCGGTGACCTGGCGGGCGTCGAGCAGCGTCTGCCGTATCTCAAGGCGCTCGGAATGAACGCGATATGGCTGACTCCGGTGCAGGCCAATGTCGGCGGGGCGTTTCACGGGTACTGGATTCAGCATTTCAAACAAGTAGACCCTCGTCTCGGCAGCATGGAGGATCTGCGACGCCTGATCAAGAGCGCTCATGAAATGGGAATGCGCGTCTATCTCGATGTCGTCTGCAATCACACGGGCCCGCTGATCGGAACGGTCGAAGGCGGTTATGAATGGAATGACCAGGGCTACACCCTCGCGTGGCATGACTCCACGCAGATGCCTACACCCGAGGTATTGCAGGACCTGGACTTGTACCATCCGTATGGACTCGTCAAGGAATGGAGCGATCCGTATCAGATCCTCGGCGAACTGCCGGGCGGTCTCGACGATTTTCGCACGGAGGATCCGCGGGTGCTGGCAGCCATGATCGAGATCTGGTCCTGGTGGATGGAGCAGACAGGCTGCGACGGCTTTCGCGTTGACACGGTCAAGCACGTGGATATGGCGTTCTGGCACGCCTGGCTGAAAGCGATGCGGCAGCATGCGATTCGATTGCGCAAAACTGATTTTTTCATCTTTGGTGAGGTGTTCGCCGCTGAAGATGAGAAATGCGCGTCCTACACCTGGCCCGATGCCGAGGGGAATCGCGGTTTCGATGCGGTGTTCAATTTCAGTCTCGCCACCGCGGTGCGGGATGTGTTTGCCAGAAAGCAATCCGTTCACCGCCTGGTTGAAAGCGTGCAGAACCTGGATCTGTACTCGGAGGAAGCAAGAGGCAGTCTTCTGACTTTTGTGGACAACCATGACAAGTCACGCTTTCTTGCCGCTGCCGAACGCGACACTACTGCGTTGATACGCGCCCTTGGTTTCATTTATGCCATGCCGGGAATTCCCGTACTGTATTACGGCACCGAACAGGGCTTCGTGGGAGGGACAGGTCCGGACTGGGAAAACCGCGAATGCATGTTTGCTGAAGGATGGAAAGGAGCCAATCCTTCGGGCGACGCCTTCGGCCTCACCGGACGCGTCGCGCGCAGACTGATGGAACTGCAGGAGCTGAGGAAGAAATATCACGTACTGCGCCAGGGTGATCTGAATATTTTGCATGAGGACACGCTTGCCAATGTACTTGTTCTTTCCCGTCACCTCGGGGATGCGCGTGCGTATCTGCTTATCAACGAGGGTGATGCTGTGAGCACGGTATCACTTCCCGGCGATCCAGACCAGTGTGAGCAATGGCCCACGCGTTTTTTCGCGTCCCGGACGGATGGCGACTTCCGCCTCACGCTGCCACCGAGGCATGTTCACCTGATGATTTCCGATCCCGATCTGCGATGACTACACAGAGTACACCTGTTCTGCTGCTGAGCAACCGCCTCGAGGGCGGCGGCGTGGAGCGCCACCTGAAGGACCTTCGGGAAGGACTCGCGGAGCGCGGTTTCCGCTGCATCATCGCCGCTGCCTGTCCTTCCGCCGAGATCGCCGCAGGCAGAAACTACCTGCACCTACCGCTGTATCGCGCAGACGGGAGGAGCAAATCAATCGGAGGATTGCTGCGGAGTCTGCAGCGGCTCCATCATCTCGTACGAAAGGAAGACCTGAAGCTCATCCATGCGCACAGTCGCTACGCCATGTTCGTGGCCTTTCTGCTCCGTCTCATGCATCCCTCGCTTCGACCGGTATACACCGTGCACACCGCGTTCACCGATATGCGGCGTTTTCCGTTTTATCCGCGCGAAGTCATCTGCGTTTCCCAAGCTCTCGCGGAGATGTTCGCGAAGTATACTGCCGCCAGCAGCCGGCGCAGGCTCAGTGTCGTCCACAATGGAATGGCGCTCCCGCCACCGCGGTCGTCGGAAGCGGATACGTGGGAACATGATATGTGCTCTTTCCTTTTCGTCGGGAGACTTGTCGAGCAGAAGGGACTTCATCTGCTGCTGGACGCGGCGGCACAGATCAAAAAAAGTGACAGAATCAGCATTGTGATTCGCGGCAGCGGTCCGCTGGAACAGTCAGTGATTGAGGCCGCGGAAGCATCCGATGGCATTCTCCGCTTCGACGGTTACCATCCCGATCCATTTGACGATACCGGTGCTTTCGATGCTCTGCTGTTTCCTTCACTGCAGTTGGAGGGACAACCATACGTCATTCTCGAGGCCTACGCTCATTCCATGCCGGTATTATCGAACGATCTCCCCGCCATCCAGGAACTCGTGAAGGACAGGATCACGGGTCGCGTCATACATTCCCAGGATGCCGATGCCTGGTCCGCGGCACTGCGTGAGGCTGCCGCACATCCCGGCACGTTGAACAGGTGGGGCAGTGCGGGTCGCTCAGTCGTCGAGCAGCAGCACCGATTGGATACCATGCTCGAGAAAATCGCCGTGGTGTATCGCCGCCTCCTCGAGGACTGAAGCCTGGTTTGGAGGGAACACCAATTGCATCAGCGTACGAAAACAACAAAGGCCCCACACAGGGGCCTTCGCGGTTGATGTGGTTTCCGTTTATTCGTCGCCCGGTACCGGACGGTTCATGCTGCGATAGATATCCTCGATCTGCGCGATCTCGACCATCGCCTTGTTGTTTTCCGGATCCAGATTCAGGGCGTGTCGGTACTCGAGGAGGGCGCGGTGGTATTTGCCTTCACGTGGGGAGACCGGGCTCTGATATGTCATATAGTCTGCGAACGCGATGTAGGCATCGACGAGCGCCTGCTTCGTCGCAGCGCCGGCATCCGCTTCATAGGCGGAGAGGGCAGTCTGGACGTTGTCGTCATATTCCTGGATATCCGGATCGATTTTCACCAGGGCGGCCGTGGAAACATCACGTTTTGGCTGCTTTGAAGCTTCAGCAGCGACGCCCTGCATCTGGGAGGCATCCTCCGCCGCTTCTTCGTTCTGCGGTGAGCACGCGGTAACAAGCAAAGCCGTCAAGGCCGTGATAACGATTTTATTCATGGTGTTCCTGTCTGCAGGTGGTACATGGACGCCCGTGGATCGGGCATGGTATAATAACATCAATCGGAGTGAATCCGTTCGAGCAATTCTTCAATTCGTGCGCACTGCGTATGATGCGAAAAACGGTGCTGCGCATCTTCGTGCGCGGATGACCCGAGACTGCTGCGCAGTCCGGGGTTCTGAACCAGGTCCCGCAGCACCGCGGCCAGGGCGACGGCGTCGCAGGGAGGGACCAGCATTCCAGTTTTTTCATGCTGGATGATGTCAGGGGTGCCGGCGCTGTCCGTACCGATCACCGGCAGACCAGCAGCCATGGCTTCGATGGTCACCATGCCGTACGTCTCGGAAAGTGAGGTGAGAACAAAGCAGTCCATCGCGGCGTAACCCATCGTGACATCTTCCTGAAAACCACGGAAATGCACATGTTCAGTTAGACGAAGTTCCTTCGTCAGGTCATGCAGCTCTCGCGCGTACCCCTGCTGTTCACCGAGAGTTTCCGCACCGAGGAGCAGCACGTGCAAAGGCGCACCGCTGTCGCGCAACAACGCCGCCGCGCGGATAAGAAACTCCTGCCCTTTCCCCCGATCGAGTCTTCCGATAACTCCGGCGATGAATGCCTCCTGAGGCAGGTCCATTGCCCGCCTGGCATCCTTCGGTGACGGTAAATTCTGGAACTGTGCCAGATCGATCCCGAAAGGGATGGTGTGAATACGTTCGTGAGGAATCGTTGTCCACTCCTCGGTCTGCCGGGCCAGCCACGGCAGCGGGGAGATCCAGGCATCGAGACGCGCATGCTGAATGCGATGCAGGAAATCGGTTTTCACGGCGCCGAACTGCATGTGCTGCGTATGAACGAGAGCGACCGTATTTCGTGACGCGCGTTTGGTGAGCACGCCGAGACTGAGGTCGCGTGTCGCGTTGAGGATGAGAGTGTCGATGTCTTTTCGCTGCAGTTCGGCGGCAAGCCTGTTTGCGGTTCCCGGTGCGATGAGAGAAGGTGGTTTGCCGAGCGACAGCCGGTCGAGCCCCTCCGCTTCGGCACGCTCGAGCAGCGGTGCATCGTCGACGCCGATCACCAGCGTCCGATGCCCACGCTCGCGAAGCCACGCGGCCAGGCGCAGCACGTTCAGCTCGATGCCGCCGAGAGAGCGTGTCGTGCAGAGTAATCCGATACCATGGTGCTGTGGCATGGATACAATATCGTGATAATCGTGTAGGAGGAAAAGTGCTAGTTCGAGATGCGCCAACCGAGAGTCTGGTACACGCCGTCATCGTCATCGACGACACGCAGGAAACAGAGCCCCGGAACGATGTAGAACACCGTGCGCAGTCGGGCGGCACGCCAGACCTCATACCGGCGACAGGCGAATGTCGCGCTTGTGCCTTCCATGGTCAACATCGTGTCGAGATGTGTAAGCCGCACATCATAGGAGGAATAGGGATTGCTGATAAAGCCGGTCGGCGCTTCGGGATAGGGGAGCGAATATGTATAGATCGGATCCCGTGTCAGATTCAGCGTGTCATCCGGATCCCGTGGAATAAAAAAATGCAGTCCGCTGCTGTCGCTGCGCAGGATGGAAGGAAATGCCTGCAGATTACCTGACGGACCGGTATCGGGAATGCCGTAAAACAAATGAAAATACCGCTTCCCCTCGAAGGACAGGGCACGTGTGGGTACCCAGACCGGATCGCGTTCGGGTTGCGACCATGGCTTGACGCGGATGAGCCATGCGTTGCCATTGTGCAATGGTACAAGTTCAGCGGGGATCTCCGGCTTCACCGGCGGGGTGACCGGTGTACTGCCACCGGGTTTCAACGGCGGGTCCGAAGGGAAATCACATTGCAGCAGTACGAAAAGCGAGAGGAGCAGCGCTATGGTGTAACGATATCGCATCAGAAGCGGACCCTCGCGCCATAGTGGACACCGATCTTCGTACTTCGCTCTGTTTTCCAGTGCAGGACAAGTGCCGGTGCAGCGAATACTTCGATATTACGCATGATATTGGCCGCCAGACCGGCTGAAAACTCTGTGAGCATCGCCGTGTCGCTCCAACCTGCGGAAGCCTGAAGGAAAGGACGCAGTTGTCCGATCGCCGGTGTCCAGCGCAGGTACGGTCCCACATACCCGTATGTATATCCGACCACACCGCCATAATTGCCGATTTTGGCGATGTCGACATTGGAACCGGGGTATTCGTGGAAAGCGTCCTGCCCGGCCATGACACCGGCCTCCCAGGCATCGGAAAAGCGGTAGCCGAGGCGCAGGACAACATGGGTGAACATGTTGCGCAGGGATTTTACATTGTCACGGGGGAGCTGATACGCGGCTCCGCTCTCTACGCTGATTACGAAGCGCGGGTAGGAACCGCGATAGGTCGTGAGTCGCCCCGGATCAAAATCCTCGGCCGTCGCCTGCTTGATCACGGTACGCTCGGTGCTGAACATGGTGTTTCCGTCAGAATCTCTGGCGGTGAGAACAGCCGTATACTCTTCGTCCGGCAGATCCTCGGCGTCCCACACTACGCTGTACGTACCGGCGTTGCGCATACCCTCGGCGAGAATGCGCTCCTCGCTGCCGATGCGGATGCTCAGCCGTACTTCGCTGCTCCGCGGCACCGCGTAGGTGAGCAGGGCCTTATTCTTAAAGGGGTGAGGTGAACTGCCGGGGAGACTGTATTGATGCGGTGTCTCCAATGTGATGAGCACACCTTCGTGCAGCGAGGAAGGAACAGCCTGTCCCCCGTCGGGGAGTGAACTGTCCCAACCCGGGAGATCAAATTTCAGCGGAAGATTTCCGACCAGCTCAATCGGACGCGAAAAAACTTCGCTGCGGTAGACGTCGAGTTCATCGCCGGATTCACTCACGACAGCGCGCTCGAGAAACACCGTGGCCTTCAGTATCTGGTTGTCATACGATTGGGGGATCAGTGCCACGCGCAGCATGTATCTGTAGCCTTCCGGAAGGATGGTGTTCAGATCGCTCGATTCACCCGGACGCGGTAGATCGACGAGGAGCCCGCCGTGCAAAACCTCGCCCGCGGCATCGAACGGTGATGCGGGACGCGTACCGCTGTGCCGCTGTGAGATATCCTCTTCGGACCGTGATGCGATGTGCATATCGATGGGACCGCGTCGGTACACGATATCCTCTCCCTCCAGGCGACGGATGTATTCGACCGTACAGCCCAGTCCGGGTAGCGCTTCCGACATGGTCGAGGTGCCGAGTGCGGCCATGACTTCACGTGCGAAAATATCTTCTTCGCCCGTGTTCACGGCATACGCAGCGATATCCTGAGCCTGCAGTCCGGTCAGGGAAAGGAGAAGCACAATGCCCGCTGCCAGGGATGTGAATACGTGTTTTCTCATTGCATCAATGCGCGATTCTGTCTTGTGCGGTCAGCTGCACTGACTCGACGGAAACAAGCATCGCATTATACTGGTCAAGATAATTTTGTGTTTTCTGTTCCGCGGCGGGCGTCGCGACGGGCCGCGCATCAACGAACATCGGGGTATCCTGTGTCTCCTGGGGAATCCCGTGAGCATCAGGAACTGCCGTCTCGATGTCAGCAGTTTCGGGTGCCGTTTCAGGATCAGGTGATCCGGGCGTGGGTTCAACCTCCTGATGTAAGGCCAGCTGCTCCTGAGCCGGAGGACTCGCCGGGTCTGTGGCATCATCCTGCACAGGCACTCGTTTGACGATGTAGACGGGCCGTTCAATCTCCTGTACCTGCCTGATCGTGTCGCGTTCGATCACATACACGGTATCCGCAGGCGTTCCTGCATCGGCGGTTGCCGTCGGCTGGTCGATGCCGGGCTCCGGACGTGACAGCAGCATGACGACAACCGCGGCCGCAGCTGCAGCCACTCCTGTACCGAACAGATGCGCCAGGCGGAAGCCTCCGCTGCGTTCTGGCATTATGACCGGCTGCAGATCTTCTTGCTCTTCGGGAAGGTCGATCGTCTCCAGCCGACGTTCGAGAGACGCATGCAGCGCACTGCTTACAGTGACATCGTCACGCAGCCTGCGAAGCTTCAGCGACAGCACCAGATGCTGCCGCAGGTGCTCTGCGACAGACGGATCGTTTTTGCAGGCTTCGAAAAGCTCTTTTTCCTGCTCCGGCGTTATTCCGCGATGGAGATACGCCGTGATCAATTCCTGCATTTGTTCATTCATAGTCGTTCAATATCGGTTCGAGAATCGTATGAAGTTTCAGTTTTGCACGATGGATGCGCACTTTCACATTGGAAAGCGACGCTCCTGTCATCTCGGCGATTTCCTTCAGCGAGAAGCCCTCGAACTCAGCGAGGAGCAGGGCTTCCCGGTATTCATGTGGAAGCAGGTCCAATGCATCCCGCAGGTGCTGGACCTCGTCATATTCGACACCGTCATGCTCCCGAGAAAGCCGGTCCTGCAGTCCGTCGAAGTTCGTAAGCCGCCGTTCACTGCGCTGACGTGATTTCATGGCGTTCAGACACTGGTTTCGCGCGATACGGAAGAGCCAGTTCGCCTCCTTACCCGATTCGCGGATCGTGTGTAAGGACTGGTATGCCTTCACAAACACGTCCTGGTAAATGTCATTCGCCATATCTCGATCTCCGGTCACATAAATGCAATAGGCGAGTATGCGCTTATCGAATAGCGCATGGAGCTCATTAAAACGTCGCCGCCGTTCGCCTAAGGTCATAGAGAACCAATTCGCCTGCTGCATCATCAGTAGCCAGGTATCATTCATACCTGGAGGGGTATCGAATTCACGGAAGAAAGACAATGCGTAACCGGTAAAGGTTACAGAAAATGCCGGTGGCCTCCTGTGAATGGTGTCCCCGTAAAATACGGTATTCCAGTACGTTATCAATGGTTGTCCCTCCCGGATCCCGAGCTTGCTCGTATCGCGAACACTTCTGCATTCGCGTCACCGCTCCTGTCAGCAGGCAGCATGTGCTCCGGGAATATTCACGGCGCAATTGGTGTTCTATCTCAGAGGGTGATGGACTGCACCGTCTTCCTTCGTATCTTTTACCTCACGTTGTATGTACACGAACGCTACACCATGACTGCACAATCCAAACGAAACCGTCGGGGCAAGTTGTCGCCCCTCATCATCATCGGAGGAAGTATCCTCGTCCTCGCGGTGGCATTTCTTTTTATTTCCGACATGATCCTGGATAACCGCGATCCTGAGGTTTCCCGTACCATAGCGGAGAAGCGCGGAGAGGACTCCCCCGTATCCGCCACGGCGTTCAGAAATGACGCGCAGCTGAGCTTTACCGATTCTGACGGCAATCCACTTGCTGATGTGCAGGTGGAGATTGCTGAAACAGAGCAGGCGCGGACACAGGGCCTGATGGGCCGGGACCGTATGCGGGAAGACCAGGGTATGCTCTTTATTTTTCCCACGCAGGAATACCGTTCGTTCTGGATGGCGAACACCCCGATTTCCCTCGATATCATCTTCGTAAACACGGACAGGGAAATCGTGACCATCCAACGAAATACGGTCCCGTATTCCGAGGAAGGCATCCCCTCAACCGCTCCGGCCATGTACGTCATCGAAGTCAATGCAGGCTATTGCGACCGGCACGGTATCCGTGAAGGTCACAAGGCCGGGTGGATTCGTCAATGAAGCGATTCATCACCCTTTTTGCCGCCGTGTTGCTTGTCTCGGCCTGCTCGGAAACGACACCTGACCACCGCGCCGACATGCAGCTCGCCGCTCCCGGAATGCATTGTGAGGGCTGCACGGCAACGGTGGAGGAAACTCTGATGAAAATGGACGGGGTGGATTCGGTGTATGCCGATCTCGACAGCAAAAACGTGTTCGTCCATGCCGACACCACACGCAGCAGCCGCGCCGCGCTCGAGCAGATGATCGATCGGCTGGGATTCGCCCGGGCGCCGGGTGAGGAGTAGGCGGGAAGCATGAACAGCAGCGTACTCTGGCGTGTCGCGGTATTTGTCGGCGCACTTGTGATCCTGGCCGTGGTGTTCCTGCTTTCGGGAGGTGACGAGGTCGCTCCCGTTACGGACGAGGCGCTGGTATGCCAGGATGATGCCGTAGCACTGGTCTCGCCGCTGTTCCAGCGCACGGTCGACGATATCGCGCTGTATGGAATGGACCGGCGTCCAGTCATGCTGCACGAGCTGGCAGGAACATATTTCACCGTCGTGATTTTCTGCTCCTATCGCTGCCCCTGTTCAGACGGCTATGTCGACCGTCTGGATACCCTGCGTCAGATCTACGAGCCCCGGGGAGTGCGTTTCGCAGCCATTCACTCGAATGCCGACGAGACGATGGATGGCATGACACAATACATTCAACGCAAAAACTATCCGCTCCCGGTGTACCGGGATGACCTGACTGCTGCTGCCGACATGATGGAGGCTACTGTCACTCCCGAGGTGTTCGTGTTTGACACTCTGTGGGCGCTGCAGTATCACGGCCGCATCGATGATGACAAGAGTGGGTTCTTTGTAGAGGACAGGTCGCTGAGCAACGCGCTCGATACACTGCTCAGCGGACGGCTGCTTGCGGTCAGGGAGAAGCTGTCGCTCGGCTGCGCAATCGTGAGAAATTCGCATGATTCAGAGGGTTTGAAGGAATGAGACAATCGCAACTCAGGGGAGCGGGGAGCATCGCGTTCACTACCATTGTTTTTCTGCTCTATGCCGGCATCGGTCTTGCTCAACCGTCAGAAACGCCGCGACAGCAGCCGCGCAATCTCATCCTCTTTATCGGAGATGGCATGGGGCCGTCGCAGCTGACGCTTCTGCGGTTGATCGATACCACGCAGGTCCTCGACAACTTTCCTGTCGGAGGTTTCTCCCTTCCACTTACACGGGGTGCCCTGATCACCGAATCCGCCGCGAGCGGCACCGCGTTGAGTACCGGGGTGGCAACGCACCGAGGGATGGTTGGAATGACCCCCGACGGTGCGGCAGTGGAAAACCTTCTCGAGCGCGCACGCGCATTGGGTAAATCCACGGGAATTGTCTCAACCAGTTCGGTCACGCATGCCACTCCGGCATCGTTTGTCGCGCACGTGGCATCCCGCGGAGAGCAGTATCTCATCGCGGAACAGATCGCCGGGTCCGGCACGGATATCGTCATGGGTGGCGGACAGAAATACTTCCTGGATGAGCAACGGGGCGGCGGCAGGTCGGATGTCGACCTCTGTGCGACGATGGAAGCTGCGGGCTACGAGATCGCACTCGTCGATGCCGAGGATTGCGAACTTCAGCTCCCGAGCAATGAGAGTGATCGCCGGCTGCTGTTGCTCGCCGCAGAAGACGGACTTCCGCCCGCGCATTCGCGTTCGCTGACCCTTGCCCGTATGACCGCTCTGGCTCTGGCGCGGCTTGCCCGGAACCCTCATGGTTTCGTGTTGATGGTGGAAGGGAGCCAGATCGACTGGGCCTGTCATGACAATGATTTCGAAACACTGCAGGCCGAACTGCTGGATTTTTCCACGGCTCTGAACGAGGGAGTAGCATTCGCGCAGGATGATGGCCAGACCACGATTGTCGTTACCGCGGATCACGAAACCGGCGGACTGGCGCTGCTGGGTGAAGAAGAAGATGCTTCTGACATCGAAGCAGTGTGGACATCGACCGGACATACCGCCGCGATGGTGCCCGTGCTGGCCATGGGGCCGGGAAGTGCATCTTTCGGCGGCATCCATCGTAATACCGACATCGGTCGCCTTCTGCATGAGTTGCTGTCGGGCGGAATCCCTTCGGAGCAGCAACGCTGACTTGCGGTGGTACAAAGTCTTGAGTATCATACGCAATAATTTCCCGAACAGGATGAGAGACCATGTCGCAGTTGGAGTTCATGTTCGCGCACGCGCCGGCTTCCCTGGTCATCCTCGTGGTGACGGTTTCTGTAAGCATACTCGCGTTTCGCAGCCGCACCGTTGCTGACCGCCTGCTTCTCTATCCATGGAAGATGTTCCGTGGAAGCCAGTACGAGCGCATCTTCACGTATGGCTTCATCCATGCCGATTTCATGCACCTCCTGTTCAATCTCATCGCCCTGTACTCAGTCGCGATGTATATCGAGGCCGCCGCGGGAACCTTCCGCTTCCTGGTCATTTATCTGGTTTCCATGGTCCTTGCGGCATTCCCACCCACTCTGAGACACAGAAACAACGAAGCGTACCGTGCACTCGGGGCATCCGGGGCGGTTTCCGCGCTGTTTTTCTCGGGGATGCTCTATTTTCCCACCGCCAAGGTCATGCTGCTCTTTTTACCGATTCCGCTTCCCTGGCCGCTGTTTGCCGTGCTGTTTATCGCGGGAAGCATCGTCGGTGCGAAAAAAAACTGGGGGAACATCGGACACGACGTACATCTGTACGGTGCAATTTCCGGATTGCTGCTGACCATCGTGCTTGACCCGTCTTCCGTGACGAACTTTCTCGAAGGTGTTGGTTTACAATGACCTGGAGCACCGTCGATTTCCTGTAACCCTGTCCCGGTTTTGGTGTCTAATCATTGTAACAGGAATCCGCCCGTGGCGGATGGAAGGACGTGTGTCATGACACATGCCTGAGAACTTCAGCAGATATACCGACGAACAGCTCTTCGCGGCGTTCAAAATGAGCGGCAAGGAGAAGGACGCAGCCTTTCGTGAGCTGTTCGCACGGTACGAGCGTAAAGTCTACCTGTTCTGTCTGCGTATGAGCGGGAATCCGGAGGACGCCAACGACATATTCCAGGAAACCTTCACACGCTTTTACAAGCAGACGCAAAAAGACAATGAGCAGGTGAGTAACATCCTTGCGTATCTGATGACGAGCGCGCGAAATGTCTTTCTGAATTCACGCCGCAACAAGGTGTACTGGTCGCCGTTCGAGGACGAAAAGATCGCGAGCAATGCACCGACGTATGAACGCACGGAACTGCTGAACATGATCAGTTCCGCACTGGACCTGCTGGATGTGTCCTATCGCGAAGCCTTCGTGCTTCGCTTCTACCAGGGCCTCTCCTACAAGGAGATTTCCGAGATTACCGGTGATTCGGTTTCGTCATTGAAAGTACGCGTCATGCGCGCGAAGGATCAGATTCGTACGATCCTGTCGCCCTATATTTCAGACCTTATTCGCTAATAGAATAACGCACATAGAGATTTTGGTTTCACGTTATGCAGCACACGGAATTACTTCACAGATTTTTTGACGAAGGACTGGAAGAGTCGCTCGAGGATGTTCTTTT
>PKTF01000184.1 GCA_002869275.1 Ignavibacteria bacterium | reverse complement strand
GGATTTCAAAAAACTTCCGTGAAGATCCGCTTGATCTGTTACATCCGGCCTGCCACGCCGTAGCCTCACGTTCGAATCAGGAAAGATATTTTCGACTGCGGGCGAAGGCGGGTGTTCCTCTTGACATTTGCCCCCTGCTTCCGTATCATGGGTTAGACAAACGACTAACTACTCTAACCCCGGAACAAGGAAGCGGTGATGAGTGAAGCGGGAGCGTCTCCGACGCGCTGCATGCATCTGGACATGGACACGTTTTTCGTCTCCGTCGAGCGGCTGATGGATCCGTCGCTCAACGGACGACCGGTCGTGGTGGGGGGCACGCCCTTCCAGCGCGGGGTGGTGGCCGGGTGTTCGCGCGAGGCGCGGCGTTACGGCATTCATTCCGCCATGCCGCTGCGGCAGGCCTACGAACTCTGTCCCCAGGCGGTGTTCCTGCATCCGAACTTCACGCATTACGCCGAGTACTCCGATCGCGTGTCCGAACTGCTCGAGGATTCTGTGCCGGTGCTGGAAAAGGCGTCCATCGACGAATTCTACCTCGACATCAGCGGCTGCGGCCGCATTCTCGGCGAGGAGGGCAACTGGAGCCATCGGCTCAAGCACAGCATCATGGGCGAACTGCAGCTGCCGCTGACCTACGGCATCGCGCGCAACAAGCTCGTGGCCAAGGTGGCGACGAACGTGGGCAAGCGGCACGGCGATATGCGCGTTGCCGACGGCGGGGAAGCGCCCTTCCTGGCGCCGCATCACGTGCGCATCCTGCCCGGCGTGGGCGAGGTCATGGAACGCGACCTGCTGGCCATGGGCATGCCGCGCATCGGCAGCATCGCGCGGCTGTCCATTCAATTGTTTACCAACATGTTCGGCAAGCACGGGCGTTCGCTGCACGAGCATTCCCGCGGCATCGACCATTCGCCCGTGCTGCCGTATCGCCGGCAGAAAACGCTCGGCGCTGAGCATACGTACATGGAGGATGTGCTCGATCCACGTGAAATGGAGGCGACGTTCAAGTACCTGGCCCAGCGGGTGGGGCGCGATCTGCGCGAACGCGGCTTTCTCACGCGCACGATTACCGTGAAACTGCGCTACGCGGATTTCGTCACCGCCACCAAGACCCTGCACTGCGACTACACCAACGCCGATCACGTGCTGTACCGCATGGCCGAACGCATCTTTCGTTCGCTCTACACCCGGCGCGTGCGCGTGCGTCTGCTGGGCATCAGCACCTCGAATCTCATCGAGGATTACGGGCAGATGTTCCTTTTCGAAGAGGAGGAAGAGAAGTACGACGGACTGTATGCCGGACTCGACGAAATTCGCCGCCGCTTCGGCAAGCACGCCATCACCTACGGCAGTGTGCTGGAACAGCGGAATGGCCCTTCGGGCCGTGGGCCCTCCGGGCCGCAGTATGCTGTAAGCAGTATGCAGTAAGCCGTAAGCAGCACGCCGAAGGTCCGCGGTAGTCCCGGACGGCAGTCCCGGAAAGCAGTATCGCATGGATTCCACCGAGTTCTGGAGCGCGCGCGATCCGGTGGATCGTGCGGCGCAATATCCCGAAGGGTTGCAGGTCGCTGCATGGTAAGGCCGAACCACCGTTTCGGCCCGCATCCGGAACGGAAAGACATCACCGTTTCGGCCCGCATCCGGAACGAAAAGAGCGTAGAGAACGCAAAAAGAGTTTTCCAAGCAGAGGATAAGCATATGAATACGAAAACAATCACCTACCGCGCTGTGCTGATCACGGTGAGGGATATGGAGCGGGCGCGGTGGTTTTATGAGGAACTGCTGGGGCAGACCGTGGAACATGATTTCGGGGAGGATGTGTCGTACCACGGGGGATTCGCGCTGCATGACGCGGCACATTTCGCGGCGCTGCTGGAAGAGGGCACGGGGTACGTGGAGGAGCAGCGTCCGGGCTGTCCGGGCATGGAACTGTACTTCGAATGCGAGGACCTCGAACAACTCGCCCGCAGGCTGCGCAGGGAGGAAATACGCTTCGTGCATGAGATTCGCGAACAGCCCTGGGCGCAGCACGTTATGCGTGTCAAGGATCCGGATGGATGGATCGTCGAGATCGGCGAACCTATGCCGGCTGTTGTCCGCCGACTCGCCGAAAGTGGATTGGATGCCGCCACCATCGCAAGACGTACCTCATTGCCCGACACAGCGGTGTCTGCCATGCTCGTGCGGTTCAGGCATACGCAGGAGCAGTTGTTTTGACGATTACAGGCTGTCGATTACCTGTTTGAGCCGCGCCTGAACTTCATTCGCAATGTCGACGAGGGCGGGGTTCTGAATGCCCATCATGGAAGCAAGGGGATCGACGGCGGCGACTTCCACTCCGTCGTCCTTCTGCTGTACGACAACGTTGCAGGGCAGCATGGTGCCGACCTTGTCCTCGGCAGTCAGGGCCTGGTGCGCGAAGGGGGGATTACAGGCGCCGAGTATACGGTAGGGGCGGAAGTCCACATCAAGTTTCTTTTTGAGCGTTTCGCGGACGTCGATCTCCGTCAGCACACCGAAGCCCTGTTCTTTCAGCGCTGCGGTAACCAGTTCAATGGCTTCATCAAACGATACGGTGAGTGTTTTGGCGAAATAGTAGGGTGCCATGAGCTTCCTCTCGAAATCTTTATTGAAGATGAATGATTGTACTATGTTTTCCCGTTCCACGCAACCGCATCGAAGCTCATTAGGCGTGGAGCAATTGCAAATATCCGATGCACGTTCTGTTGGATGCATAAAAGCGCAAGAGGATTTAATATGACATCATTCGAGTCACCGGTGCTGTCGTACAGGGCAGAGCTGAATCTCTTGCATTTCGCTGCATAATTGAGGATGTTACGTATCGTGAATAAGGTGTTATCCATATCGCTCGCGGCTCTTCTGGTGATCAGTGTCATCGGGGTGACTGTGAATACGCATTACTGTCACGGTGCGGCCCGCTACAGTGTCATTGCGACCGATTCTGACCACAGCTCCTGCTGCGGCGATGAAATGGATGCCTGTCCCTCCTGCGAAGACCGCATCTCCAGCAATGTCATGGACGCGCAGAGCGTTATTTCATTGGCTGCGGAGCAGTCCGTGCTCGATGCCATGGATATCATCTTCGCGCATGCAGATGCCTCCACGCCTGACCAGTCCGACGAGCACTCAGTCGTGCGGGCATGCTCGAAATCACCGCCCGGCAATTTCACCGGCATGACACTGCCGGTTCTCTTCCAATCCTTCCTGAACTGATTCCGACCTTATCCCCAGGACCGGAACGGATGCGCTGTATCCGTCCCGCCGTCGCGTAATCCCGTCCCAACAGACGGTTTTCCGGTTATGTGCCTGAAACATAGGATATGGAATCATGCTGCAACGCATCATATTATTTTTTCTCGACAACAAGGTCATCACATTCAGCGTGCTGTTGCTGCTGATCGGTTGGGGAGTCGTGACGGCGCCCTTTGCCTGGGAGAATGACATTCTCCCGAGCGATCCGGTGCCGGTGGACGCCATTCCCGACATCGGCGAAAACCAGCAGATCGTTTTCACCCGATGGATGGGGCGTTCACCCCAGGATGTGGAAGATCAGATCACCTACCCGCTGACCACAGCGCTGCTCGGACTTCCGGGAGTGCGGACCATCAGGTCGAACTCGATGTTCGGTTTCTCCAGCATCTATGTCATTTTCGAAGACGACGTGGAGTTCTACTGGTCACGGTCGCGTATTCTCGAGAAACTCAATTCGCTGCCTCCGAACACGCTGCCTGCCGATGTGCAGCCGCAGCTCGGTCCCGATGCCACGGCTCTCGGACAGGTGTTCTGGTACACACTCGAAGGCAGGGACGAGCAGGGGAATCCACTCGGGGGCTGGGACCTGCATGAACTGCGCAGCGTCCAGGACTATTATGTGAAGTATGCCCTGACCAGCGTTGATGGAGTGTCAGAGGTGGCCTCCGTCGGCGGTTTCGTGCAGGAATACCATATCGATCTCGATCCCTCGGCCATGCAGGCGCACAGCATCACTCTCAATGACGTGGTCAACGGTGTTCGGCGCAGCAACATCGATGTCGGCGCGCAGACCATCGAGGTGAACCGTGTGGAGTATTTCGTGCGTGGTCTCGGATATGTTGAAAGCATCGATGATATCGCGAATTCCGTAATCAAGACACGGGAAAGCAGCGCTTTGCGGATTCGAGACGTCGCTCGCGTGAGTCTGGGTCCGGCAACGCGGCGCGGGGCGCTGGATAAAACCGGGGCGGAAGTCGTCGGCGGTGTCGTCGTCGCACGCTACGGTGACAATCCACTCGCCGTCATCGATCGCGTCAAGGAAAAAATTGCCGAAATCGAAGCCGGCCTTCCCGAGAAAATCCTCGATGACGGACGCGTCACGAAGGTGCGTATCGTCCCGTTTTACGATCGCACGGAACTCATTCGCGAAACTCTCGGAACACTGGAAGAGGCGTTATCGCTGGAAATCCTTATCACGATCATCGTCGTGCTGATCATGGTGATCAATCTCCGCGCGTCGCTGCTGATATCGAGCCTGCTCCCGGTCGCAGTACTGATCGTGTTCATCTTCATGAAGTACGCCGGGGTGGACGCCAATATCGTCGCGCTTTCAGGCATCGCCATCGCCATCGGAACCATGGTGGACATGGGGATCATTCTCGTTGAAAATATCCTGCGGCATCTCGATGACGCACCGCCGGATACTCCTCTCCGCGACAGCATTGCGGCTGCGACGAGTGAAGTGGGGTCCGCAATTCTCACGGCGATCGCTACGACCATTGTCAGTTTCCTGCCGGTGTTCAGCCTGCAGGCGGCTGAGGGCAAACTGTTTTCACCACTGGCGTTCACGAAAACCTTCGCTCTGCTGGCCGCAGTGTTCATGGCCCTTCTCGTGCTGCCGGCACTGGCGCATGTGCTGTATTCCTTCCGCTCACGAATGAGGAAGCACAATCCTACCCGGAGCAATGCTCGCTGGTACGGGTGGTACTGGGTAGCACTTCTCGCAGCCACCGGTTCTGTGCTCATCATCCTGGGGTTTGATTGGGCCGGATTCACCCTTCTCCTTCTCGGAATCGGGAATGGCGTCCGGCGCTACTACCGCGACAGTGAGGTCCGCTGGCTTCCCTATATTCATCCGGCAATTGCGGTGATCTCCGTGACCTATTTGCTCGCAGAGCGGTGGATGCCGTTCGGACCGGATCACTCACTCGTCTTCAATGCGGTATTCATCCTTCTGATTCTCCTCGGTGTGCTGGGACTTTTTCAGCTCATCATTCGCTTCTACGCGAGGATACTCGGTTGGTGCCTCGAGCACAAAACGTCGTTTCTGGGTGTCGTTTCCGTTCTCATGCTCTGGGGATTACTCGCATGGCAGGGGATGGGCAGCCTCTTCGGATGGGTGGCTGACGGTGTCGGCATTGCCGGGATCGATATTCGGCAGTCCCGTCCGTGGCAGAACCTCGAACGACTGTTCCCCGGCACGGGAAAGGAATTCATGCCGGCACTGGATGAAGGTGCTTTCCTGCTCATGCCGACCTCGATGCCCCATGCGGGGATGGAGGAGAATATCCGCGTCGTCAAACAGCTCGATATGGCGGTGGCGGCGATCCCGGAGGTAGAACAGGTCGTAGGCAAGCTGGGACGTGTGGAATCTGCGCTTGACCCGGCGCCTATCTCGATGTATGAAAACGTGATCATCTATTGGCCGGAATTCGAAGTGGACGAAAACGGCAGGCGACAGCGCTTTGCCATAGATGATGAGGGTCTCTATCTGAGGGATGATCGCGGGCAGCTCATCCCTGATGAGGACGGTGCGTTTTTCCGTAATTGGAGAGAGCATATTACTTCACCCGACGACATCTGGGATGAGATCGTGGAGGCTTCTGCAATTCCCGGCGTGACATCGGCGCCGAAGCTGCAGCCGATCGAAACGCGTCTGGTCATGCTGCAGACCGGTATGCGCGCTCCGATGGGAATCAAGGTGTCCGGACCGGATCTGCAGACGATCGAACAATTCGGACTGCGTCTCGAAGAGAAGCTCAAGGAGGTCCCCGGTGTGAAGGCCTCGGCCGTCTTCGCCGATCGCATCGTGGGAAAACCGTACCTCGAAGTTGACTGGGATCGCGAGAAGCTCGGTCGATATGGCATCACCATTGCAGACGCCCAGCAGTACCTCGAAGTCGCAGTCGGCGGAATTGGATTGAGCACGACTGTCGAGGGACGCGAACGCTATGCCATGCGGGTGCGCTATCCGCGTGAGTTGCGCAACGATTCCGAGGCGCTGCGACGCATCCTGATCCCGGCGGGGATGGGCAGGCAGATTCCGCTCGGCGAGGTCGCCGATATCACCTATGAGCGCGGTCCGCAGAGCATCAAGAGCGAAGATACATTTCTCGTGGGCTATGTGATTTTCGATCGCGAGGATCACCTGGCGGAGGTCGATGTGGTGGAAGCCGCACAGCAGTACCTGCATGACCTGATCGACAGTGGTGACCTGGTCGTTCCGCCCGGTGTTTCATACCGTTTCGCCGGCAGCTATGAAAACCAGCTTCGCGCCGAGAAACGTCTCAGTATCGTGATTCCAATTTCATTGGTCGTCATTTTTCTCATTCTCTACCTGCAATTCCGCTCCGTCCCAACGACGTTGATGATCTTTTCCGCCATTGCCGTGGCGTTCAGCGGCGGTTTCATCCTCATCTGGCTGTATGGACAGGGATGGTTCCTGGACATTGGTCTGCTCGGAGAGAATCTGCGAGATCTGCTCCAGATGCAGACGGTAAACCTGAGCGTCGCAGTGTGGGTGGGCTTCATCGCCCTTTTTGGAATCGCTACCGACGATGGTGTGGTCATGGCGACCTACCTGGTGCAGAGTTTCAGGAAACGGATGCCTTCAACAGTACAGGACGTTCGTGACGCCGTCGTCATCGCCGGCAGCAAGCGTATCCGTCCCTGCCTGATGACCACCGCGACGACCCTCCTGGCACTGCTCCCGGTGCTGACGTCCACCGGACGCGGCGCCGACATCATGATACCAATGGCGATCCCCGTTTTTGGCGGCATGACCGTCGCTCTGATCACGCTCTTCGTCGTTCCCGTCCTCTACAGCTGGCACAGTGAGCGGCGAGTCATCCGAAGCCTGAAGCACGAGGAGGCAGCATGATGAACATCATTAGACTATTGGTTTTGACCACAATCCTGGTGACGGCCGGCGCCTCCATGCTTTCCGCACAGGAACTTCCATCCGAAGGCGGGTCTGAACGTGCATTGGTTACCATCGATGATCTCATCGCTGAGGCGATTCGACAGAACGCCTCTCTGGAGACACATCGGCTGCGCTATCAGGCAGCAAAAGCAAAGATTCCCCAGTCATCTGCTCTGCCGGATGCGAAACTGGGTTTCGGCTTCTTCGCCGTTCCCGTGGAAACGCGGCTGGGACCGCAGCAGGCGACAGTATCATTTTCTCAGACCTTCCCCTGGTTCGGAACTCTCGGTGCGCAGGAAGCCGCTGCCGAGGCGTTCGCGCGAAGGCATGCCCAAGAGTACGCCGATTCCCGGAATCGCCTGGTGGTGGATATTCGTGCGGCGTGGTATGCACTTCATGTTAATGAACGGAACAGCACGCTGCTGCGTGAACATCAGAAGCTCCTCGCTGCACTCCGCGCACTCGCGCTCGCGCGCTATGAAGCAGGGGGTATTCCGTTTTCACACCTCCTCCGGCTCGATATGGAGCTCGAAAGTCTCGAGGCACAGGCCGGATACGCGGCGGACAGCCGTGGTCCGCTTCTCGAGAAGCTGTCACGCATCGTCAACCGCGACTTGACCTTCGAGGAATTGCTTCTGCCGGAATCACTGGAGGTCCCGGATGCCGCGCCCGGCGGGGACACCGAACTGCAGCCGGCGGAGAGCAATCCCCGCCTCCGAATGTTCACCGAGGAACGTGCGTACTGGGATGCGCAGGAGCAGGCTGCCCGCAGACAGGGATATCCTGCGTTTACGCTGGGTCTGACGTACACGGCGATTGGTCCGCGTGAAGATCTGAATCCGGCTGACAACGGAAGAGATGCCGTGCTGCCGCAGGTCGGATTGTCATTTCCACTTTTTGGTTCGCGTTACAGCGCGATGGAGGAGGAGGCGCAGCTTCGCGGCCTTGCGGCACAGGCGGCTCGGGATGATGTCCGACGCCTGTTATCAACAGAGTTTGCCGAAGCACAGCGCGATCTCACCGACGCCCGGCGTAGGTATACGCTCTCGTTGCGACTCCGTGAGCTTTCCCGCAGCACATACGAGGTGATGCTGCAGGAATACACCACTGGAGCAGCGACGCTGGAGGAAGTGCTGGCGGTGGAGCGCGATATCCTGAGACACGCACTGGACGAAGTGAACGCACGAGCGGACATCGCGCGGGCGACGGACAAGATCATGTATCTGACAGCACAGGAATAACACCATGAATTCAAAAGCAATGAACTGGAAGCTGAAACAATGGGCAGGCGGAGCGGTGCTCGTGGCCGTCGGTTTGTTCCTCGGCTGGATTCTCTTCGCCGGAAGCGGAACAGGCGACGCCACGCATTCGCATGACGACGGCGCTGTGACTGTCTGGACATGTTCGATGCATCCGCAGATCCGTCAGCAGGAAGCAGGTCTGTGTCCCATCTGCGCCATGGACCTCATTCCACTGGAAGGCGACGGTGCGACCGATTCTCCGGGTGCGCTTCGGATGACCGAAGAAGCGGTGCACGCTGCGAGTATCAGGACCGCGGTCGTGGAAAGCGGCATGCCGTTCATGGAACTGCGTCTGCCTGGAAAGGTGCAGCCAGACGAAAGCCGCCGCACGGAAATGACCGCACGCGTATCCGGCCGCGTCGAACAGCTGTTCATCAATACAACCGGACAGCAGGTGCGCAAAGGTCAAAGGCTCATGTCGGTGTATTCACCGGAGCTGGTGGCTGCACAGCAGGAACTGCTCGAAGCGAAACACATGCAGGGCAACGGATCGTACCTCGCTGCAGCTCGACGGAAACTGCGCTTCTGGGATCTGACTGATGAGCAGATTCGTGGGATCGAAGAAAGCGGTGAGGTCCGTCGCACGTTTGATCTCCTTGCTCCGCACAGTGGCACCGTGCTGACCCGGCATATCTCGACTGGAGACTATGTACGTGAGGGCCAGGCATTACTGGAACTCGCGGATCTCAGCCGGGTCTGGGTGCAGTTCGATGCCTATGAGCGTGATCTTGCCTGGGTACGGGAAGGCATGACAGTACGTTTCACCGTTTCGGGACAGACGGGTTCGGAATACAGCGGAAGGGTAAGTTTTATCGATCCTGTCATTGATGCGGAGTCGCGTGTGGCCCGCGTGCGCGTGGAGATGCCTAATCCGGCCGGAAAGCTCAAACCCGAGATGTTTGTCTCCGGTCTGCTCAAGTCGATGCTTCCAGGTGCGGATGAGCATCTCGTCGTTCCATCATCAGCGGTGCTATGGACGGGAACGCGATCCGTTGTCTGGGTGCGTGATCCCGAGAAGTCTGAACCGGTGTTTCACTATCGGGAGGTGGAACTCGGAGCGGAGGTGGGGGACAGTTATATCATCGAATCGGGTCTGGTCGAAGGCGAGCACATTGTCGTCAACGGTGTCTTTACGCTCGACGCGGCGGCACAGCTGCAGGGGAAAGCGAGCATGATGAATGCTGCGCTTGATTCTGAGGCGGGAGCAAGGGCCAATGGAAAAACGATGAGTATGGATATGGAATCCATCACCCGTATCGATGCTCCCCTCGCATTCCAGAAACAGCTGAAGGCGATGTTTCTCAAGTACGAGGAGATCAGTGCCGCACTTGTCGCCTCGAATGCAGCCGAGGTTACGCAGGCTGTCGCAGCAATGCGTGAATTCCTCGGTGAAGTTCGCAGCAGCAGGCTATCCCGGTCCGCCACGCTCCGTTGGGCTGAGCTGCAGTCACAACTCCGCCGATCACTCACAGAAATGCGATCCATCCGGGATCTCGAAAAGCAGCGTGCAGCATATGAGCATCTGAGCACAGCGCTGTTCAGCACGCTGGCCGAATTCGGAGTGGAAGACCAGGATGTTTTCACAGCATATTGTCCCATGGCCTTCGATGACAAAGGTGCGTACTGGCTGACCTCGAAAAAGGAAATCCGCAATCCCTATTTCGGTGATGCGATGCTGAAGTGTGGTGTGATCAAAGGAAAGATTGGACAGTAGTGCAATGCGAACCGCGAACTGAAAATGAAAATGGAAGAATGGTATGTCAACAGTTACAGGCTAGAAGGCCTTATTCAATCAACAAATTCCCTGGAGGAATCATGAAAACAACATTTTTTGCGATGATCGCGGCAGTGATGCTTTTTGCTGCCTGCGGAAGTGAAGCGGAGAACGCCGCGGACGACACGAAGCAGGAGGACGGTACCGAGCAGATGGAAGCCACCCAGGCATCGTTTTACTGTCCGATGAAGTGCGAAGGTGAGAAGACCTATACCGAGAATGTCGGATGTCCGGTATGCGGAATGGACCTGGTCGAAGTTGGCGATGGTGCCACCGATTCGCATGAAGGACATGATCATGGTGATCACGAAGGTCACGACCACTAATTGATCCCGTCTGCGACCGGAGCGCCATATGCAACATGCTGTTTGCATAATGCTCCTGGTCTCCAATCAGGACCGGATGAAACAAACGACCGCCCGAGGGCGGTCGTTTGTTTTACTTGATATCGACGGCGGAGCCGTTGTCAAAGTGCCTTTTCCAGCGCTTAATAGCTCAGCGTACCAATATCATTGTCTTGTCCCGCACTCACGACAACATCTTCTTTGGAGACCATGGCTGTGCCATCGACGATCTCGACGCTATAGGTGCCGGGTGCGAGGTAGGCGAGGCGGAATGCGCCCGTGCTCACATCGATCGGTGTCGAAGTCACGGCACCGCCATTCTGCATGGCGAAAGCCTGCGGGGTGCCGGTGAAATTGGCGACGATGCCTGAGATCGATCCTGTTGTGGCTTTTTCTTCCACCCGAAGGGTCGGCTTCAATTTGTAGCCGTTCGGTTTCTGCGGATTGCCCGTGGTCACGATGGAGGCGTTGGCGTCAAAGTCGACCACGAATTCATAGGTCGATCCTGCCACAAGGTCGAAATTCGTCACGAGTTTCAGACCCGTCTGTTCGGCGCTGGGAATGGTAACGTCATGAATCTCACCATCCACGGTTACGGTAGCTTCAGTGACCATCAGTCGAATCTGCGTGATTTTTCCAGGATCAACGTCCTGCCGGCCCAGTTCGATCGACTTTCCGTTGTTCCATTCGAGAAGATCGATGGTCTGGGTTTCGCCGGAAAGGACCACCCATCCGCCATTCATACTCAGAGCGACTTCAGAAAACGTGATATGCACGGCCTCGTAGTCAGCAGGAGCATCCGTCAGGCTCAAGGCCACCGTTGCTGTCGTTGCAGGTGAATTTCCGTCATCATCGCTGCAAGCCGTAAAGGTGACGGCGACGGCGAGAAGCAGGAGCAGGGAAAGATGAAAGCGTTTCATGATGTGCCTCGGTACATGTTATGGAGTAAAACGATTATTGTCTAAATGATGCCGCATAAGTTGTTGTCATATATACTGTAAACGGCTGCCGGCTCAAGTGCGGACAGGCATTGTCGCTGCCTGCGAACATACCAATGATACTCTTTTTTCCTGAAACCTGTTCCCCTCACTTTTGTGAAGAGATGCGCGTCTATTCGTTCACGAATCAGCCCTTGATAACCCCGATAGGTTTGAATTTGGCAACTTTTGTGGTGATTCCCGCTTCATGCATGACATTCACGACGTCTGCGACGTCCTTGTAGGCATGGGGCATTTCCTCGGCGATC
>PKTF01000187.1:661-12552 GCA_002869275.1 Ignavibacteria bacterium | reverse complement strand
TTGCAGCTGCGCTCCCGTGACCCAGTGCAGAAAGGTCCCGCCGTTTTCCGGGGTATTTGGGACGGGAAACACCGTCGAGGGACCTACCGCATCCACGCCGATGATGAAACGCCCGAAACTTGCGCGTGCCGATCCTGGCGGCGCAGACTGAAACTGTCCCAGGGCGGGCATCCACAGTAGAAGGAGCAGTCCGATCACACGGGCGGTATACGGAACCATGCCGGGAACGCTGCGGCGGGTGCGCGTGAACATTGCAGTACGCGATATTACGGTCCTGTTTTCATTCATCGTGCACATAGTACGGAGAATGCAGGTAAGAATCTATGTGCGAACTGGCGCGGAGCTTCACCACGTGCAGATGGAAACCTGCCCTCGCCCAACCGGTATCATCTCCTGATGAGACAGGTATGAGTTTCCGAGGATGTAATCGGCGGGTGTTCTGCTGAAGGCAGTATGAGCCGGTCAGCCGTTCAACGACATCAGAGGATTGTGAATTCGGTCCTCAGCATCGTCTCTGAGCTGCCCCCGATCCATGCGTGGAATGTACCGGGTTCCGTGACGTACTGCATGTGACGGTTACAGAATGCAAGATCGTCGGTGTGCAGCGCGAACGAAACGGAGCGTGTCTCTCCCGGTTGAAGATGAACCCTCTGGAATCCCTTCAATTCTTTTACCGGACGAGTGACGTTTCCTACCAGATCTCGTACATAAAGCTGCACGATTTCGGTTGCGGCACGTGTCCCCGTATTGGTCAGATCCGCCGTGATCGCGATTCGATCGCCGACGCCGATCTCGTGAGCGCTGACCTTGATGTCGCTGTAATGGAATGTCGTGTAGGACAGACCGTGCCCGAAGGGGTAGAGAGGAGAGTCGCCTGCGTCAAGGTGAAAGGAGGTGAGCCCGAAGGAAACCTGTGGTGCCCGGTGCGGGATATCGTCAATGTGGATGACGGACTCGGGTGTCGCCGGTTTTCCTGTGTTCTTCTGTGCATAATAAATAGGGATCTGACCGGTAACGCGTGGGAAGGTGACGGGTAGTTTACCCGAGGGAGTGGCCACTCCGAATAGCAGATCCGAAATCGCCGGTCCCGCCATCGTTCCGGGATGCCACGCATACATGAGGGCGTCGACCTGGTCGATAATGGCTTCCAGTGCCAGCGGACGGCCTGCCATGATAACGAGGATGACGGGTTTTCCGATGGCGGACACCTCACTGATAAGTTCTTCCTGATTTCCCGGCAGTCGAATGTCGGCGCGGCAATGGGCTTCGCCCGAAAGGATAGATTCTTCGCCGAGGAACAGGACGACGACGTCGGAGTCAGCAGCCACGCGCAGTGCCTCTTCAAAACCGGCACGAGTACGGCTGCGTGTCGTCTCCATTGCCCGTGCGTAATTAATGGTCACACTCTCAGGAACGGCGTTCTTCAGAGACTGCAGCGGTGTGACGCTGAGCTGCTCGTCGCCGTCGAAAATCCACGTCCCCAACTGCTCGTACGCATCGTCGGCGAGCGGTCCGATCACGGCGATCGATGAGAGATGGTCCACAGACAGAGGAAGCACGTTCTGGTCATTCTTCAGAAGGACCATGCTTTCGACGGCTGCTTCCTTCGCGGCTGCGAGGTGGTCTGCATTCGCGATGATCGATGCGCTTTCGATCTCCGAGAGCGGTTGAGAAAACAGTCCCAGGCGCAGCTTGATCCGCAGGATGTTTTCCACCATCGCATCGATACGCTGTATCGGAACACGCCCTTCTTCGACGAGGGAAGCGAGATGCGCGGCGAATGTCGTGCTCGCCATTTCCATATCCAGTCCGGCCTGTGCCGCTTCGAAGGCTGCCTCGCGGTCATCTGCGGTCAATCCGTGAACGGACAGCTGCGAGACCGATTCCCAGTCGCTGACGACGAACCCATCGAACTGCCATTCTTAGCGAAGAATTTTGCGCAGCAGTAATTCGTTCGCAGTAGCCGGGATGCCATTCAGATCACTGAATGAGGTCATGAATGTCGCCACTCCGGCATCGAGCGCTGCTTTGAACGATGGAAGATGAATGCCTCGCAGCTCGATTTCAGGAATACTGGTGGTGTTGTAATCACGACCGCTTTCGCTTGCTCCGTATCCGGCAAAATGTTTTGCGCAGGCAGCGATACTGGATGCCTCCGAAAGGTCGTTGCCCTGGAAACCGCGTACCATCGCAGCTGCGAGGATCCCGCTCAGGTACGGATCCTCACCCAGCGTCTCTGCAATGCGTCCCCAGCGGGGATCTCGTCCGATATCCACCATGGGAGCGAAAGTCCAGTTCACGCCTGTCGTAGCGGCTTCACGAGCGGCGATACGCGCGCCGCGTTCCACGATTTCAGGATTCCAGCTCGCCGCCTGTCCGAGGGGAATGGGGAACACGGTCGCAAAACCATGGATGACATCCCGACCGATGAGTAAAGGAATACCGAGGCGGCTCTCATTGGAAGCGATGTTTTGAAGCTCACGGACGGTTTGCGGATCCACCTCATTGAGAACGGCACCAATGCTTCCGGAGGCCACCGCTGCTCTCAGGTCGTCGTGGATATGACCACCGCCGCCGTTTACCAGCTGCAGCTGCCCGATCTTTTCGTGGAGCGTCATGCTCTCCAGCAATCCGCGGATGTGAAGCTCCGGAGCCGGCAAGTGTCCCATTCGTTTTCCTTTGTATCGTGTTGCGTTGGTTGTCGAGTTCGAGTTGAGCCATCAACAGCAGCAGTGGCCGCGCTGTCACCACCTTATGCTACATTCCGATGTTCAACTGGATGTACGTACGGATTTCCCACTCACTGCCGTTTTCACCCGGCAGATCCGGATCGCATTCCAGGACGCCTGAGGCATTCATTGTGCGTCCGGGACAGTAGCGCGGGGAATACTGGTCGAGGGATCGCCAGGTTCCACGCAGACCGATGCGTGTCTGCGGCAGATCGAACCACGCCGGCGTCCCCAGGATATACGAGAGATCTCCGACCAGCTGCAGCGGGAAGGTCTGGTTGAAATCACGATGGTAATCGTATGGACCCCAGTCGTTGACTTTCGCCATCGCCGCAAACTTGAGTGCGTTCATGACAAAGCGGACATCGGCGCCGTAGCGATGGATCAACCGGTCATCATCGCCATTCGGTTCGCCGGTACCGGCATAGATATTCGCGATCATACCCAGTCCCGGACGCAGTTTTGACACGATCCGCGCATACGTTTCCCAGAGATCACGCTCGGGTGTCGCTCCGGGGAATGCGAACGTGGTGCGGCCGTCGGCGAGGATACCGATCGCGGCGTCCTGCGTCGTCGGATGATGACGGAATACGAAACCGACGCTCGCCGCGAAGGGGGCGTCTTCCCGAATATCACTGTCCCATGCATACATCCAGGTTGCCGGTGTCGGGTCATAAGTGATGAGCAGTTCGCCTGCCGTGGTCTCACGATTTGCACGCACGGCGAACGGATCATCGAGAACATTGCGAGGTCTTCCCGGGGCGGCCACATCCGCCGGCATCGGTCCGACGATGGGTTTCTGCCACAGGAAATTCGGTGCGACCTGGAAATTACCCATGGTCACCGCCAGTCCCGTAATAACGTTGTATTGATTGCCGGTCCCGTTGTCTTTGAGTCTCCATCCGGTGTACGTGAGCGCGGATGTTGGACCACCGTCCGCAACGAGTCCGCGCGCTGTACCCTGGGCATACCAGTTCCAGCGTCCGCTCGACAGCGTCAGCTTGGCTTTTCCACCAAAGGCGTCTTCCGCTTTGATGTAGTCCTGAAGGGCCGTGTAGTTTCCGGGTGACCCTGTGACGATCTGGAATGGCTGACCTGTTTTCGTATCGCCCGACCAGATACCGCCGACTTCGATTCCGAAGGGACCATATTCCGTCTTCAGGTGCAGCGTCGCTTTGCGTGTGGGAGGGAGGGGAATGGCGAAGGAACTCACCGCGGGTCCCTGATCATCAAGGTCCTCCTGGTAGATGGCGGTGGCCTGGATCGGACCGAGCTGCCGCTGGTATTTGAGGAGGAGAGCTGGATTGGCGCCCCACCAGAGTTCTGGTCCCAGTGCGATCTTGAGACCGCTAAGCTCTTTTTTGGCCTCGATCTCAACACCGAGTGGCGCATTGCCATTGTACAGATCGATGTTCGGGCCGTAGTTCGCTTCCTGGTAGAGACCGAAGAAATCGCCTTCGTAGCCCCAATGATAATGTCCCGTGCGATAGAAACCATTCATGGTAAACCACTTGCTGTCCCACGAAACCTGCGCACGATAGACTTTGATGCGTTCGATGTCGGTGAGAGCGAGCTGTTCACCATCGAGTTCGGCCGTGCGCACACGGCCCCGGTTCTCATAGAAAATTTCGTTGATGGGATTCTCCGGGACATTACCGAGCACATTCACCGCCACACTGCCTGAAACATTCGGCGACGGACGCGCCTCGATTTCCGCATAGAACGACTCCAGGTGATCAAAGCCACGGAACGACGGCCGGCTGTCACTATTTAAATCGATGGCATCCGGGGTACTGATCTGGTCTCCACCGGTACTGATCGTGCTCATCTCGATGCGTACACCGCTGACGCGGACACTCTGGAACACATCTGTCAGAAGGGAGGACTTATCGCTTCTTGCGGCAAGAGCCGCGGCTGCAGGTCGAATGGTGTTGAAGTGGTTCCGGATTGTATTCAGGTCGGTACTCTTGCCGTATGGATCGAGATGATACGCTTTCTGAAGCGCGTAGTACGCTGCGCGTGGGTACAACTTGTAGAGGCCCTGTGCATCCGTCGGACCTTTGGCACAGATGCCCCACCATTCCTCGTTCATATTGTTTTCCCCTTGCACATAATCTTCGGGGTACGCATCATTCGGCCAGGATGCGTTGACATCGTGGATGTCGAGATTCGTGTCCTGTTTGAATTTCCACCAGCCGTCGCTGAACTGAAAGGTGAGTCCGCCGATGGAGTTGCCGACCAAGCCTTTGCCGCTGGATTGCTCGTAAATCTCCTGCCATTGCGCGATCAGGTAACGTGCCTGCGTCACCTGGTCCTCACGCATTTCCCGTGCGTCGAAGGCATCGGCGCCGAACTCGGTATACATGATAGGGAGCCCGAGCTTGTCGTTAACCTCCTGAAACGCATCCCGGAACGAGATGCCGCGGTACACGTTGGTACCGAAGATATCCAGTCCGGTGACCTCCTCAGCAATGATGTCGATATACTGGAGGTCGCCGTTCGCCATCGCTACAGGGCGCTTCATATCTACGCTTTTGATCATGCGTGTAGCTTCACCAAACAGCGAATACAGATATCTCGCCTTGGCGGCGTTGCGTTCGCCTTCCGGAAGTGCTTCGGTTTCCGCGGATTTCCACACCAGGCCGTAGTTGTTCTCATTTCCCAGGAGCCACATCAGCACACCGGGGACGTCCTGGAACTCGTTGACGACACCCTTGAGCTCGGCCAGAATAGAAGCGCGTGTCTCGGTATCGGAATAATCTGTCGACGGGTAGTACACGCCGTTAATGGTAACCCCGTATCGTCCCATCGAATGATTCAGCACGGTGTAGATGCCATACCGCTCGTAGATATATGTCACCCATCGGGGAGGGACGCCGACGTACTGACGAATGGCGTTCACGCCCAGTTCCTGGAGCAGCGACATCTCGTGATCCAGAGCTGCACGGATCGTTTCGTCGGATTGTGTCCACAGGCTGTAGGAGTAGTTCGTGCCGATCGGGAAGTAATCCCAGTTCATGCCGATAACCATGAAATCCTTTCCATCGACCTGCAGTCGCATTCCTTCGCCGTCAGATACGACGCGGACCTCGGCAGCCTGAGCATGAACCTCGGAGGTCCCGGCGTTCAGCAAAGTGAAGGTGCAGATGATGAATAATAATACACTGACAGTGTGGATACGGGTCGAAGTCATGAGAGCCTCCTCACGAGATGGTACGACTGTCTGGGGGAAATGCGCGAACTGCGGCGAATGCATGACGCGAGATACTTTGTTCGTAATGCAAACAATGTAGCATGTTTTGCCGGGGATGTCAAGAAAAAAATGTGCTACGTCCTTGTAATGATTGCCAATAACGTCGCGCTGTCAATTTTTCTCTTGACAAATTGAATCAGCAACATTATTTTATTGTCGAACAAAGTCCCCAATGCCAATCTGTCTCACGGGCTTTAATGAGCTCCTTCGATTGTTCACTCATTATTCAATAGAACTGGAGACGAGTCATGACCGCGAATAGTATGATCCGCTTCGTGGCTGTTGCGTCTGTTATTGCCCTTCTGATGGGAGTGGCCGGCTGTGAAAGAGATGAAAGTACGCTCGAGCCGGCAGCGTATCCGACGAATGCGGAAGTCTTTCTGGATGAATTCGGCGCCGGCGTCCAATTTCATGCCTTCGGGGATTCGAAGGTGGACGCTCTCGATATTACCACCTCGGTCACATATCGTGGCAGCAAAGCCATGATGTTCGTCGTTCCCAATGCGGGTGACCCTACCGGAGCGTATGCCGGCGGAGCGTTCACCAGCCCCGGTGGACGCGACCTCTCCGGATACAATGCGCTGACGTTCTGGGCGAAGGCGAGCATGCCGGCGACGCTTAACGAAGTGGGATTCGGGAATGACAACACGGGGACCTCGCGCTTCGTCGCGATGAAAACGAATCTCGCTGTCTCAACGACATGGAAAAAATATACGCTCCCCATTCCGCTGCCTGCGAAGCTCACCCGAGAGGGTGGACTGTTTTTCCTCGCGGAGGGTCCTGAGAATGGTAACGGCTATGAACTGTACCTCGATGACGTACAGTTTGAACAGTTGGGCACCCTCGCCTATCCGAAGGCGTTTATGACATCGAGTTCTATCTCCGTTGAACTCGGAGACACATTCATTATCGAGGGAGGTGCAGTCACCTTTAATGATAGCGGTGCTGATAACACGATCCTCGCTGCTCCAGGTTACTTCAGTTTTGCTTCCTCAGATCCTGCCGTCGCGACGGTCGATGCAGATGGAGTGATCACCGCAGTCGGACTCGGTTCTGCAACGATCAGTGCAATGCTCGGTGAGATGACAGTTGAAGGGACCGTAAACGTGACAGTTGGGGAGGCCGCGCCCGGGCCGACGACGCCAGCGCCTGCACCGACGTTCGCAGCTGCAAACGTCGTCTCGCTATTCAGCAACGCTTATACGAATGTCCTCGTCGATAAGTGGTCCGCCGACTGGGACGATGTGAGTGTTTCTGATATCGTCGTCGACGGAGACGATGTAAAGAAGTATTCGAATCTTGTGTTTGCCGGTATCGAATTCACCTCTCAGTTGGTCGACGCAACGGAAATGACACATCTGTACATGGATCTGTGGACGCCGGATCCGACCGACGCTCCTGCGGTTCTGAAAATCAAGCTTGTGGACTTCGGTGCGGACGGGGCGTTCGGGGGCGGCGATGATGCCGAACATGAAATCACACTGACAGGCGCTACGACACCTGCCCTGGCGAGCAATCGCTGGGTGCGTCTGGATATTCCGTTAGCACTGTTCACCGGATTACAGTCGAAAGGCCATCTCGCACAGATGATCATCTCTGGTGATCCCAACACCGTGTTTCTCGACAATATCGTATTTCACCGCGCTGAGACAGCCACTGCTCCTGTCGTACCCGCACCGACACCGTCCCTAGCTGCATCGGATGTGATTTCGCTGTTCAGCAACGCCTATGACGATGTGTCAGTCGACACGTGGTCGGCTGTCTGGGATGCGGCAGATATCGAAGACATCACCATCGAAGGGGATGATGTCAAGAAATACACCAACGTGGTGTTTGCAGGAATTGAATGTACTTCACAGCCTGTGGACGCTTCGAACATGACGCATTTTCACGTTGATCTCTGGACGCCCGATCCAACAGCGGCTCCGGCTGTACTGAAAATCAAGCTCGTGGACTTCGGCGCGGACGGCGCCTTCGGCGGTGGTGATGACGTGGAACACGAACTGTCCTTTAATTCCTCCAGCTCGCCTGCGCTCAAAACCGGTAACTGGAGCAGTCTCGATATACCGCTCTCCGCGTTTGCCGGACTTGTCACCCGCGGACATCTCGCACAGCTGATTCTTTCAGGTGATCCCAATACGATCTATGTAGACAATGTTTACTTCCACAAATAAACCGCTGTCGAATCTGCCGGCGGCCTCCCTCGGGCTTGATGCAGGTTCAGCACTCCATACAGACGCGCCGGCGGGGATCAACTCCAAGCGCGCGCTGACCGATATCGTACTGGAGCTGATCTGGAGAGAACGGCGCATCTCAAGGGCAGACATCGCACGCCGCACAAGCCTCGCTCGCTCGACTGTATCCGACATCGTTCGGAAGCTTCTGCGAACAGGCCTTGTCGCCGAAGTCGGAACCGACCGTTCGAGCGGCGGCAGGCGCCCGGTCGTACTGGAATTTCAGGATGACGCTTTCAATATTCTCGGTGTGGATTTCGGTGCAACACACATTTCCGTTGTGCTCACCAATCTGCGCGGACGGATTCTGGCGTGGAGAGAACAGAAACGACCGGCGGATGATGCAGATCCGGAGAACAGTCGCACCGTCGTTATGGAGCTCTGTGACGAATGTATCGACGAATGGGGGAAGGGTGCGCGCAGCCTGATAGGCATCGGTGTGTCCGTCCCGAGTCCGGTCGATCCGAGGCACTTGAGTAATATTTCAGATGTGGTTCTTCCAGCATGGCGGGGACGCATCGGTCTGGAACAGCTGCATCGGCGCTATGGGGTGCCGGTGTTGGTCGACAACGATGCAAACCTTGGAGCACTTGCCGAAGGTTGGTGGGGAGCCGGTCGCGATGTGCGGGATTTCACCTACATCAAGGTTGCCACCGGTATCGGTGCTGGAATCATCCTCGGCGGTGAAATCTATCGCGGCAGTACAGGCGTCGCCGGTGAACTTGGTCACCTCGCGATCGATGCCAATGGCGATCCTTGTGTCTGCGGCCTTCGCGGCTGCCTCGCAACGTTTATCGGAACAGATGCTCTGCTGGCGCGCGCGGACTCGCTGCGGTCGCAGAAGATTACCACCAGGCTCACCGGGGACCCGCTCACGATTTTCGGACTCGAGGATGCGGCTCGCGAGGGAGATCCTCTTGCCGTGCAGGTCGTCGAAGAAGCGGCAGAACACCTGGGTGTCGCTGTTGCCGGCTTGCTCAATGTGATGAATCCTTCAATGGTCATTCTCGGAGGCAGCCTCACCCGGGCGGGTGAACTGCTCCTGGATCGTCTCCGCTCTATCGTCCGCGACCGGACGTTCGCAACCTCCGTTGCGGCGACGGATATCTGTATCGGTGAACTCGGTCCCCGTGCCGTTGCTCTCGGTGCGTCGACACTCGTCCTAAACGCTGCATTTGCCGATCCGACACTGTTTTCCTCCTCACGATTCAACCAGGTACGCAAATGAAACCCACACTGCTGCAGAGCGCGACGATCATGCTTATCCTTCTCTTTGCTGGCGCCGGCTGTGGTGATGACACCTCCGATCCGGGATCAACGCAATGGAGAATGGTCTGGGAAGATACCTTTGACGGTCCGGCCGGACAGCCCCCCGATTCCACGAAGTGGGACCATGATGTCGGGACGGATTGGGGAAATGCCCAGCTCGAGTACGACACCGACAGACCGGAGAACGCCTCGCTCGATGGAGAAGGACATCTCGTAATCGTGGCAAAAAAAGAATCGTATCGCGGACAGCCTTACACATCGGCACGCATTGTAACTCGCGGTCTGTTTGAACGGGCCTACGGTCGGTACGAAGCTCGCATACAGCTGCCATACGGACAGGGCCTCTGGCCGGCGTTCTGGCTTCTGGGGACGAACATCGAAACAGTCGGCTGGCCCCAATGCGGTGAGATCGACATCATGGAGTATCGCGGTCAGCAGCCGAGCACCTTGCACGGAACGTTGCACGGGCCGGGTTACTCAGCCGCAGAAGGAATTACACAGCGCTACGATCTGACCAACGACAGATTCGATACGGGATTTCATACCTTCGCCGTTGAGTGGGAGCAGGATGAAATACGCTGGTACATCGATGATGTCCATTACCACACTGTGGCTCGTGAAGACGTTCCCGGTGAATGGGTGTACGATCATCCATTCTATATCATTCTGAATGTTGCGGTCGGTGGCGGCTGGGTGGGTGCACCGAACGCATCGACGACGTTCCCGCAGCGCATGCTGATCGACTACGTGCGGGTGTTCGAGGAGGTCGCATCGTAACACGCAGCAATATCGACCACGCGAATGTCTGTCAGTCCGCTGAGGTGCATCTACTGTCTTGTATATCCACTGACTTGCGGAGCACACGAGCATGACACCTCGCGAACATTACGCTACCGCTCCCGAAGATCGGATATCTTTCGCCCACAAGCTGATCTATGGATTGGGCGCGTTCATCAACAACACGCTCGCCGCGGCCAGTGGTGGGATGATCATTGTTCTGAACCTCGGTCTGGGGATGAATCCCGCGCTGGTCGGACTGCTCGGAGCGCTTCCGCGCCTTACCGACGCATTGACAGATCCACTGATGGGCTATATTTCCGACCACACGCGTACGCGCTGGGGGAGACGCCGGCCGTATATCTTCGCCGGGGCGATCATCGCCGGTATCAGCTTCGCACTGCTCTGGCAGCTCCCGCGGGAACAAAGCGAAACGTTCTATTTCATCTATTTTCTCCTCGGGTCAATAATCTTCTATCTCGGCTACACGGTGTTTGCGACACCATGGGTCGCGCTCGGGTATGAGCTTACACCGGACTATCACGAGCGAACACGGCTCATGGGGGTGCAGAACTTCATCGGGCAGCTCGCCTATGTCGTATCTCCCTGGTTTCTCTGGATTATGACGTATGACGGGTTTTTCAAAGACCAGGTGGACGGAGCTGCCGGGCTCGCCGTGATCGTCGCCGTCGTCACGATTGGTATCGGCATTCTCCCCGCCATCCTCCTGCGCGAACGTTTTCGTGAAATTGCCAAGAGCGAAGGGACGTCGGAAGCATCGCGAAGCGCGGTACGAGCTTTTAAAAATAACCTCCTGGATTTCTTCAAAGGATTTGGTCAAACCATCAAATCCGGTCCCTTCCTGAAATTGTGCGTTGCGACCTTCATGGTCTTCAACGGCTTCATGCTCGTTTCTTCCTTCCAGTTCTACGTTATCATTTACTACGTCTTCCAGGGGAACCAGCAGCTCGGTGCTGAATACGCTGGCTATGCGGGAACGCTCGGTGCCATTTCCACCTTCGGGGTGATCGTACTCATCACCTGGCTCGGTACGAGGGTCGGGAAACGTCAGGCCTTCTTCTGGGCGACAGGGATTTCCATTGTCGGATACGGTCTGAAGTGGTTCTGCTACAATCCTGCCTATCCCTGGCTGGTTCTTTTGCCGGCACCCCTTCTCGCATTTGGATTGGGTGGATTATTTACTCTCATGGGTTCGATGGTCGCCGATGTCGTAGATGTCGACGAACTGACGACCTACGAGAGGCGCGAGGGAATGTTCGGTTCGATATTCTGGTGGGTGGTCAAGCTCGGGATGGCGGCAGCACTGGCCGGCGGTGGTTTCCTGCTCAATGCAACCGGTTTCGACGTGGACAGCGGCGGGATGCAATCCGAACGCACGATTTTTCTGATGCGCCTTTTCGATGCGGGTATTCCCATGGTGACGTCCGCCATCGCAATCTGGGCGATCGCCCGTTTCCCGATCACCGAGGAATCCGCTCATGAAGTGCGCGTAGAACTTGAACGCAGAAGGGGCAGCGCAGAAGCAAAAGCACCGGAGTTGAAAAACATCGCTTATCAACATGCAGAGACCATGCACCGTATCATCGAAGAACAGAACATCGAGCAGAA
>PKTF01000187.1:0-654 GCA_002869275.1 Ignavibacteria bacterium | reverse complement strand
GATCAGTCCTGAAGAAGTGAAGGCGTATCATCTCGGTTCCGTCCTCAGCGGCGGGGGCTCGGTCCCGGGCGAGAATACACCAGCGGACTGGGTCGCGATGAACGATGCATACTGGGTGGCCTCGATGGAAGAGGATGATGCCCATCTTGCCATCCCCATCCTCTATGGCGTGGACGCGATTCACGGACATAACAATGTGCGCGGCGCGACTGTCTTCCCGCATAATATAGGACTCGGAGCGACGGGCGATCCCGAACTTCTCGAGCGTATCGCACAGGTCACTGCGAGCGAAGTGCGCGCCACAGGCGTGGAGTGGACCTTTGCACCAACGTTGGCTGTTGCGCGCAATGATCACTGGGGGCGCACCTATGAGAGCTACTCTGAAGATCCCGAAACCGTGCGCGTCCATGGCGAACGCTTTGTCAGGGGACTGCAGGGCGATCTCGGTACCAGCAACGTCGTCGCATGCGCGAAGCACTGGGTGGGCGACGGTGGCACGACAGATGGCATCGACCAGGGCGACACGGCCGTCTCCCTGGCGGAACTCCAGAGCATGCATATCGCACCGTATTACGGCGCACTTCAAGCAGGGGTGCTGACCGTCATGGCTTCCTACAACAGCTGGAATGGAAACAAGTGTCACGGCCACGAATA
>PKTF01000436.1 GCA_002869275.1 Ignavibacteria bacterium | reverse complement strand
CTCCGCCACCGGGGGAGTGTAGTCGTAGCCGTACTTGCCGACATCCAATCCGAGATTCCGTGCCGAGTTCATGACGAGCGCCGAAAGCGGACGGATCTGCGCCATGGTCTTGCGGGGGAAATTCGCGCTGTCGGCCTCTGCCCACAGGCGATAGCGCCATAGCATGGCACGGGTGAAATTCGGGATTTTCAGCGGACGCGCCAGCAATTCATCGAAGTAATGAAGACGAAACGGATCGTCACGCGTCGCGGCACCCCAGGCGGGCTGTGGACGGTAGCCAACAGTCGCCGTATCGAGGTCGAAGCGCTGCAATGCCTGCCGCAGGAGGTCCTGCTGGGCGTGCAATGGAAGGGCGAGAACGAAAAGGATGAGGATAAGAAGCGGTCTCATGGGCGTTCGCGGAGGGAGTGGAACAATCAGATAAAAATGAAACACTTTCCCGCCACCTCCAAGAAAAAACGGCGATGTGATTCGCGTGAAGGATGTGAAATGCCTCACGAACCTTTATCAGAAGAGTACGTTTAAACTGTGCTGAAAGATTGTACACGAGCCGCAGTTCTGATACCGCTCGGGAGTTTGTGGAACAACTCATTTTAGACATCTAAAAGCTAACAGATGAACAAGAGCAGAGCCAAGACAATTCTGTCATGTACATCTGCCGTATTTCATGGGATATTGTCCCCCGTTAAATTCCGATCAATTTTGCCGTATAGATTGAACCATACCTGGGATCGGTGTGTTACCTTACCTGATAACGCGGCCTTTTGGGCATTTTCAAGTGTACTTTATTATTGCTAATATAGCCCCAATAGAACACCAATCTTTCCTGATTCATCGCCTGAAATCGCAGTATGGGAAGTGGATCGTAGTGCAGTACCTGTGACCGGTATCAGAGTACACATGTGTGCTGCACGCAATAGCCGACTCATACATTCTCAGAGGAGGAATGATGGAATTTAACGCAATTGACACGCTGTGGATCATCATGGCGGCCATACTCGTGTTTTTCATGCAGGCCGGTTTCGGAATGGTTGAGGCGGGTTTGGTAAGGACAAAGAACACGGCCAATGTTCTTATGAAGAATGTTCTGGATTTCTGCTTTGCCGTTCTGGCATACTTCATTTTCGGGTATGCGATCATGTACGGATCAGAAGGTGCATTTGCCGGCACATCGGGCTGGTTCATGATGGGGATAACCGAATCCCCCGTCGAAGGTGTTCCAGTCGAGGCCTTCTGGTTTTTCCAGGCGGTGTTCGCTGGAGCGGCAGCAACAATCGTGGCCGGTGCTGTCGCAGAGCGTATGAAATTCGTCGCCTATCTGGCCTATTCTTTTGTCATCTCGGCAGTCATCTATCCTGTTGTCGGTCACTGGGTGTGGGGTGGTGGATGGCTTGCGGACCTGAATTTTCATGATTTTGCCGGATCAACGGTAGTGCATGCGGTCGGTGGCGTGGCGGCGCTCATGGGAGCGATTCGACTGGGACCCCGCATCGGTCGCTTCAATAAAGACGGCTCACCTAATGTGATCAGCGGGCACAATCTTCCGCTTGTGATGCTGGGAGTATTTATTCTCTGGTTCGGCTGGTTCGGATTCAATGCGGGATCAACCCTGGGTTTCGGTGATCCGGTTTCCGTTTCGCGCATCATTATGAACACTGCCCTGGCGCCCAGTACAGGTGCCATTTTTGCAATGGCCATCGCATGGATCAAGTATGGAAAACCTGATCTCTCGCTTGCGCTCAATGGCGCGCTAGCCGGTCTGGTGGGTATCACAGCACCGTGCGCCGTTGTTGGAGGTGTTGATGCTCTGATCATTGGAGCCGTTGCGGGCATCCTGGTTATCTACGGGAATATCTGGCTCAACGCCTGGCGTGTGGACGATCCCGTTGGTGCAGTACCGGTGCATGCGATCAATGGCATCTGGGGTACTCTCGCAGTAGGCTTGTTCGGAAAGGCGTCACTGGGTGCCCCGCTGGATGGCCTCTTTTACGGCGGCGGATTTGAACAGCTCGGTATTCAGGCTCTTGGTACAACTGCGAGTCTGCTTTTCGTCGCAGTGACCATGTGGATTGTGTTCAAGGTGATCGATATGATCATTGGAATGCGTGTTTCGCGAGAAACGGAACTGCGTGGCCTCGATCTCGATGAACACGGACAGGAATCCTACAGCGGTTTCCAGATCTTCACAACAGAATAACACGAATCAGAGGGTATTATCCATGAAAATGATCATTGCATATATCCGACCTGAACAGTTGCCTGATGTGAAGGACGCATTGTTTGAAGCGGATATTAAACAGTTCTCAGCAACGACCGTGATGGGAACCGCACCGAAGACGGAACAGAGGATGTATCGTGGCGTGAAACGTGAAGTTTCGTTGTTTCGGCGTGTGCGTCTGGAGATCATTCTCCATGACGAGAAGGTCGAGGCTTCAATGGAGGCAATCGCCAAGGGTTCGAAAGAAAGCGGAGGAGCCGGAAGAATATTCGTCACAGATGTCGTTGACGCATTGAAACCATGGACCGGCGAACGCGGTGAAGCAGCCCTTTAGAATTAGTATGAGCGCATCTAACTTTATTATTTATAACAGTTCGTTTTTGGAGAGTTTGCATGGCAGCCTACAAATTTGAGTACCTCTGGCTTGATGGATATAAGCCAATATCGAATCTGCGAGCGAAAACAAAAGTCATCGAATTCGATGAGTATGATGGAGAGCTCGACAGACTTCCCGACTGGAATTTCGACGGAAGCTCAACACATCAGGCAGAAGGGAGCAGTTCGGAAGTCATCTTGAAGCCGGTTCGTGTGTATAATGATCCCGAACGCGAGAATGGATACATCGTCGTTGCCGAGACCTACAACCCTGATGGAACACCGCACGAGACGAACACCCGCGCCACGGTGAAAGCTGACCACGAGAACATGGATTTCTGGTTCGGCTTTGAGCAGGAATACGTTCTGATGGAAGGAAGTGGCCGTCCGATCGGATTCCCGGATGGAGGGTATCCCGAACCACAGGGGCCGTATTACTGTGCGGTTGGGTACCAGCATGTAGCGGGTCGTGATATCATCGAAGAGCACCTTGACACCTGCCTGGCGGCCGGTCTCGGTATTACCGGAGTGAATGCGGAAGTCATGCTCGGCCAGTGGGAATTCCAGTGCTTCGGCAAAGGTTTGAAGGCCGCAGATGATTTGATGGTTGCTCGCTACTTCCTTTTCAGGACGTCGGAACGCTATCAGGTACAGCTTGAATTGCATCCGAAACCGATCAAAGGTGATTGGAACGGGTCCGGAATGCATACAAATGTCTCATGGACGCATCTTCGCGATATCGGCGGTGAAGACTATTTGAAGGGCGTTCTCGCTGATTTTGAAGTGAAGCATAAAGAGCATTTGTCTGATTACGGAGCCTTCAATGAGGAACGGTTGACGGGGAAACACGAGACTGCTTCCATGGAGAAGTTCAGTTATGGTGTCGCCGACCGTGGTGCATCCATTCGTATTCCAATCTTTACCGTGCAGGATGACTGGAAAGGGTATATCGAGGACCGACGCCCTGCATCCAATGCGGATCCGTACAAGGTAGTAAGCCGGATCGTTTCGACTGTTGCCGAAGCTCACAACAAATTGATCTAAAACTGTTTGCGAGAAAGTCCGGTTATATACCGGACTTTCTCGCAGATCATTGCTTCAAGAGAGTTTAGAAGGAGATTTTCATGGAAATTGAGCGCAATAACGATGCCGGGATTGACATCTTCCACATCAAGGGAAGTTTTGATACGAATACCTCTATCATAGTCGAAGAACAGTTTAACGCTGCAATTGATGATGGAGGAAACAAACTTATCGCCAATTTCGAGCATGTCGATTACGTGAGCAGTGCCGGCCTTCGCGTTCTTCTCGCCAGCACGAAAAAACTACGTGGTAACGGCGGTGATCTACATGTGTGTACACTGAATCAGGTTGCACAGGAGGTTTTTGACATTTCCGGATTCAGCATGATCCTCAAGGTCTTTTCCACCGAGGAAGAAGCTCGGAACGCATTCTCCTGATCCAGACACTTACGCACCGAAAAAATTTGCAGGAGGATCCTGCGTCGCTGCCTATGCGTAGGACGCGCCGTACGACGCCAGCATGGTTCTTGGTCTGTCTTCGATGGTAGTTCTTCTCGATTTCTCGTGCACACAAGAGGTTTAGCCGAATGTTTCGCCACATGAAAATTCAGTACAAGCTCATCATCTTGATCACGTCGTTTGTTCTGCTGGCTGTCATGATGATCGGTGTCGTGGGCTTCAATACTGGTATGGAATCGATGTCTGATGAGGCATTTAAAAAACTCACGATCGGTCGTGAGATGAAAGCGGATCAGGTCGAAGAATATTTTAAGATCATCAGGCACCAGGTCATGACCTTTAGTGAAGACCGAATGGTTGTAGAAGCCACGAAGAAGTTCCAATCGGATTTCAACGCTCTCAATCAGTCGGTTCGTGTCAGTAAAGAAATGGAGAGTCAGCTTTCACGATATTATGATGCGGAATTTGTCACTCCATTGAATGAAAACTCACTTGACCCATCAACGGTGTCCGACTACTGGCCTGATGCCACCGTGACACAATACCTCCAGCATGCCTATCTCGTGGAGAATGAATATCCCCGCGGGTCAAAGCAATTGTTGGAAAACCCGGGTGACGGTTCCGCATACAGTGCCACGCATGAAAAGTACCATCCGGTCCTCCAACACTTTCTGGAGAAGTTTGGTTACTACGATGTGTTTCTCATCGACTACCAGACCGGGAATATTGTCTACTCGGTCTATAAAGAAGTGGATTTTGCTACATCCCTGTTGAATGGTCCGTATGCGAAAACAAATCTGGGAAAACTATTCCGAACGGTACGGGAAAAGCATCTGGGAAATGCGGAGTACGCTCTGCTGATCGATTATGACTACTATCCTCCCTCCTACAATCAGATGGCGTCCTTCATCGCATCGCCCATATTTGACGGGAATACTCCGATTGGTGTACTCGCATTCCAGATGCCGGTGGAGCGCATCAATAATATTTTGACCAGTAATCAGGATTGGCGAAATGTCGGTCTGGGAAACAGCGGTGAGATCTATATCGTCGGACCAGATCACACAATGAGGACTGAGTCACGATTCCTGATCGAGGATGAGCAGGCTTTCCTGGAAATGATACGGACTCTGGATATCCCACGCCGCACTGCGACTGCCATCGATAGACTTCATAGCACGATCGGTCTGCTGCAGATCCGGACGAAAGCTTCGAGTGCTGCTCTTCAGGGCGAGACGGGGAGAGCTGTCATCGAGGATTATCGCGGAGTTTCAGTTTTCAGTGTGTACCGACCTCTCAATATAGCGGATGTGCAATGGGCCATTCTCAGTGAGATAGACGAAGATGAAGCCTATACCGCGGTATATGGCTTTGGCAAGGAGCTGATGATCTGGTTCATTCCTCTTATTCTAACGCTATTTATCGGGGCCTATTTCTTTTCCGGGACCATCACTCGCCCCATCAGAGAACTCGCCCGCGAGGCAGGCGCCCTGGCGAAGGGGGATCTTGATGTGTCGATTCCAACCGATCGCAGGGATGAAATCGGAGAGTTGGCATCCTCCTTCAGTACGATGCGAGATTCTCTGAAAGATATGATCAAGGATATGGAGACAATCAATCAACGGCAGGCAGAAGCCATCGTCGCATTGAGCTCACCTCTGATTCCACTGACGAAGGAAATCGTTGTCATGCCCGTGATCGGAGCCCTGGATCCCGATCGTGTAGAGCATCTGCGCAAGACACTTGCGGATGGCGTCTTCGAATCGAGCGCAGAGTTCGCTATCATCGATTTGACCGCTGTTCCGGAGATCAGCGCGGAAATTGGAGAAGGATTGCTGCGAAGTGCTCGCACAGCACAGCTGCTTGGTGTTCGTGTTATCATGACCGGACTGAAACCTGAGGTTGTCAACGGATTGACCAGCCTCGATATCGATTTCAGCGGAATCGTTACCGAGAGATCACTGCAGCGTGGCGTGGCATGGGCAATGAACTTCATGCAGCACAGTGGTGATGAGCCTGACATGGACGAAGAAGAAGAAGATTATTCCGCATAAGAAGTCAGCAAATATTATTTACCATTCTGATAGGAAGCATTCATGAACGTGACGCACTCTGCACACGACCACGATGGAACGCACGATCCGGCCGAACTTCTGAGTTGGTACAACATATCGGAGGATGATCTTGCCATTCTTCACAAGCACCGTGGTTTGTTTCTTGATAAGATCGAAGTGATGAAGGACAGGTGGCATGACTGGCTTCGTCAGCTTCCTGATTACGAATACTATTTCTCCGATCCATCGGTCATCGAGCATGTTCTCTCTCAACATGACCGTTACTGGGAATTGTTTTTTACCGGTGTTGTCGATGACACATACTTTGCTCATCGGAGAACGGTGGGGCAAACGCACGCTCGAATTGGCCTGTCCATGACGTCATATCACGGTGGAATGAACGCGTTTCACGGGTATGCGATAGACATTCTCAAGGAAGCGTCCTTGCCATCTGAAGAGCACATCCATGTGGCGGACGCATTTGTCAAACTGATGCATCTCGATACGGCGATTGTTGTTGATACCTACAATCAAATGGTGACGGAAACGATCACGGCACAGACGCGGTCGCTGATGGAGATGGCAACGCCCGTGACGGAAATCTGGAGCGGCATCCTTCTTCTCCCCCTTGTCGGCATTATCGATTCTGAACGCTCACGGGAAATCATGAATGCAACACTGGCTAAGATCTCCCAGACGCAGGCTCGTATGTTTATCCTCGACATCAGCGGAGTCGGTGTGGTCGACACGGCTGTCGCCAATCATCTGATCAAGATCACAAGGGCGACACGACTCATGGGATGTGAATCCATCATTTCAGGGGTATCCCCTGCGATTGCACAGACGATTGTGGAACTGGGCATCGATGTCGGTAAGGTGAAGACGACAGCAACGATGATGGACGCACTTGGAGGTGCGTTCCGGCGTCTTGGAAAAGAAATTAGAGATCTTTGAGAAAAACATGGAATCAAAGGATACACTGCGGATACCTATTCAGCTGTCGCAGGGATGCGCTGTCGCCTCCATTCAGATCGATCTCACGACCGGCATCCTTGAACAATTCCGGCACGATCTGCTGCGCTTCATTGACGAGAAGGGAGCTACCGGTGTGATACTGGATTTATCAGGGGTTGAGCTCATGGATCTCGAAGATTTTGAAGAAATACGCATGACGATGCATATGGCCCGACTCCTGGGATCCGAAACAATTCTCTGTGGTCTTCGACCCGGGGTGGTTGCCGCGCTCATGGATCTGGGGGCCGATACCGATGATATCCTGGCCTCGTTCAATCTTGATGAAGCGTTTCAGAATATGCAGGAGGTGACTCGAACGAAGCGATACGCCGACCAGGATGAAGCGCAGTCA
This sequence comes from Ignavibacteria bacterium, assembly GCA_002869275.1. Lineage (GTDB taxonomy): Bacteria > Bacteroidota > Ignavibacteria > SZUA-365 > SZUA-365 > BM516. The sequence goes on along the minus strand of PKTF01000436.1, from coordinate 15,622 downwards.
GCGGATAATAAAGAGGAGGAGGGTGCTGGTGATCCATTTGCGGATTGATACGGAGTTCTCTGTAACGAATGCTGTGCTGAAAGCCGGTAAACTGGCGGAGGAAGCGGGGCTGGATGCCGGCAGCCGACAGATGCTTGCAACTGCGGTTTCAGAACTCGTTCGAAATATTGTGAAATATGCCGGCCGTGGTTCTGTCAAACTCACCGTGATTACGCATAAGGGTGTACCTGGTATTCAGGCTGAGGTCGTGGATCAAGGACCGGGTATCGAGGATGTCGAAGTGGCCATGCGAGATCACGTAAGCACCAGTGGGACACTGGGACTGGGATTGCCCGGGGTGAAGAGAATGATGGACGAATTTGAAATTCGCTCGGAACCGGGTAAAGGTACGCAGGTGGTTATCCGAAAATGGTCGTCCACAAGGTGATTTGATGTATCCTCAAAATGAGACGAACCCATGACATCCGACCAGAGTGCGCCGAAAGCCACAATCGAAAGTGCCTCGTTCAACAGACCCTGCACGGGAGAACGACGCAGTGGTGACGGGAGCGTAGTTCGTCAGCAAGATGACAAGCTGTTTCTCGCTATCATTGATATACTGGGGCATGGGCTTGAGGCATACGAAGACGCCGTTCGTGCCATGAATTTCCTCTCCGACAACTGGACGACTGATGTAGCTGAAACGATGAGACTGTTTCACGATCATATGAAGGGTACAAGAGGCGCAGCGGCAGGGCTTGCCGTTCTCGATACAACATCAGGACAGCTGAGCTATACTGGTGTCGGAAATACCGTCATACGCTGCTTCGGCAAAGAGGAACGGCGGCTCTTATCCGCGGACGGTATTGTGGGGAGTATCATGCGTGATCCCGTCGTACAGAATCTTCAGGTTCAGAATGGAGACGTCCTGATTCTCTATACTGATGGCATACGTGACAATATTCAAGTAGCTGATTTTCCGCAGCTTCTTTATCAGAATGTGCGGCACGTTGCCCGCAGATTCGTGATGGAATTCGGAAAGCCCTATGATGATGCATCCTGTATTGTGTTGCGGTACGAAACATGAACCAGCTTGGCAGTATCCATATCGCTGATGCGACTGCAATTCCCCACATGAGACGGAAAGTATTTCGAGCTCTCGAAGAACTTGTGGGTGACGCTATTTCGGCAACACGGATCGCGGCAACCCTTTCCACGGCGGCTCGTCGATTCCTTGCTGCGGATGTACCGGTACTGCTGCAAATGCAGGTTAAAGATGCCGGCGGAAGCGTGATGCTTCATTTTGAGTTCTCTTCCCCGAGAACACTGCCCGATGTCCCTGAATTGCGAACGGTCTGTTCCAATGTACACCGGAGAAACACGCAGGAAGGAACGGACTCCCTCACACTTGAGACAGGGATAAAACTTTCTGCAAGCGCGGTGAATCTCAAGAAGGACAAAGTTCTAGAGATACTGACAGAAAAGAGCCGTGATGAGCTCATGGCGGAGGTTCAGACGAAAAATCAGGAACTCGAAGAATCACTCGAGCGCCTGAGAACGACGACCTCGGCCAAGGAGCTGATGGAGAGCGAGCTGCATATCGCGACCGATATCCAGATGTCCATGCTGCCGCTCGAATTTCCGGCGTTTCCTGATCGAGCGGAGTTCGATATCCATGCCACACTGCATCCAGCCCGAGAGGTGGGTGGTGATCTCTATGATTTTTACTTTCTGGACGAAGATCATCTGTGTTTTGTCGTCGGAGATGTATCGGGGAAGGGGGTGCCCGCGGCACTGTTCATGGCTGTTACCAAGACACTGATCAAATCACGTGCTGCAAACGACCGTTCTCCCAGCAGTATCCTGACACATGTGAGTAACGAACTCGCTCAGAACAACGATACATCGATGTTTGTCACCATGCTCCTGGCGATACTCAACGTGAAAACCGGGGAGTTCACCTATTCGAACGCGGGCCATAATCCACCATATATCCTCCGACGTGGCGGAGAACTCGAACGCCTGGCCGAATTGCACGGAGCTGTACTCGGGGCGATGGAGGGAATGGTGTATAAGGAGGCAGAAGCAAAGCTTCACGCCGATGATGGGATTCTGTTGTACACGGATGGATTGACAGAGGCCATGGATACCGAGCGCAATCTGTTTTCAGAGGAACGGTTGGTCACACTGCTCGAGTCCTCGACAGCAAAGACTGCGCAGGAGCTTGTGACAGAATTAGTGGATGCAGTGCACGAGTTTGAAACGGGTGCAATGCAGGCCGATGATATCACCGTATTGATGCTATGGTTCGCAGGCTATCACGGAGAAATTCCGAAACTTGACCTTGTCTTGAAGAATAAACTCGAAGAAATCGATCGCTGCAATAATGAATTCTCCTCGTACGCCCAGGCACACGGTATTCCCTCATCGGTGCAGCAGCAAGTCTCTCTGGTTCTTGACGAACTGTTGAACAATACGATCTCATACGGGTATAGTGGCAACCAGGAGAAGGACAAGAGGATCCAGGTGCAGTTCGAATTAACCGGGAAACGTCTGTCTATTACTATTTCAGATGATGGAATTCCATTTAACCCATTCTCCATCCAGGAGCCTGATACAAAGCTCGCGCTTGAGGATCGATCGATCGGTGGTCTGGGTATCCATCTGGTGAAGAATCTGATGGATGAATACGCCTATGCTCGTCGAATTGGAACGAATGTTGTCACATTGAAAAAACGACTCCCTGATGAGTAATTCGTTCGAGCATCGATCCAGATATGTTGAGAATTAATTTGCATAGTGGCAGAATATGAGTGAAGCAAAATCCCTTGACAGCAAAATGTCCTTCGGCACAGAGGCGGATGCATTTATCAAAATCCTCACCGAAAGTCTCATCCACCCATTTTATATCATCGATGCTGAAACCCATGAGATTGTCCTGGCAAATTCAGCTTCGTATAAGGGAAGAGATTCTACTGCAAAGACATGTCATCTGCTGACACATCAAAACGAGGTTCCGTGTGATTCGGTAGAGCATGGCTGTCCCCTGAAAGAAGTAAAGCGTACAGGGGAACCGGTTACCGTGATCCATACGCATTACGATCTCGAAGGCAATGCGAAGCTGTTCGAAGTACATGGATATCCGATCACCAGGGATGGCAAGATCACCCATATGATTGAATACAGCATCGATATCACGGACCGGAAACGCGCGGAGGAAGAAGCGACGCGCGCGATTAACGCTCTCGAGGATAATACACGCCTGCAGAGTGAACTGATTCAGGCCCAGAAGACGGTCATCACGGAGCTTTCAACACCGATCATTGAAATCTGGGAAAGTCTGCTTGTCCTTCCTGTCGTTGGGAACGTCAATGCGGCCCGAGGTACGGAGATTACATCAGCGATTCTCAATAGAGTCTCGGAGAAGCGCGCACACGGTGTGATCATCGACGTGACAGGCATAGAGGCGATGGACACCACCACGGCGGCACAATTTATCAAGATGACGAAATCCATCCGTCTCCTCGGTGCGATCCCCATGATCTCAGGGATATCTCCCCAGATATCCGAGATTCTCGTACAGCTCGATGTGGAACTCGGGGGAGCAGTGACACACTCAACCCTCAAGGACGCCTTGCGCTGGTTCATCAGCCGATACGCAAAGAAATAACAGACTCTGATACGTGTTCCGGAATTCTATGCATTCCGGAAAAAACATCGCTCGATAAATATGATGTCAGGTTTGTCTGAGTTGTGCAATGAATAGCTCCAACGCTGCTGAAGCACGCTTGGATATCACGATTAAGAATCAGCTTCCGAGCATTGATGATGTCAAACATCATGTTCTCGCTTTCACGTATGAACATCGCATCTCTGCGGATATGTCGGCGCGTGTCAACATGGTCATCGATGAACTCATGAATAATATCATCAGCTACGCGTACGCTGATTCGGAAGAACATGAAATACATATTCAGCTCCGATGTGATGCACAGCAGCTCGTGATAACGATTATCGATGATGGAGTCGCATTCGATCCAACCGGGCAGGATGCACCCGATATTTCACGTTCGCTCGAGGAGAAGGAGATCGGAGGACTGGGTATTCACCTTGTACACGGTATCATGGATGAGGTATTGTACCAGCGTTCGGGTAAAAAGAATATCGTTACCCTCACCAAGAAACTCGATATGGTCTGACAGCACCTCCGAGGGCTGTGCGGCGAATCGTACGTTTTAGAACCAAGACGGAATAAGGTTTCATTATGCGATCCATAATTATTGCGGATAACCTGATCAATGACTACTGCAGTCCAGAACCGGAGTTCCGGGATATCACGCTCAACATTGGAATTGATGAGTTCATGCGCCTGTTCGAAGATCCGGAGGAGCAGGGCGCGGGTGTTTTGCCCGCAGTACTGCGAGAAGCCGTCGAATCCAGTAGCGAGGATGACGGAGTGGGCGTCATCTTCCTCAGGGATCAGCATGACCCGTTGAATCCCGATCATCAGGAGATTCTGCTGCGATACGGAGATCATGGAGTTGTCAATAGTAAGGGAAGTGAATTTCTTCCCGTGGTCGCACCCCTGGTACAGTCCTCAGTCGCCATAGACACACCGAATCTTTCTGTTCCTCTCCAGGATCTGCAGAACGCTATCCTTGAGCTGACAAAAGGGCGTGCGGAGGAGGTCGACGAAGAGGCGATAAGGAACGTTCGAATTCTGCTGACAGGAGTGCACACGGAGAAGCGCCTGCTGAATATTGCGCACATGCTGAGACATGTGATGGGATTTCGTAATGTTGCCGTGACGCCACATTTGATAGGCAGCGCAAACAGGGATGCCCATTATACGGCGTTGCGATATCACTACCCTGATATTCTCGTTGAAGTATTTCCGGAACTGTCGAACGCATTGACCTGGATCGGTCTTGACTACAAGAAGGTGGAACAGCATTCACGGCATGCCTGCCGCATCGAACCTCAGGAGATCAGGGAGGAATTCACCAACGAGCAGAAACGCATTGTTGAAGCGATCTGCATGCACTGGACACTCGCCAGACTGAAACCCCTGAAGGGCGGATTCAGTGGAAGCTTTCTTTTCCTCGCAGATGGCTGGAAGGACGACGCCCGTACCGAACCGATGGTGATGAAAATCGATTCGTTTCATTCCATACGACGTGAGCTGAAGGGGTATGAGCGCGTAAAAGATCTGCTTGGGAAGCATGTCCCGACGATCAGTCCGCCGGTATCCTTTGGTGATTTCACGGGCATCGGCATGGAACTCGCGACGATGGAAGGCAACCCGACAACTCTGCAGGACCATTTTGAGAATATCGCAGACGACAACCTGCTTGAGCTATTCATGGGCTTGTTCGAGCGGACACTGTCCCTGCTGGCGAAAAATATGTACGGGAATACGCTGCGTCGGCGTCATGTAGCTCCATACAGGCAGTTCATGCTCCATATCAGTGCACAGGCTGAATGGCTGAGCGGGAACATTGAGAGCATTTTGAATCAGCCGATCGGACACACGGATATGCTGAATCCAGATATGGTTAAGCGCATGTTCGACATTGTCAGAAAAAATGACGACGGTCTGGAGACCGAAATCTGCCTCTCGCATGGTGATCTGAATCTCGCTAATCTGATCTGTGACACGATCGGTAATACCTGGGCCATCGACTGGACACACGCGGACAACCATCCCCTGGAGCTGGATTTCGCAAAGCTTGAGAACGACATCAAGTTTGTGATCAGCAAGGATTTTGAGGAAGAGGATTTCGGGAAGATGCATCGTTTCGAAGAATACATGCTCGAGCACGCTGTCCTTCCTGATCTGAATGAACTGCCACAGAAACTGCGGTATATTGCATGGGACCTTCGTTTTAAGAAGATCTACCTCGCAATAAAGAACCTCCGGAAGACGTATTTCTCGCTGCGGGAAGGCAGTGACTGGCTCATGTACCGCATCGCCTTGCTGAAATATGCTATTCATACTCTCAGCTTTGATAAAAGCCGAAACCGTGGTGAATGCGGTCCTCTGCAATTGTGGTTTGCGCTTGCCTCCGTCGAATCACTGCTCTTCCAGCTTGTCGCGGACGACTTCCAGTTGAAGATCCGTGGTGAGCGTCCGTCTTCTTACCCTGGCAGGCAGCGTATTTCGATTGATGAAGCGACTTGGCGGTTCGACTGTCCTGACTACGATCCACCGTATCATGTTGAGGCGGAAGTCCTCGAGCAGGACAGAACAAAGATCGACGGCGGTTGGGCTGATCCTGAAGATGAATTCACGGTGAGTTATGCTCTCTCAGACGAGAAGAAACTTGAATTCAGTGATGACGGGAAGCCTCTGAATCCCTCTGGCCGTACTGGCATGGCGGGACGGGGCGCACTGGGGCGCTGGGGTCCGAATCCGCTGGTCATTCCGGTTATCACGAGATACAATTCTCAAAAAACCGGGCTGGAATTGCTGGTTTGCGAAATCTCTGAAGATGTGGATTCGCTGCCGGAAGATTTTGTGAATTTTGGTGAAAACGTTTCTGATGTACTTCAGAACTATATTCGTGGCATTCTTGTGGAGGACATATCCTCAGCAAATGCCACGCATCTGTTCCAGGATTATCTGTATGATGCGAGGCAGACGGACAACGCCTGGATTCATGGCATAGCATATCTGCTGCATCTCGACAATGAGGAATCAGAGGTGAAAGCACACAAATCCCAGTGCAGGCTGAGATGGCAGGAACTAACCCCCGAACAGATCAATCAATTCTCCATTGGCAAAGCCACAATCCTGAGAAATGCTGTGACTGAGCTCAAAAAACAGGGGATCCTGGAAGTACAATTGGCGATGGATATTCTTGGAAAATCAGGATAAGGATCAATGTCTCTTACATCAGTAGAACAGTCCGCAATCGACAGCTTCCGTCGCGGTAAGTCTCCCAGGCAGACACCGGGTGCTGCGGAACAAGATCGGCTTCAATTCGGGATCTGGGCGTTGCTCAAAAGCGCTCGCATCGTGCGCGATCAGCGTATGCACGTTGGAGCCGTCGCACGCACGGAGAAAGCAGACGGATCGATGGTTACGTCGATTGAACACCAGATCGAGTGTCTCATCGAGGATCATTTGTATACTGTATTTCCTGAAGTCAGTTTCGTCGGTGAGGAATCCGGTAACGAACTGCCTGAAGGTGGGACTGCCCTGGCAATCGATCCCATTGATGGCACCTGGAGTTTCCTGGCGCATGCAGAATCCTGTTCGACGACCCTGACATGGTACGATGATGGCCGACCGACACTGGGAATGATTATCAATCATGCGACGGGTGAGCTGGCGTATGCATTCGAACATCAACGTACGCGACTGATACAGCTCTCCCTGTTTGGTGAGGCGGATCAGGGCACGGATTTGAAACCACATGGCTCCACAGCGGAAAAATGCCTGGTCAACATTCATCCAGCCCGATCTGCAGACGACCTGCTCGCCGCCTTGTATGCTGCCTGGCGACGTGAGGAGTTACGAAACGTTCGCGCCCTGGGCGGTTCACCCGTGTGGTCGATGCTGGACGCCGCGAAGGGGCATTATCTCTACGTGAACAATTGGGGTGGCGGAGCGGCGAGCAGTTATGACCTTGCCGCGGGCATCCTCCTCCTGCGAGGAGCAGGAGGGGAAGTAATCGATCTTCAAGGGGATGCCATCGATATGGTCGGACATCGTGGGATCTTCATTGCGGGTTTGGATTCAACGTGTCGCAACAATGTCCTTCGGATTCTTCAGCGCGCACGGGCAGACCAGCAAGATCCAGGTGCGTTGATCTGACCGGTGAACAAATGGGTACACACACAATTTGAAGTAGGAAGGCTCCATCATGCATGACGTCATGATCATTTTCGTTGCCGCTATCGGTATTGCCACGGCACTGAACGTTGCGCTCAAGCGCTTCGGCATTCCCACCGTCATCGGCTACATCTTTACCGGTGCGATCATCGGCTCGGCATTTGACATCCATGTACATGACAATCCCCAGCTCGAACACATCGCCGAATTCGGTATCGTCTTTTTGATGTTCACCATCGGCCTCGAGTTCTCCTTCGCGCACCTGAAGAGCATGAAGAAGGAGGTCTTTGTCTACGGTACCCTGCAAGTGCTGGTCACGGGCGCGGTCCTGGCTCTGACGGCCCATCTGGTACTCGACATCGAGTTGAAAGCGGCGACGATCGTTGGTGCCGGTCTTGCCCTCTCTTCGACAGCCATCGTCCTCAAGATGCTTAACGAGTCCGGAAAAATTAAAGCCGATTACGGGCGCAATTCCGTCGGCATTTTGATTTTCCAGGACATAGCGGTCATCCCAATTCTGTTGATGATCACCATCTTCACTAACGACAGCAAAGAAGTATCAGACCTGCTCATCGAAACCGGCATAAATGCCGTCATCGCGCTGGGCATTCTGATTGTGGGTGGCAAATTTTTGCTGGGGCACATCTTTCGCATCGTCTCTGCGACCAACTCCAAAGAGATTTACATGGGATCGATCCTGCTGACGGTCGTCGGTGCCTCCTTCATTGCCCATCATTTTGGCTTCTCGTATTCTCTGGGTGGCTTTATCGCCGGCATGATGATTGCCGACACGATATACAAGTATCAGGTCGAAGCCGACCTGATTCCATTCCGGGACATCTTGCTCGGTGTGTTCTTTGTGTCGGTCGGTCTCCAGATCGATCCCAAGATCGTTGTTGAAAATGTCGGCTGGATCCTGGCGCTGGGTGTCGGGATTATGACCATCAAGAGCATCGTGCTCTTCATTGTTCTGGCCATCGCCAGCAATAAACGAACGGCCGCCAAAACAGCGATCACCCTGGCTGAAATTGGCGAATTCGCCCTCGTGGTCTTCTCGCTTCTGTTAGCCAACAGCGTGCTTGACGCCACGTTGGTCCAAATGTTCATGGTCACCATTGTCATGTCCATGGTGGCTACGCCGTTCATCCTCGCCAACACAGACCGGGTCGTGGACTGGTTTATCAAGGGAAAGATCACCGACGTTCGCCTTGCAGACTCGGGGGCAACCGGTGGCCGTCTCATCCTGTGTGGCTACGGATCGTTCGGAGAGACGGTGTCTAATCGTTTGGCCAAAGCCCAGATCGATCACGTCATCATCACCAGCAACACCGATGCTTTCGTGCGCGCAAAGGCGGCCGTAAAAAATGTCGTATTTGGTGACGCGTCCGATAGAACGTTACTTGAAAACCTGCGTATTCGTGATGCCATGAGCACCGTGATCGCAAGCGACAACTTTGAAAAGGTGAAGCAAATCCGGGCAGCCATCACGCTTCTCGATCCAGAGCTCAAAGTCATTGCCCGGGTTGCCAACGAAGCCGACCGCGAAGAGTTGACCGAATTCAACCACGAGCTGCTGCTCGACGGCAACAGCCACACCGCCGATTTGCTGGTCGAACAGATCTCGCGTTCCAAATTACTCGCACAACAGACGGCCGAACTCCAATTTTTGACCGATTACTCCGTCGACAATACGGATGAAGCGGTCACACAGATCACGAAAGAGCAAGGGCGCCTGCTCGACGTCATCTCACGCTCGTTCAATGCCTTGCGTGAGGCCAAAGACATCATGGAAATCAAGGCGCTTCATGATGCCTTCGATGTCCTGGGTGAAATCATTGAAAAAGCGATTGCTGATGTCATGAAAAACGCTACGTTGACCTCGGCACAGTACGAAAGAATCAACACTCTGCTGGATAACCAGAAACAGCTTGTGCAACTGAATGACACCTTGATTGATCTGGCTCAACACCTCAAGAGTCTTGGAAAAATAGAAGCAACCGAGAATTTCGCCCACCTGGCAGTGGAAGGACTCGACGCGATCTTACTCTCTCTCAAGGACATTGCTGTCGAGTATTCCGATGATGACATGCTCATGCTGAAGTCGATGACATCGGACGATGGCGGCATCGCTCGTATCCGCAAATCCTATCTCGGCGAAGAAATGAATCTCGATCATCAAACCAAGGCGTTGTTGGTTTCGTCTACCGGCCACATGGATCAATTGAGGCATCTGTTTGGCGCGGTGGGTGCCAACTATCAAAAACTGGCGAAGTAGCGTCCCGTCTCATTCCTTTCCGCCACCTCCAGGAAAAAACGGCGGCCTGCATATGCAAGCCGCCGTCGGTCGTCTCAAGTGAGAGGGAGAGAAGTCAGAACGTGATCAGCATGTTGAGACTGATGGTGGACTGGCTGTCGATATTGTCGACCGCCGGATTGAAGAAGGAATCTCCGTCTTCGAACACGCTTTCGTCTGAACTGTCCATGCGGAAATCACCTCGGATGACAAGGTTGCCCGTGGGACGGTATTCAGGGGTGATCGTGAATTCCGTCAGCTTCTGCACCATGCCGGTGCGGAGACCGTCGGTATCGTCGAACTGCTCACCACGCAGCGAAAGAGAGAATTTCTCGCCGAGGTTGATACGCAGGTAACCGGCGAAGCCCGACCATGCACCGTCTTCACCCTCGGCGGCTGCCGCGTCGGCCGAACCGAAATCCGCATTCACGCCTACGGTAAACATGTCATTCAGTGCATACGTGCCGACGAGGTCGATCACCGTCGTATTGTTGCTGTTGTCATTGTCGCCTTCCGCGCCGTAGATGCCGTTGACGGCGAAACACAGATCGTCTGTCGGCGTGAGTGCAAGCTGACCACCGACGGTCTTGTTCGTGTTGTTCTCGACGGCGTTGTCCCAGCCATTCGCCACCATGACCATACCGCAGATGCGCTCGCAGAAATTATAGCTTGCGCGCACGCCGGTGTGGGCGAAAGGAATGGCGAAACCGAAGAGATAGGAACGGCTTACGTTGTCGTTCCAGCCGTCGACGCCTTCGATCAGTTCATAGCCCATGTGCGTGAGAAACTTACCCGCGTCAAGCTTAAGTCCGCTGCCCACAGGCACTACGTAGGTGACATAACCTTGCAGGACGTCGATGTTTTGTCCACCGAAAAGTCCGCTCGAGGCAGTGTATTGCGGCAGGGCTCCGGTAATGAGATCGAAGCGAAATCCGGCGTCACCTGCTGCTTCAGCAGATTTACCGATCGCAAGCTGGAACACGTCGAAGGCAAAGCTGTTATGCTTCTGATCGAAAATGCGGAGACCGTTTTCCATCGACTGTGGCGTGTTGAGGTTGTAGGTATACGAAGAGGAGACGTAGCCGTTCACGCCGATTGCTTCGTACCATGGTGTATCCTGCGCCGTGAGCTGTGCAGCGAAAACGAGGAACATCAGGGCGAGGGAAAGTGAGGAAATTCGATTCATGTCAGATTCCTTCGATGTAAGCAGTTTCACCATGGAGAGATTCATCCAGACTCGCTTCTTCAGTGTCGGAGGTCCGGACCGGGGTGATCATGTTGATCACTTTCAGTGCAACATACGTAAATACGAATGCATAAATGGAAGCACCAACGACGGCGACGACTTCCTTGAAGAAGAAATCTGCTCCGCCGAAAATGAGTCCGTCCGCTCCGGCAGCATTGACGGCTGTCGAACCGAATACACCCAGCGCGATGGTGCCGAGGATACCGCCCACGCCGTGAACGCCCCAGACATCAAGTGCATCGTCCCACTTCAGTTTGTTCTTCCAGGCGACGGCGAAGTAGCAGACAAAGCCGGCTGCGATGCCGATGATGACCGCGCTGCTCGGGGAAATGAAGCCGGCTGCCGGAGTGATGGTCGCGAGTCCGGCCACAGCGCCGGTAAGCAGTCCGACGAATTTCGGTTTCTTCTCGATCGACCACTCGAGAATCAGCCAGGTGATACCGGCAAAGGATGCCGCGAGATCGGTGTTGAGAAAGGCCATGGCCGTGATTTCGTCCACCTGCAGCTCGCTTCCGGCATTGAAGCCGTACCAGCCGAACCAGAGAAGACCTGTTCCCAGCGCAACGAGCGGAATACTGTGCGGTCCGTGCTCGGCAACCTTACGCTTGCCGACATAAAAGACCGATGCCAGTGCTGCCATTCCTGCGATTGCATGCACGACGATGCCGCCCGCGAAATCGAGAACGCCCCACTGCGCAAGAATTCCGCCGCCCCAGACCATGTGTACGAAGGGGAAGTAGACGAACAGCAGCCAGACGATCAGGAAGATCAGATAGGCTTTGAAGGTGACGCGATTCGTGAACGCGCCGGTAATCAGAGCGGGAGTGATGATCGCAAACATCATCTGATAGGCGATGAAGACGAGCAGGGGAATGTTGTTTTCGCCCTTGCCAAAGATGTCGGTCATGGAGACACCCGCGAGAAAGGCATGGTCGAGATTGCCGATGATACCGCCGATGTCGCCGCTGAAGCACAGCGAGTAGCCAACGGCGAACCAGAGGGCTGTCGTGATGCCCATCGACACGAAACTCTGAATCATGATGGAGAGAACATTTTTTCTTCCGACGAGACCGCCGTAGAAGAAGGCGAGGCCTGGTGTCATGAGCATCACCAGACTGGTCGCGACGAGCATGAATCCGGTATTTCCGGTGTCAAACATGGAACACTCCCAGTAATTAGTTTGAGAGACGCACCTGCTCCGCACCTGCGGTGCAGATACGAGAGATAATGCTCTGAAACTATTATGAAAGGGTTGGGCGTCCTATACCCGGAATCCCGATACTGCTGTGGGGTCTTTGCGTGTCGGCATGTAGGGGAATCCCTACAGCTGTCAGGTGGTATCGGAGCTCAGTCGAGAAGGTGGTGCTTGATCGCGTAATGCGAGAGTTCGACGTTGTTGCGCAATTCCATTTTCTCCAGAATTCGCGCGCGGTAGGTGGTGATGGTTTTCTCGCTCAGGATGAGATCCTCCGCGATCTCCTTGAGGGTTTTTCCCGCCGCCAGCATGCGCATCACTTGAAACTCGCGGTTTGACAACGCGTGATGCGGAGACTCGGGGTGCTCGCGGCCCAGGGCGTCGGCGAGTTTCTCCGCGACGCTCGGACTGATGTATCGTCCTCCGGACGATACTTTATGGATGGCGCTGATCAATTCCGATGCGGCGCTTTCCTTGGTCAGGTAGCCGGAGGCGCCCGCCTTGAGGACGCGCACCGCGTACTGGTCTTCCGGATGCATGCTCACGATAAGCACAGGCAGATCAGGTTTCTCTTTCCGGATCTCGGCGAGAATGTCGAGTCCGCTTCTGCCGGGCATGCTGATATCGAGAATAACGAGGTCGAATCCGCCGCGGAGGATTTTCTGAATGGCTTCGTTGCCGCTGCCGGCCTCATCCGCCACACGAAGATCCTTATGCTTTGCAAGGATCTGCTTGAGGCCTTCACGGAACAGAAGGTGATCGTCGGCAATGAGAATATTGATCATATGCTTTCGCTTGACTGTGCGCAAGGAATATGGACGATAACGGTGGTACCGCGCTCTCTGCTGCCCGTCATGGTGACGCTGCCTCCGAAATAGTGGGCGCGCTCGCGCATTCCCATCACACCAAAGGAATCGGATCGCTCGATGTCCGACTCGGTGATTCCGCGACCGTTATCCTGCACGAGGAGTTCCAGGGCGCTGTCGAACGCGCGAAATGTGACGTCGACCCTGTCTGCCTGGGCATGCCGTGTGATGTTGGTCAACGTTTCCTGAAAGATACGGAATATCGCGGTTGAGCGATCCTGATCGACGAGAATATCCGGAGGATCGATGGTCAAACGGCATGCGATCCCCGTGCGTTTCTGGAATTCCTCAGCCTGCCATTCGATCGCCGCTGTCAGTCCGAGATCGTCGAGCAGTCCGGGCCGCAGCTGCGAGATGATGCGTTTGACGGATTGGATCGTGGTGTCGATGTCTTCGAGCAGATACTGGAAACGCTGTTCGCCCCCGGTCTCGAGTGCCGGCAGGTCCTCACGCAGCAACGACAGGTGCAGTTTGAGCGAAGTGAGCCGTTGACCCAGTTCGTCGTGGATTTCACGCGCAACGCTTTTCCTTTCCTCTTCGCGAACGCTTTGCAGATGGCGCGACAGGTTGCGGAACTGGTCCTCTGACCGCTGCAGCCGCTGTTCGGCGTTGCGCCGCTCGCCGATTTCATCCTCCAGGCGTGCCGTGTGAAACTTGGTCTTTTCGGCCATGGTATTCAGTGTCGAAGCGAGCAAACCGATTTCGTCTCTGTTGCCGACCTCGGCACGTTCGTCGAGTTCACCGCGGCCAAACATCTCCGCGGTGCGCGTCAGGGCGGTGATGGGCCGAGTGATGCCCTGCGAAATAATGAAGCCGAGCGCTATGGCGAACAACAGGATCATCAGACCGCTGAGTATGAGCTGTTCGCGCAATTCATAGACCGAGCGCAGCGCCTCGACCTCGTCGATTTCCGACAGAAGCACCCAGCTGAGGTCCTGCAGATGCAGGGGTGTAAACGAACTGAGCACGGGCACGCCCCGATAGTCGCGTATGATACGCGTGTGCGTTTCGCCGCGCAGGGCCGCTGCCGTGGCCTCGGTACGCACTTCCTGAAGGAGCACGGACGTCCGGCGGTCACGCATCTGCTCGATCATGTCCGGATCGCCACCCAGCTGTCCGATCAGCTTGAGGTAATCCTCGCGGTGCTCGATGAAAAACCGCGAATCGTTACGCATGCGGAAATCCGTTCCCACGATATAGGTTTCACCGCTCCCCCCCAGCCCGCTCTCCTCCGCATGGCCACGATCGGTCATTACGGTGTTGATATCGTCGATGGACATCTGAAAAATCAGGACGGCTTCCTTGCGCGTGCCGCTGAACACCGGCGCGGCGACGAACGCGGCGGGCGCCCTGGCTGAGGGACCATACGCTTCGAAATCCACAAAGCGCGTGAAGTGACGATCGTCCGCATCCGCGGCCGCCCTGAACACCTGGGCAATGTTCGTGGTGCTGTATGGTCCGTCGAGGAGGTTGGTCGCGAAGTCGTCTTCACGCTTGACGGTGTAGATGATGTCGCCGCTGCGCGCATCAACGAGAAAAATGTCGTAGTACCCGTGCTCGGTGAGGTAGGGCGTGAGATCGCGGTCCACGCCGCGCAGCAGGCTGTTATAAGAACCCACGGCCGTGTTTTCACCAACGTCACCGGCCATGGCGGAAAACGCGGCGGTACGCAATCGCTCACGCTGGTCGACGGAAGTGGCGAACGGTGCAAACGCCTTCGAACATCGGCGGGCGTGTTGCAGCAGGATCGGGTCCGCGGCATAGGAGAGGATGTCCGTGCGGATACGGTCGAAATAATGCTCGATCTGCAGGCGGCGTGTTTCACGCAGCACCGTCAGCCGCTGGAATGTGACGTCCTCAAGGGAGGCTCGCGCACTGACGTAGGCCTGCCACCCCGTAATGACGATGGAAATGAAACCGATCAGCACAAAGGAGAGCTGAAGTTTGGTTTTCAGTTTGATGGGAGAGATGCGCACGTTGTATGAGCAAGGAGCTATGGATTGCATTCTTCAGGGCATGCACAACATAGGGTTCGCGCCGCAAAGAATCCAGACGCAGCGGTGTGGAATCCTTCCGCGGAGTTGCACATCTTACGAACGATGAATGATGTAACACATGTTATCTGAAGATCCCTCATGGAAATGAAAATCGTCTTCCCCGGAAACAAGAAAGTGGATGCTCTCTATAACGGCTTCCGTATTTCCAC
>PKTF01000126.1 GCA_002869275.1 Ignavibacteria bacterium | reverse complement strand
GTACTCCCGAGGGGCAGAGGAACCGAAGTAGTCCAGCGGATCGTAGACCACCATGCATTCTTCGTTATACGTGATCTCGATGCTGCGAGATTGCCGGCCAAGGATGGAGGGAACGGGAAGTCCAACCCAGTACGCGCCGTCTCCGTAGGGACGCGCGCTCTGGATCTGACACTGCTCGGGGCCATGCACCAGAATATCTCCAGGTCTGAGGGGAACATCGATCGGGATGGGATCTCCTGTTGGTCCTCTGCCGCAGCGGCGTCCGGAGATGAATCGTCCAAGTGTGAGAAAGGCGCTGCTCCCCTTCCCTCGCCATTCATAGAAGTTCCAGATCCCGATTCCGTCGGCGATGGTCCACCGCATCGTTCGCAGACTGTCCTTATAGGTCACGTGGTACGCCCGCGTTTTCCCGAAGGGAGTATGGACGGTGACGCTGTCGGTGACGGCTCCGATGAACACGCTGTCGCCGAGACTCACGCTGGCAGGCAGCCAGAGCACCTCACCACCAGTGGTCAGGCGGAAGAGTCCCTGTGCATCACTGCGAAGCCACTGCGGATCAAGCTGAGCCTCCTCGGGATGGACTACACGATGGTAGGTCTGCCCGAACGCGACAGTATCCCGGTCCACAGAAAGCGTCTGCATAACCGGGTGGGTGTAAGCACTCGAGTTCGGTTTTCGTTTGATAAGGTGCCATGAGGAAGCATTCCCCGAGCAGACAGGAAAAACATAGCTCTGTGCGACAGCTTCTACTCCGCAGGCGTTGGCGAGCAGAATAATTGTCCATACGATCATCCGATTCATCAGGAATCCTCCTCCGATAATAACCCCACGGCTACCGGACTCAATATCCCGATATCAGATCACTATGTCAAGCATGAAGAAACAGCACAATGCTTAGAGGAACATCCCCAGGGCGAAAACATAGTTCTGGTTGCGCAGCGGCGCGGTCGGTTCGCCGGGGAAAGTCGGCATCTCCAGAGTGTTCCAGCCTATGGTAAAGCGGTATTCGAAAAACCAGTCTTTTCCAGCGAAAGGGGCTTCCACGCCGAGGCCGTAGACAAAACTGTAATCAAAAAGGTCGAGACCGCGTATTTCGTCGGCATACACGAACGATACCTGTCCACCGTCCTCCTCCACGGTACCATCCAGCATGACTCTGCCGTTGAGGAGTATTGACAGCGCATAACCGGTCGTCCCGTAGATCTTGAAATCACCCGCGTGAATGAAGGTGTATCGAAACACGAGCGGGAGTTCGAAATAGTTGATGTCATACACAGTCAGTGTCTGCACCGACTCCGCGGGTATGCCGATATCATGCCGCGATCCTTTCATCACATAGAGAAATTCCTGCTGGATACCGAAGGATTCCGTGATCGGATATCGCATCATGATGCCCCCTGCGGCAGCATGCCGTGAGAAGGTGCTCACGGTATATTTGTTGTCCACAGGTGTGATCCCGTACTGCAGCGACATGCTGTACCCCCCTTTGAACCCGAAACGAACACCCGTCTGGGCTGTGAGAGGCATGGAACACAGAAAAAATAATACGGTAAGCGCGCTGACCACCAGAGCCATTTATGGGATCCTGGTATACACCATGTCAACCACGATGTCTTCTTTCGGACCCTCCGGCGTGAAGTTGATGGCCATGGTCCGCGTAATAGTCAGTGTCGTGGCATCGACCGTGAACTGCACCGTATCGTCAATACCTGCTCCGGAGACGATCAGATTGTTTCCATCTTCTGTCCAGGTTCCGGAAATCGTATCCTGACTGCTGTCATCATAGGTCGTGATGACGGAAGCGGTGCCGTCATCCTTGAACTCCAAAATTGATTTTGCCGCGCCGGTGCCTGACATTCCGAGGAATTGAGCCGCCGGTATCGTCATTGTACCGATCGGGGTGTCATACAAGACGATGGTCGTCATCTCCCATACACCGATATGCGTATCGGGGACCACCGGATCGGGATCCGTTCCGTTGTCGCAACCGGCTCCGATCAGCAGGATTGCTGCGATCAAGGTGCCGGATAACACGCGCATGAGCTTCTGTTGTTCCTTCATGATTTCTCCTTGTATTTGATTTTTTCGATCGGTACCTGGTTATGATCTGATGAAATCTCTGCTATAAAATTCGGAAGCTAATGCATAGCCTGCAAGCTGCGAAGACAGACGCATATCACTTCTTACGCAATATCCTGTCCGCTGCAAGCTTCCCTGTCAGAATAGACATGGGAACACCGCCTGGACTGTAGGCCCACTGTCCTGCCTGAAAGATATCGGGAATCGGAGTCAGAACCGAACGCCCGGCTTGCTGAATTTTGTTCAGCACCGGCACAGGTTCCGCGAAGGACCATCCGACAATGGCACCTTCGGAGCTGCCGACACGATTTTCGATGCTCAGTGGTGTGAAAGAGAACTGTTCGATGACGCCGTCCCTCAGCATGGGGAATATCTACTTCGACAAAACGCGGACGATCCGGGTTTCGAGTTCGGCTGTGAATTCCTCCAGCCAGCCATCTTCCCTGATTCGGGCGAACAGGTCATACTCCGCGAGGAGACTAACGACGAGGCCGGTTTTCCCCGGAGGGGCCATTTCGGGGTACTTCAAACCCGGGATGGAAATCTCATAGGTATTGTAGGCCGTGAATGTATCGAGCCAGGAAAATACCCGCTCCCTGTCCGCCTGCTGCCAGGTACTGAGCAGCTGCTGCAGATCTGCGTGATGCGTTTCGTTCAATCCCCTCTTCGACGGGGTATAGAAAAAATGTCCATGTGCGATTTCGCGGAATGTCTCCAGGGGCGTATCCACTTCGAGAAACAGACTGAAGATCGACTCGCTCCCTCTTCTCTCGAGCACGGTGGTTTTCTTGCGCGAGATGGTCTCCTGCTCCTTGCGCGTGAGTCCCTCGGTCTGCGTAAGCCGATAGAGGGTTTTCAGATCCGCCGCCCAGATCAGGTTGTCATACGCATACTCGGAACCGTGATCATCTCTGATCGTATGTTCATCAGAAAAGACTTCCGTGACCGTCGTTTCCGTCCTGATTTCACCGCCCTCTTTACGAATTTTATCAGCGAGGACCTGCGCCAGCTGTCCCACTCCGCCTTTGGGGTAGAAATAATCCAGATACAGCGAAAAATAGCTGAGTGCAAAAAATGTGGGTGTGCTGCGGAAAAAATGCTGTGCGATGATGTCCCGCAGCGAGCGGTTCTGGATGATGGTATCGAGATATTCCTCTACAGGTGTGTCGAGCTTGTTGATCTTCCGCACGGTCAGCAGAAATTTCGGCAGCCAGGGCAGAAGCTGTTTCATCACGAATTCCCTGTCGCGCTTCATATCCTTGAATACCGGGTTCTCCACGCCGTAGAGCACATCCATGTATTTCATGATTTTGCGGATGACAACGATGACGTCATCGATTTCCTTCGTGCTTTCAGGGTAGAGCCTCGCGAGCATATCGCGATACTCCCCGAGACTGCTGCCATCCCTGACATGCAGGATCTCATTCTCGACACCGATGGACACCGGGCTTTTCACCGTCTCCAGCTGTATCCCCAGGTCCTGCAGCATCGGGAAAATGATACCGGCATCTTCCAGGGCGCGCACCCCTGCGTCGAAACGAAAGCCATTATGGCTGAAGGTATTGACCAGGCCACCACATTCCCTGTTCTTTTCGATGAGCAATACTTTGCGACCCGCACGCGAGAGGTAGGCCGCAGACGTCAGTCCGGCTATACCACCCCCGACAACTATAGTATCGTATGTGTGAATTGCCGATGAAGTTGATTTCATGGCACCAGTGAGATGTTATTGGGGTATTGGCGTGCATGATCGGCCGTATCCAGGCCACTCAACTCGAGGCTTTTTTCCCAGAGAGCCAGTGCGAGCTCTCTGTCCCGTGCCGGCGGTGCAGGTTTTTCCTCGGTGGTAAGGTTGAAAAATCGTCCTGTGACCCCTTCCAATTCTCGTGAGGCACCGCAGTAGTAGAGCGCCTCCGCAGACATGTCGGGAGTTTTCAGTGCCGGGTCGTACACGTTCTTTTTCCACCAGCGATACAGCGGCCCGTTTTCCTGGCCGGTCTCGGTTTTCACTGCACCGGGGTGTACCGCGTTGATCGTGACAGCCGAACCGCGAAAATGATCCGCAAACATCAGCATCGACAGCAGCTGCGAGGTCTTGGCCGCTCCGTAGCTTCGCAGCCCGCTGTACCGGCGCTTCTCCCAGTTCACATCGTCGAGTCTCAATCCCCAGGCTGCGAAACGATGCCCCTCCGAACTCACGAGGATGATCCTGCCGCTGTCCTGCCCTTTCAGCTTCTCCATCAATGCGTGGTTGATGATGAAGGACGAGAGGTAATGCACGACGAACACTTTGTCGAGTCCGTCAGGAGTGATTTCCTGCTCGGTCAGATACACACCGGCATTGTGTATCAGCACGTCGATGGGAGCGTTGTGCGAAGCGAGTTCCATCGCCACTCGATGGATATCCTGCAGCGAACTCAAATCAGCGAGGAGAAAGTCACATTTCACCGAGAACCTCGATTCCACTTCCCTGCGCAGCTGTTCGGATTTCTCGCCGTTGCGGTTGATGCACAGCAGGTTCGCACCCTGCGCCGCGAATTTAAGAGCGGTACTGTATCCGATTCCCGAAGTGGCGCCGGTGATGACGACGAGCCTGCCGTCAAGACGGTCGCTGCATTCCTTCGGTGCCCGACGGCTGTTGCGAACCATCGCGAACATGTCAGACATCTGGTATTGCCGGTAGTATT
Source organism: Ignavibacteria bacterium (assembly GCA_002869275.1). Classification (GTDB taxonomy): domain Bacteria; phylum Bacteroidota; class Ignavibacteria; order SZUA-365; family SZUA-365; genus BM516. The sequence goes on along the minus strand of PKTF01000126.1, from coordinate 7,206 downwards.
GAAAGGTTTTCCTGGCGCTCATAGGCACGGCTCAGCCGAATTTCTTGTGCATGAATTTCCTGTACGCCTTCCCGAAGCGCGGGATATTGTCAAAGATATCGCCCCACAGATCATAGTAATCCCGCTGTTCGGCGATCTTTCCCGCCTCATTCAGCGTCAGGCGGCTGCTGCCGTAAAGAACAGAGCTAGGGTACTTCTTATAACTGATCGTCATTTCCCATTCGATGAAGATGATGTCGCCCTGCCTGACACCGCGGACCACATTCATCGTGAGGTCCTTCGAACGTTCAGTCAGACGTTCTGTCATGGCCGTGAAATCAACTATTCCACGAATCTCCTGAATCGAATCCCGGAAGATGATGTTGTCGTCGTAATATGGAAGGATGTGTGACCAGTCCGGTTTGCCGGCGGTGTTGTAGGTCTTGGACCACAGCTCGGAAATCGCGTCCACGTCCAGTGTTGTATAAGGCAGGTCGTCCTGCTGCATGCGACGGTCGTCCTGAAATGTGATACTGCTTTATGGGAGATACTGCTGCGTCCCTCGCCGGAAGTGACTCCGCAAGCGCGATGATCATCCTCTTGGGCTCATGATGCACACGTGCAAACGTAAGCGAATCAACCAGAACGATAGCACATAAGTGCTCGAATGTCAAGAATTCGTCGCTGTCACCATCGTCGCGGCCATGGGTCATGCGTAACCAACCTCCCCCCCCCTGTGATTGCGCTTCAGGTGTTTCTGGATTCAGCAGCGTCTTACAACGTGGCCATTTCATCGTTGTCAAAGTTCCTGCGATAGTAACTCATGTATTCCACCTTTCTTTCGAGCGCATCGATGACCGCATTACTGAAGTTTACTTTTTCAAACTTCTGCGCACTACCCAGGCCACCGGGACTGAACACATTGATTTCCATTAACTTGTCACCGACGATATCGAGCCCCACCAGGAACATTCCGTCCTGCACGAGTTTCGGGCGTACGATTTCTGCCAGCTTGAGGTGCTCCTCTGTGATGACGGCCTCGGCCAGCTTGCCGCCGGCGTGCACATTGCTTCGCATGTCATCCCCTGATCGCTTTCGTCTGAATGCGCAATACTTCCCTTTGTAGCGCAGCGGCTGGCCATTCATCATGAAGAGCCGGATGTCACCTTCGTGAGCGGCCGGCAAATATTCCTGAGCGATGATATATCCGTCTCTGAGAAGTGATTCGACGATTTGATTGAGGTTGGCGCGATCCTCGGGACGTACCAGGAACACACCGGATCCGCCGGAGCCTTGCAGAGGCTTCAGGACGATGTGACCGCCCTGCTCTTCGGCGAACTGCTTGATTTCCTTCACATCACGCGTGATCAATGTCCGGGGCCGGACTTCCTCGGGGAACAGCTGAAAATATGTCTTGTTGACGGCTTTCGCGAGGCCGTTGGGATCGTTCAGCACGATGACTCCGTGGCGCATGGCGATGCGGCCAAAGTTGATGCCGGCGCTCGCAGCCCAGGCACGGTCTCCCGTTTCGTTCGCCGGATCGCTTCGCAGCATCAGGATATCCAGATCATCGACCGTGATGCGTTCACGAATCGCGGACTTTCCCTGCAAGCTGTTGAGATATAATTCATTCGATTTATACTGTTTCCTGGGCACCGAGCAGGCTCGAGCGCGGATATTCTCATCCGCATCATAGGCAAGGTCTCCCAGTCCCATGACCCAGACTTCATGTCCCCTGTTGATCGCCCACATTCCCAGGCGGGTTGTGGTATAACCAGCCTGTTCCGAAGCGACATCATTTACGACTAAACCTATCCTCATATTTTTCTCCTTTTTATTAAGTCCATCAAATCAATACCGTTTGCCAGCATGAGCAGTTTCTGCTCCGTCCGCGGGTCATCAAGGTACCGTGGACGCAGTGGCGCCGCATGCAGCACGTTTCGCCATTGCAATTCCTGCACGATCGGGATGTGATCGATTGCGATTTTGCCGACGAATAATGGTTCCAGTTTCCCGCCTTTCCCCAGATACCGCAACAACTGTACGAGACCTCGCAGATACACCGCGTCCTTGGTCAACCCCCCGCTGCGAAAGATGCGCATGCAGATCGTGAACGCGACGCGCTGCTCGAAACCGTACTGTTTATTGAGTTCACGGTACACATCCACGAAAGACGCGCCCTGCACGAGACGGTGTGCGGCGACCACCAGTGCCGCCAGCAAGCGCAGCCGGGGCAGCGTCAATCCACCGACAATGAATTCAGAGAGCACGGCCAGTCCTTCCTGAAGCTCCTCGTATCCGGCCAGTCCGACGTACAGCTGGCGGAATGGTTGCGCTTTGCCGTTCAGGTAGGTCAGCACATGCGTCCCGACTTCATGTTGAATCAGCGCTTCGAGCCTGGATTCCGATATCCTGAGATTTTTTCCGACGAGCACGTTGCCCTGAGAAACCATCAAGCCGGAAATATCTTCCCGTACGAACACCTTGCTGTCACAGTCGGGACATTTCGACCGGAAATAATCCAACTCCTCCCTCGCACGTGCCGCGAATGCCTCCGCGTCGATCGATTTTCCAGCTGTTTCGTCCCGGCTTCGAGCGGAGGATTTCTCCAGCAGCGTGCTTGCAGTTTCCAACAGGGATGCGTTCACCCCACCATAGAGTTGCAAACTGCCGTACATGAAGCGCTTACTCCCTCGATCGAGCAGCATCGTCAATTTACGATCGAGTTCGAACTGTTGTTCACGGAAAACCTGGGCGACCGTGAAGTCTTCGATGCGTTCGATGGGAATGTCATAGAGCCGCCGTTTCAGCATGGCGGGATCCATGGGCAGAGGGCGGTAGAGGAATTCCGGGGCATGCCCGAAACCTCTCCGTTTGAATCCCGACCAGGCCGAATGACTGTTGGAGGGAGTAACCTGCAGGAGGAAGTCGAAACTGCTGCAGATTTCCGCCAACCTGCGGTCTACTTCCCAGACAGCTTTGACCATGCTCCACCGGCCGAGCGACAAATAGTTCACCGGGCGATGTGTGGTCTGGTCGAGAGTAAACTGGAAGAAGGCGCTGCGTAACGCTTTCGCAAAGCCACGTTGCAGTTCCCGGCGTATCATCGGGAACACCTCCCCCGTCTCCCGATTCAAATACACAGGGCGGACCTCGATGCCGATCACATGACAACCGAACTGGCGTGCTTCCGCCTGAGACAGCAATGCAGATAACCCGGGAGGTGCGATTTTCGATACACGCACAACGTCGATGACCGCCGGCTGCCTGCGGATCTTGATTTTACTCAGAGACTTTTCCAGTGTTGCGACAGTCTAGAGCGCGGTCTTGCTTTTTGGCGTAAAGATTTTGAAAGCCGGCTGATAGAGCGATGCTTCCTCCTCATCTCCACCATCCTCCGAGACCCACATTTCGATGATCAGAAACGAATCCAGCACGTCGACCATCGTTTTGGCGACATTCCCGGTCAACTGAGCCAGCTGCCTGTGCATCCCGCGATTCGCCGAGGCAGTGAGATACGATGCCTCCGCCGTGACCAGGCGCTCGTGCTGCGCAGTACTTTCATTTTTTCTTCTGCGGTACACACAGAGAAAGGGCAGCTGCCGATCGATATGAACGCGTCCCCACACCGGCAGCGTCCGCCGAATCTGCTTGTTATCGGCCAGGCGTGCGCATACAGTTTCGATGAAACGGTTCGAGATCGTTGCAGGTTTTCTTTTTCCTTCTACCACTTCGCCCCCATCGATTGCAGCACCTCTTTCACACCGGGCACGGTCGAGGCCAATGCGAGCCGTATCTCCTCCAATTGCGTGTGATCCGGTTCACCGCTCCATTCATCCATGAAAAACTTCGTGAATTCAATAGAGAGTGCGCACGCGGACTCCGGGAACGTCTGGTGAATCCAGCGGGGAAACTGTCCGCCCTTGAATTTGACGTTTTCCCGCACATCGAGCGAACGTCCACGATAATCGTATCCCCGAAGGTCATTGATAAAACGATCGATCAGCGGGGCCCATCGATCACGATCCATCGTTCCCGTGCCGATGTTCACTTCCGGATTCAATTGCGGATCAGCAGGATCTCCATGCGGTCCATCGCGCAAGACATTGTAGCTATGGATATCAAACACGATAAAAAGCCCGTAACTCTGTCTCATATCCTCAAGCAAACGGTGCATTTCCGCATAGAACGCATCATACTCCGCGAGGGAGAGTGCGATACTTTCCGGAGGAAGATTCGTCTTCCACACCTGCAACCCCCAGGCATCTTCCGGGTTGATATACACCGCCTTGTCACGCGGTCGATTCAGATCGACTTCGAACCGTGAATAGTTGGCGCGAACGCTTCGATCTCCAACCGAAATCCACTCTCCGGTAAACGGGTCCTCCTCGCGGAATCGTTCGCGATCACCCAGCGCAATGGCCTCCGCGATGTCATCGCGAAGAAGGTGCCCGTCGTGGATGGCGGTCGCCAGCAGCGGGCCATCAGCGCGCGTTGAGGATTCCCAGAATGCACTCCGATCCATCAGATCTTCCTTCCTGGTATACGGACAGTGAGAGAAACAGAAAACAGAACCCGTTGCGACGTTCCGCAGCCACCCCGCTACTCTCCCCAGGCAACCTGTCAGGATGCATCACAGTGTCGGTATGCGTGAAGTTGTAGAGATCTTCCCTGAAACAGGGCATACATGGGACGGAAAAGACCGCACCATTACACCTCGGGAACACGTCAGTCAACCGTGATTCAGTGCAGCGTTATTCGCACAAATCCGACGCATAGATGTGATTGAACACCGATGGTACGTACAGGAACTCTGCTACTATATTGTACAGATATGAGGGCAATTAAGCAAAAAATGGCCCGAAGATTCGGTTGGATCAGACGGAGTACCATCAATGAAAGCAATGCGGCAGTTCGCAATTCAGGCCAGTTCAGTCTCGAGCGAAGGCCGCTGATTTGGATCACAGGCCGCACGAAGAGAACAATAAACGGTATACTTGCCGGAATTGCTTTGTTTCCGTGTTTTCCATAGGTTTGTTTCGCATCAGTTACACCATGGGACGCACTACATTCACCATCTATTCAGACCGGAGCACAAATGAAGCACACCCGTGTATTTTTCCTTGCAGTGTTGTCAGCACTGGTATTCATTGGAATCTCCTGCAGCGAAGACGATCCGACAGGTCCGAACGACCTGGGCGGTGATCCGAACCTCGAACTCACGAACGTCGGACAGAAGTTTCCAGTTTCCGTTTCCGTGCCGGGGACGTCGTCCGTATTACGCGAACTCGGTGACAGCATCGTTATCACGGAAAATGACGGAGGGATTGTCACCATGCACGCGGTGTTTACATTCGACACGGCCTTCGTGCGTGGACTTCAGGAGGAACTAGGTATTTCCGCGCTGCCGGAAACGATGAAGCGGTCCATTCTCGACACGTACGTCGACCGATATGGCGGCGTCATCGATTCGACGGACAGGGACGCCATAACACTGACGGCTGGCGCGAAGCTGAAGATCACATCGGAAGGGATCCAGGAATACATCAGCAGCAAGGGCGACCTTTCACGACCCTTTACCGTCGTGAAATATGACATGAACGTGGGTGACAGTTGGAACTTCACCGACGACGACGGCGTGACCATCACCCGCACCGTCACCTCGAAATCCACCACCGACGATTACGAAGTCGGATTCTGGATGCTGAAGGTGATCAAGGTGGAAGAGACGAAGGAAGACCCGCTTCTGGAGAAAATCACCTACGTCACGAACCACAAATACGGACTCGTCGGCATGCATTATCAGACAAAAACAGGTCAGGAGATCGATGTCACGGTATTCCCGCCGACACTGTGATCTGGTTTTCATATCGCGCATTCCGCGCGTCAGAACGAAACAGGCACCTTCGCTCACGATCGGTGCCTGTTTCGTCTTGTGCGCAGAGGGAGGGATTCAAACACAGGGTACCCCGAAGGGTACAACGGTTTTCGAGTCGCTCCCCTCACCGGCATTCTCCCAAACGAGCCGGATTCGAAGATTTCCCGGTAAAACGAGAGTCGAGTGGCTACCAATGCCATCACCAATCGAATGGAGGTAAATATGATCCTCTCGAAACGCTTCACCAAGTGCCGAACGAAGTACGATGCGCTGAAATTCTTGAGGGATGTGCATCAGTATACACACGGTTGACACACACATGTACAACATGTGCGGGAAGCTGCAGCTAAGTGGCAGCTACGCGCTTATACGCTATGCACTTACGAACAAGGACAACTTGTAACTGACCCCCTCATTCTTTCCCCGTGTCATAGGGAGATATGGCCAAAGATCGAGCCTTATCAACGAACGATGAATTTCCTCGTCCGCGTGAACGGTCCTGCCTCCAGCCGATAAAAATAAAGTCCGGCTGGCAGTTCGTTCACCGGCCATTCGGTCACGGAGTCACCGGCGGGACGCTGCTCTTGAAGTACCGTCGCGCATTTCTTTCCTAGCATGTCATAAATGGCGAGTGTCACGAAGTACGATCGTGGAAGAGTGAAGCGGAAGGACGCGGCCTTCAGGGTGGGATTCGGGTAACTCTGCGATAATGAGAATCCGTCAAGGGCATTGAAATCCCGTTCAGCGATCCCGACCGGTCCCGGGCCGTTTCCGTTTGCATCCAACTTCATGATCCACATATCGTATCGTCCCGCACCTTCGGAATCCGTCTGGCCGGCGACGATAAAACCCCTATCGGCAGTCTGCCGTATCGCACTCGCATATTCCCAGCCTCCGTCTCGTCCATACGTTTTCGTCCATTGGAGGTTCCCCTCCCCATCGAGCCTGACGAGCAGGAAATCGAGCCCATGATCCGCATCAACCATATTGCCCGCGGCGATATATCCTCCGTCCGCGGTCTGCTCGACGGATGCGCCGTTGGAGAACGTATCATAGTAGTACTGCCACTCCCTGCCTCCGTCCGCACCCAACTTCATGACCATGAAGGAATGAGTATGCTCGAAATCGGATATGAGATGGATGCTGTCTCCGGCAAGGATATATCCGCCGTCATCGGTTTGCCGGATGCAGTTCGCACTGCCGATGAACGCGTCGCCGAGCGGATTGCTCCATTCCATGTCACCTCTGTCATCCACCTTTATCAGGGAAAGCGCGGGAATGTAATCCCACTCGAGCTGCTGGTAGGTGCTGTCTCCGGCCGCGACGAAACCGCCGTCGGGTGTCTGGTC
>PKTF01000319.1 GCA_002869275.1 Ignavibacteria bacterium | reverse complement strand
CTCTGATTGTTTGAATTCCTGCAACGCTTCAGCGGATTCCCATATATACACACCGCCATAATACCCTGGCTCATCTAACTTGATGTAGTACTTCTGAATGATGGCCGGATTCGCTGCGAAGCCTGGCTCACGTTCGTGAGCAATCTTTAAAAACTCCTCATCACTAAGAGATGTTCTTAGTTTTACGATCTGCATAACTTCCCCAGACTTTGGAGTGTCGGTTGAACAGCCGGAGAAAAGCAACGCTATCGCGAATATATAGGTTACATACTTGATCATGGTATCTCCTTTGAGATTTGTGCGGCATGTTCAACAAAGAAGCTGCCACATTTAACATGTGCGGCTCTGTTCCTTGTGCTGATGCGCATACCGCGTATGCTCCTGGGATTCAGAGGACGCCGATCAGACATCGAACGCCGGACGGATTCCGGTTTCATGTGCACTCATCGGTGCACCATGAAGACCTCAATCAGGTAATAATAGGATGAACAAGAAGATATTAGCGATTATTGTAGGCGAAGTCAAGTGAAGTGGGACGGGTTCTCCCATTGCCCCATCCCAATACCTGGCGTCCGCCACCCCGTAAACTTTCTGGGAAGCTGTTTGACTCCTCTCCCTAAGTTGCCTGGATTTTATACTGCATGACGGTGTCGAAGTCCTTCAGCACTTTCTGATTGCGGATCTCGAAGGTGCAGGGCTGTGACTTCCCCACGTTCTTCGTCGTTCGGATCTGTTCTTTGGTGTCGTCTTGAATGGGAAGTGCATAGATGTCTTCAACGTATTTGGCCGGGATATACATCGTCGCTTGCATGAAGCCTTTCCAGGCGGACATCCAGACGATGGTCCGCTTTTTCTTCTGCACCTTGCAGAGCCAGGCCTTGCCGTCCATGTAGTAGCGCCACTCAGAATGCATCCCGTTGCGATCAAAGAGTTCGAGCAGCGCGCGGTATGCGCTGTACGACCTCCCGAGCACGCCCTTGAGTACGTCCTCATCAGGATACACGGATTTGTCGGTAAGCTCGAGATTGTTCACTGTTTCCACTTGCCTATCCTCCTCAGTTTTTCTTCGCAACGACCGCGATCCAGTTCTTTTGCACGGCTTCGTGAACGATCACATCAGGGTATCCTGCGCCGGTCAGGACGTCGTGCAGCTCTTCTGGAGTGTGCAGCGTGAAGCCTCCGAAGCGCGTAATCCTTGCATTGCGCTTCGCGAATTTTTCATGTCCGTACGCCGCGTTGACAATCAACAGGGTGCCTCCCGGTTTGAGGACGCGATGGACTTCCTTCAGGTCAACGATCATATCCGGCCAGAAGTAGAAGGTTTCAAATGCCGTGACGAGGTCGAAGCTGTCATCGGGGAACGGCAGTGAGGAAACGGAGGCGCGTGTGATTTCGACACGGCCCGCTTCGATGAGCACGGCATTGGTTTTCCGGGACAGCTGCACCATATCATCGGAATGATCAATGCCGAACACCTTTCCTCCGGCGGCGATCCCGCCCATGTTCTGCACCGCTTTTCCTCCGCCGCAGCCGATATCGAGAATCACCACATCCGACGCGATGGAAACATGGCTCAACCCCCAGCGATGCAGTCGGGCATGTCCGGAATTCATGGCCCTGCCGATGAACCTGCCGAAACGGCCAGAAGGTTTGCCGGCCTGGGCGAAAAGCTTGTTCATGATGCCCATGGCGAATCCTTCATATAAATATTGACTCGCATTCTTGTTTTCCTGGTCATTTCGTCAGGCTAGTACCGGGCACAGAGCGGCGCTATTCGGTATCCACGTATTTCTGCCAGACATCGAGGTAGAGTTCGCGGAAGGGCACCCAGGTGTCCTGTTCCGCGCGGGGATCATTGAGTCGGACGATGTTAATCGAAATCTGCAGATTCTTCAGAGCGGTGTCGAACTGGGATTTGCTGCAGTCTACCTCGTCCATTACCGCGCGGCGGAGCGTGGTCGTATCCCACGGCTGTTCCTCGATGAATTCGTTGATGCGCTGTGCCAATCGGTTGAGCTGTCGGACGGGCTTATACGCGGCGGGG
>PKTF01000435.1 GCA_002869275.1 Ignavibacteria bacterium | reverse complement strand
TACCCGAATCCATTCAATCCAACGACGACGATTACGTACGCCATACCAGCTGAAGGCAAGGTCCGACTCAGCGTGTTCGATCTACTTGGCAGAGAAGTGGCTGTACTTGTTGATGAGATCAAGCCGCAGGGGGCGTTCGTCACCGAATTCGATGGGGTGAAGCATCCAGCTGGAATGTTCGTCTACCAGCTCCAGTGGAATGGGTCCTTACAGACGAAACAAATGACGCTGTTGAAGTGACACGTATCTGAGGATTAGGATGAGGAACAAGACTAGAAACAAGGCGTTCATAATTCTCGGTATTCTCTGTGTCGTACTGGCAGTGATCGTGTTCATATTTGCTGACGGCCTTCGCAGATGGTACAGTGGAATCTTCTTCGCGATCATCGGGACGGTGATGCTGAACGCTTGGAGGTCACGCCGCGGTGCTGATTCCTAGCAAACGAATCACAATGACATTGAGCGGTTCGTATCCCCCACCGTACGTTCTCAGCAGATCAACCTGTAGCTGAAATCGGTCAATTTGTGCCGGATTTCAACCCTGCGACGCTCGATTCCTGCATGCGTATATATTCCGAAAGTTCGTAAAGGCGCAGTACATCTTCCCTGAACTGCTTCGAACTGCCACCCTTTGCGTCCACGAAAAAACTCCCTCAAACTTCATTGATTTGAGGGAGTCTTCTTTGAGTGCGCGAAGACAGTCTGTCGCTTTCGCGATCGCGGTACAGCTTCGAGACAGCGTATGAAAACAAAGGCGTCCCGCTAAGCGGGACGCCTGTAAGATGTGCAGGAAGGATTATCCTTGCAGCTATTTGCATTCAACCGAAACATGCTTTTCAACGACGTTGAACTCCATGGTGCAAATATCAATCTTCAGTGTAAGGACCTGGTGCAGGATGAAGGAGGTGCCGTCCTTCGCGATCACCTTCCAGATCCCAACAAGGTCAAGGTCGAGTGTACAGCCATCGCAAACAATGAGATCCATTCCCTTCTGCAGACCCACATCGATGATGCGATACTCGTCACCGGTATCGATACCGACACCACGGACGTTCTGCGTGTTGTAATGGATCTTCACCGTCGTGCAGCCGTTCTCGTCTTGCGTAGAGTTAAGAACGAGGTTCATGTTACCGGTGGTTTCGATCCCCTCAAGGTTGCATTGGTTGAACGTGAAACCGTAGGGGACCTTCATACTCTTTCCTTGACCTTGCGCACTCGCAGAAAACCCGAGCAGTAATGCGAGCATGACGACGCCCACTGCGAAAGAGATATTTTTGTGTATGGGAAACATAGAGACTCCTCTATATAAGGTTATGTCGGTTCTCCCTCGGCTGCACGGTTGCGATAACGCGACCAACCACTCGCGGCCTCGTGGATAAACCGAGCGCGACCACAGTGAAGGCCTTTGCCCGGACAATTCTTTAATTGCGATGAATCGACTCCTCATTATACCACGGTGACGCACCGTATGCAATAGCACAGACGAATAAAGTTCCTCCTGATCTTCTCCCTTTCGGACAGACGCAGTACATCCTCCCTGAACTGCTTCGAACTGCCACCCTTTGCGTCCACCAAACGGGAAGAGTCGCCATTTTCGGCGACTTTTTTCGTTTCAAGCCTGCCGCCGGTGCGGTAGCGTCCGTTCCAGGAGCAGCATTCTTGTTTTCAGTGATTAGCCAGCACTTCTTCGCACGCTACGGGACAATCGACAATCCTCTCCCAGAACTCTGATCAATCAAAAACTACCTGTTCGTTATCCTGACGGATTCGGGATATTTTGCTGTTCGGATCCCGGACCACGAAGGTGATGACACGCTCAGAAAATGCGATTCCAGCCCGTTTTGACCGATATGCACAGAGATTATGGTTTTGGTACGATAATTGAGATACCCATGGCAGTTCGCATGAAGCAGAAATCGCACACAGGAATGAGGATACTACAATGGGCGCTCCGAATACCTTCTTCACCACGCTCGCTCTAGCAGTTTCTTTAATCGGATTCCTTTTCGCTAATACCATTTTTAACGTCGAGGAAGAGACCGATGT
>PKTF01000138.1 GCA_002869275.1 Ignavibacteria bacterium | reverse complement strand
GTGCATGAAGCTGCCGGGTTAACCCAATCGTTGACCTACCTGTCCAAAATGTACGGAAAATCAGAATCGATACCGATTCATTGATGCGTTTCCCCATTTCCCCAAACAGCCCGTTTTCGTACCTTACATCGATATTCCCGTCACGAAGCCGGATACTCCGGAATCGTTCGTCATACGCACACCAGTTAATCTCCGTGTTGAAACCTGCGTTCGCCATCGTCTTCGCGCTCCTGCTGCTGCCCGTCCTCGCGACGGCGCAGAGCGAGGCCGACAGCACGGGCGGCACGAACGGAGATTCCCTGCGCATCCTGCAGTCTGAGGCGGTACCTGGAACCGGCGATGTTTCAGTGATGGATGGGGACACGCTGCGCCTTCGCCGGGACTCCCTCCGTGCGCGACAGGACTCACTGCAGGCCCGGCTCGATTCCCTCGGCAGCGGTATTCTCGATTCCATGCGGGTGGAAGGGGACAGCGTTTTCGTGTTTCCCACGAAGAACGATGTGGATACCATCATCACCTACAAGGCGCAGGATTCCGTCGTGTATGCGATGGACAAGAAGCTCATGCGCATGTACGACGAGGCGAACATTGATTACGGGAAAACAAAGATCAAGGCGGCCACGATCACCATCGACTGGGACAACTCCAACATCATCGCGAAGGGCGTGCCTGATTCCACGGGCGATGGGAAACTGATCGGGACACCGGTATTCAAGGAGGGGACAGAGGAATACACCGGCCAGGAGATGTCGTACAATTTCAAGACGAAAAAGGGTGTCATATCCCAGGGGGAAACGGCCATCGACGACGGCTTTTATCTCGGGGAACGCATCAAGCGCGTGTCGGAAAACGAGTATTTCATCGGCGGGTGACGTTACACCACCTGCGACAATCCCGATCACAAGCATTACTACTTCGGTTCGGCACAGATGAAATTCGTGCCCGACGAAGTGATCGTTGCGCGTCCCATCACATTTTATATTGAGGACATCCCCCTGTTGTGGCTTCCCTTCGCGGTGATTCCCAGCAGCGGAGGACGCAGTTCGGGCATCATGTTTCCCAGCTTCGGATCGGATGCAAGCCGCGGCCGCTACCTGATCAATGGCGGGTACTATCTCGCCATGAGCGATTACTGGGACCTGTCACTTACCGGTGACTGGTATTCCAAAGGCGGCTGGCTGGCGAAAGCGGACCTGCGCTACGCACTGCGGTACAACTTCTCCGGGAGCATCACGGCGAGCTATGGCAAGCAGACCTTCAACATCGGTAATGTCTTCGCCGCCGACGATGACCCCAAGACCGACTGGAGCCTGAAGATCATGCATCGGCAGGAACTGGATCCGACATCGCGCATCACGGCGGACGTCAATATCCTCACCAACTCGTATTACAACAGATTCAGTCACGACGTCAACGAACTTCTCAAGACGACCGTGCGTTCGAGCGCGCTGTATTCGAAATCCTGGGAAGGGACCAACCGCAGTATTTCCGTTGGCCTTCAGCGCGAACAGGATCTTAACAACGGGACGTCCGTCACCACGCTGCCGGATATTACGTTCAACCAGTCACAGATCTATCCCTTCCGCAGCAGTGACGGGTATGGCGACCAGGCCTGGTACGAGAATATCGGCTTCAGTTATACCGGCGCGTTCAAGAATCGTATCGATGTCAAGGAACGGCAGGAAATCACTGATGGAGAGACGCGGGATACTCTCAACTGGAAGGAAACATTCAATCGCCGTGGTCTGCAGCATCGTCTCAGCCTTATCTCAACGCCGAAATTCGGGTTTTTCACAATATCCCCAAGCTTCTCCTATGTCGAGCGCTGGTACGACCACCGCACCGAACGATTCTTCAACGAGGAATCCCGTGAGGTGGAGGGACGCGACATCAACGGGTTCTTCGCTGTACGGACATTCAACGCCAGCCTGAGCGCGAGCACGAAACTCTATGGCATGCTGGAACCCGACATGCTCGGCATCCTCGGGGTGCGCCACACCCTGCAGCCGACCGTGAGCTATAGCTGGAATCCGGATTTTTCCTCCGACGGCTGGGGGTACTACCAGAGCTATACCGACAGCACCGGCGAGGATATACGCTACGATCCTTATACGGGGTATTCCTATCGTCCCGCTGAAATTTTCGGTGGTGCCGGGGCAGGGGAGTCGCAGACGATGAACATGCGGCTGTCCAATATATTCGAAATGAAGATCGCTCCCCGTGCGGACGACACGACGCAGACGCCGCGGAAATTCCAGCTCTTTACGATCGATGCGTCTACGAATTACAACTTCGTGAAGGACAGCATGAAGCTGGGAAATCTCAGTCTGAGCTATCGCACGAGTATCCAGAACCTGCTGGAACTGCGTGGCGGGGCGACGTTTTCACCATACGTATTCATCCGGGATGTGTCGTACACTGATGAAGATGGCAATCAAAAGGTCATCACCGGGAGGGAAATCGACCAGTATGCATGGGAAGCGGATCAGGGTATCGCGCGTCTGACCGATTTCAACATCAGTCTGAACACGTCACTGTCGGACAAGATGTTCAGAAGTGAAGCCCAGGCAACGACAGAAGATGAAGAATACGAATCGGAGGAAGACAGCCTCGCCGCCGCGAAACCAAAAAGCCTTGATCTGAAGGCGCCGTACAACTTCAGTATCCCATGGAATCTTTCGCTGGGATATGATTACAGGCTGTCGCGATTCAATCCCGACAGGGAGACGCGTTCGACGAGTATGCGAGCCAATCTTACGTTCAGTCTCACGCCGACCTGGCATTTCACGATGAGCGGGTACTACGACATCGAGAACAAGGAACTCGGGACGCCGCAGATCAACATCCGCAAGGACCTGCACTGCTGGGAAATGAATTTCCAGTGGACCCCCGCAGGTCCCTACCGCAGTTTCTTCTTCACTCTCCGCCTCAAATCGCCCCAGCTGCAGGATATCAAACTGGAGAAGAGGGGGTCGGATTACGGAGTCTTCCGGTAAGGAAAGGCAACCACAGATCTCACGGAATACGCACAGAATTCACAAAATGATATTACTGCTTTCTGTCTGTGCACACTGTGTGTATTCCGTGAATTCTGTGGTTGCCTTTCTCTTTCTTCAAATTTGAACCATTTCCCCGTCATTCTGCATCATACCCACCGGTACCACGCAAATGGCTTTGCCGCTGGGCGCCAAACTTCGTATTTTTTCCTAATACACTGCTTTCGATCCTCATCCGACAGAGCATTATGAAAAGACTGACCGTATTTCCCCTCATCGCACTGGTTCTTCTTACTGCAACCTCCCTGCTGCAGGCACAGGAAGCCGCGACTTGGTCCGCGAAGGCCGTAACCGCCTCCGCAGCTCCCGGCGGTACAATTGAAGTCAAGGTCACCGCGAAGATCAACGACGGCTGGCATGTTTATTCCGCCACCGTTATGGAGGACCTTCCTGTTACCACGACGATAGAATTCGCTGAAGGTGCTCCCATCACGCGCAAGGGCAAGGTCAAACAGCCCAAGCCGGTCGTGAAGCATGATCCGAACTTTGGTGTCGACACCGAGTACTTCGAGGATAATGTCACCTTCACGCTGACCGGCAAGGTGAAGGCTAATGCAAAGCCCGGTAAGCAGAAGGTCACGGTCGAAGTCACGTTCATGGCCTGCAACGACCGCATGTGCCTTCCTCCGACCCTGGTGGAACTGCCCATCGACATTACCATTGAAGAAGGATCGGCGGTGGCGGATGACGCCGAGGCAACTGATGACGCAACGGCCGACGCCGGGGAGGAACTCGCGAGTGATGGTGATGAAACGGATGATGCTTCAGCCGCGGGCGCGGAGGAAGATGGGGACGAGGCCGGGGATGATGAGTCCCTTGGTTACGGTGACGAACGCGATGTAGAAAAAGCGAAAGAGGAAGGCCTCTGGGCGTATATCGGACTGGCGATGTCCGTCGGCGCTCTTGCGCTTCTCACACCCTGCGTGTTCCCGATGATTCCGATCACCGTGAGCTTCTTCACCAAGCGCGAAGCAGCCTCCCGTTTCCAGGTCGTTCGAGATGCGTCCATTTATTCTTTCGGCATCATTTTCACCTTTACCGGACTGGGGATATTACTGGCATTAATATTCGGGGCGTCAGGCATCAATCAATTCGCGGCGAATCCGTGGATGAACATCCTGATCGCACTCGTATTCATCGTATTTGCGCTGAACCTTTTCGGACTTTTCGAGATCGTCGTGCCGAGCGGTATTCTTACCAAGCTCACCGTAGCCTCGGGCAGCGGAAAGGGTATCGCAAGCCTTCTGCTGATGGGACTGACATTCACACTGACCAGTTTTACCTGCACCGTACCCTTCGTCGGTACGGTCATGGTGGCCGCAGCGAAGGGCGAAATCTGGTGGTCCATCGTCGGCATGCTGGCATTCTCCAGTGTGTTCGCCCTGCCGTTTTTCCTTCTCGCACTCTTCCCGTCGTGGCTCAAGTCCATGCCCAAGAGCGGTGGCTGGTTGAATTCGGTCAAGGTCGTGATGGGCTTCCTGGAATTCGCCGCGGCGATGAAATTCCTTTCCAACGTCGACCTGATCTGGAGCATGGGCATCCTGAGCCGCGATCTGTTCCTGAGCTTCTGGGTCGGAATCGGCGTGCTGATTTCCCTCTACCTGCTCGGCAAGTTCCTGCTTCCGCATGACAGTCCGCTCGAGAAAGTCGGCGTATTCCGCATGATCTGGGCCATGTTCTTTGTGGGTATTTCGGTGTACCTGTTCACCGGACTCAACGACAAACCACTCGGTGAACTGGATGCCTTCCTGCCGCCGATGAATTACTCGGAAACGATTCATGCCGCTTCCCTCGGAGCGATGACAGGTGGCATCACACCAAGCACTCATGAGGGAGGTGAGGAAAACTGGTATTCCGACTACAACACGGCCCTTCAGGCCGCGGCAGAGCAGGTGAAACCCATTTTCGTTGATTTCACGGGTTTTGCCTGCACCAATTGCCGCTGGATGGAGGCGAATGTCTTTCCTCGAAGGGACGTAAAAGCCCTGTTCGAGGATTACATCCTCGTCCGCCTTTACACCGACGGACAGGGCGAACTGTATGACAGGAACCGCGAGTTTCAGGAAGAGCGTTTCGGCACCGTGGCCCTGCCGCTGTACGTGACGCTGCAGCCCGACGGCGAGCACATCAACAGCTTCCCGGGACTGACGCGCAAGCCGCAGGAATTTGTCCGCTTCCTCCAGGAGGGACTGAAGAAATTCCGCGCCGCGCAGCCGGTCGCCGCACTGTAAAACGCCTTACGCCATACGCTTATTCATCGTTGCACGGCTCCTGCCGTGCAACGATGGTTTGCTTGTTGCCTACGTCCTACGTCCCGTATGATCTCTCCCAATTTTTTCCTACCTTTTTTGACCTAGAAATCTCCATGCGCGGCCTGTTTCCGCGCGATCTCGTGGTGCCCAGGAGCAGTGAATCCCATGTCGACGACGTCATCCCGGAAGAAAGACCATATCGATCTTTGCGTAAACGAACAGGTTTCGTTTCGTGCGAAGACTAATGGCCTCGAGGAATGGGAATTCGCACACAACGCGCTGCCGGAACTCAATTCCGAGGATATCGACACAAGCGTGTCCTTCCTCGGCCATACGCTGTCGTACCCCCTGATCATCAGCGGGATGACGGGTGGGTATGGTGAAGCCGTGAGCATTAACGGCGCCCTGGCCGAAGCGGCGGAAGACCTGCGACTGGCCATTGGAGCCGGAAGCATGCGCCAGGCTCTGGAAAACGATGAGTATCACGAATCGTATACTATCCTGCGCCGCAACGCGCCCACCGTTCCCATCCTCGCCAATATCGGCGCTGTGGAGGTCGCGGTGATGGAGGACGCCACTCCAGCGCAGTTCCTGGTTGAACTCGTGGAGGCCGATGCGCTCGTGGTGCATACCAACCCGCTGCAGGAATTTCTGCAGCCGGAAGGGGAGGCCCGCTTTCGCGGTGTGATCGAAGGCCTTGCGATGCTCGTGCGTTCCCTCGAAGTCCCTGTCATTCTCAAGGAAGTCGGGGCGGGCATCTCGCGCGAAGCCGCCATGCGTGCGCATGAGGTCGGTGTGCAGTGGATCGATGTCGCCGGGGCGGGAGGCACCAGCTGGGCCGGTGTGGAAATGCTGCGCCGAAAAGATGGCTGCGAAATCTCTCCCGCATTCTGGGACTGGGGGATTCCTACCGCCCATGCCCTCGAACAGTTGCGGATCAATCGACCCGAGGACATGCATATCATCGCGTCCGGAGGTATCACCGACGGTGTGATGATCGCAAAGTGTCTCGCTCTGGGAGCGGATCTGGCCGCTTCGGCTCGTCCGTTGCTCGAGGCGTTGAAGGATGGCGGCGTCGACCGCCTGCGCCACCGTCTGTGCGGATGGAAGCGTGATCTGCTCGGAGTGATGTTTCTTACCGGGGCAGCGAATATCGATGAGCTGCGCAGAAAACCCATTTTCAACAGAGATCACGAATGACCGATTTTCTGCAACTCTATGGCCGTTACCGCGATATCATCGACAGGCATCTCGCCGAAGTGATCGACAGAGACGAACCCGTCACCATGTACGAACCCGCACGCTATGTCCTCAGCGGCGGGGGCAAACGCATTCGTCCGGTGCTCGTCATGCTCTCCTGCCAGGCGGTGGGAGGTGATCCGATGGACGCGGTGGACGCCGGCGTGGCCGTGGAGATCCTGCACAACTTCACCCTGGTGCACGACGACATCATGGATCGCGCCGACACGCGCCGTGGACGGCAGACGGTGCATAAGAAATGGGACGAGAACATTGCCATTCTCGTCGGCGACGAACTGATGGGCATCGCGTACAAGAAATTGCTCAACACCGAGAAAGGTGATGTGCGTAAACTGACACGCGTGTTCACCGAGGGCGTGATCGAGGTTTGTGAAGGACAGAGCTACGACAAGGAATTCGAAGCCCTGCCTTCGGTTACGGAAGAGCAGTACCTCATGATGATCGCCAAGAAAACCGGCTGGCTCGTCGCAATATCGGCTGAAATGGGCGCGATTATCGGCGGAGCGGATGAAGTCAAGTCGGCGGCGCTTCTCGAGTACGCCCGCTGTATCGGACGCGCCTTCCAGATTCAGGACGATTTGCTCGATGTCGTCGCCGAAGAGGATAAGCTCGGCAAACCGATCGGCGGCGATATCATCGAAGGAAAAAAGACGTTTCTGCTCACCAGTGCCCTCAACCGCGCCGAGGGCGAAGCGCTGGAGCTTCTGCAGTCCGTCGCTACGCACACAGCAGAAGAACACGACCTCGTTGCCCGCGTCACCCGGGCGTACGAGCAACTCGGCATTCTCGACCTGGCGCGTACCCGTATCGAACAGGATACACATGACGCGCTCGAGGCTCTCGAACGCCTTGATGACAATGAAGGCCGCCGTATGCTGCAGTGGTTTGCCCGCATGCTTCTCGAACGAAAGCACTGACGCATATGATCGAACATCAAGTCACCATCAAGAATCGATCCGGGCTGCACACCAGGCCCGCAGCGGCACTCGTAAAGACGGCCGCGCGCTTCGTTTCGGAATTTTATATCACGAAGGATGACTTCGAGATTAACGGTAAGAGCATCATCGGCGTCATGACTCTCGCAGCCGAGCAGGGCGCATCCCTGCATCTTGTGTTCGACGGATCGGATGAGGAAGAAATGGCCAATGCGATCGTCGGACTGTTTGAAGACGGATTCGGTGAACTCTGATAACATCACGGTACGAGGGATCACAGCGTGAACAACGGGAAACAGGAAATAATCCTCAAGGGACTTCCCTCTTCGGGAGGCATCGCGATCGGTACGGCGTATCTCTACCACCGCGAAGAAGTCTATGTCACAGAACGAATCCTGACCGATGAGGAACTGGAGGCGGAACTCGTTCTGCTCGATGAGGCGATAGAGCGGTCGCGTCACGAAGTACAGAAGATCGCGAATTTCGCTCATGAGAAACTGAACGAAGAAGCGGCTCAGATCTTCGAGAGTCAGCTGCTGATGCTTGACGACGTCGAGATGCGCAAGGCATTGGACATGAGGCTGCGCCGTGAAAAGAAAAACGCCGATTTCCTCGTCTATGATGAGCTGCAGAAGTACAAGGAGCTTCTCGGCGGAGCGTCGGATGAACTGCTGCGTGAACGCGTCGTCGATCTCGATGAAATCGGACAGCGCATTATGCGGAACCTGCAGAAGAAACGGCTGCATTCCACCGTCGAAGGGGAACATGTCATCATCGCCTCGCAGCTGACACCTTCCGATACCATCCTGTTCAGTAAGAACGACGTCCTGGGATATGCGACCGATCTCGGTGGAATTACTTCGCATGCCGCCATCCTCTCACGGTCATTGAAAATTCCTGCCGTCACGGCACTTCACACGGTCACAGCAGTCGTGCAAACCGGAGACGAAGTGATTCTGGACGGACAGCGCGGATTGCTCATCGTCAATCCCACGCAGGACCACCGCGAAGAGTACGAGCTGAAGCTCCGTCGTATCGCGAACTTCGAGGCCGAGCTCAAGGGACTGGTGGATCTGCCCTGTGAAACCCCTGACAATCACAAGGTCGAGCTCTCGGCGAACGCGGAGTTCATCAATGAACTCGAGTACGTGGTGACGCAGGGTTCGAAAGGCATCGGATTATACCGGACCGAACATCTCTATATCGAAAAAGGCGATTTCCCATCGGAACAGGAACAGTACGTCGAGTACAGTGAAATCGCTCACATGCTGTATCCGCAGCAGGTGATCTTCCGTACGTTCGATATCGGCGGAGACAAACTGCTCGACACGGCAGTACCGGAATCCAATCCGTTCCTCGGCTGGCGGGGAATTCGGATGATGCTCGACAAGCCTGAAATCTTCAGGCAGCAGCTGCGGGCATTGCTTCGCGCTTCGACGATGAAGAATATCAAGATCATGTTTCCGATGATTTCGGGTCTGACTGAACTGCTAGAAGTCCTCGAACTGCTCAACGACGTGAAAGAAGAACTGCGTGGCGAAGGCATGGCCTTTGATGAGTCCATGGAGATCGGGCTGATGATCGAGGTTCCTTCGGCAGTATTCATCGCGGACGAGCTTGCCAAGCACGTGCAGTTCTTCAGTATCGGTACGAATGATCTCGTTCAATATCTGATGGCGGTGGATCGCAACAACGAACTGATCGCCGACCTGTACCAGGAATTTCACCCGGCCGTGCTCCGTGCGATCAAACACACGATCGACACCGGGCATGCGAATGGCCTGTGGGTCGGCATGTGTGGTGAGATGGCAGGGAATCCGCTCGCGACGCTTTTGTTGCTGGGTATGGGACTCGACGAATATTCCATGGTGCCTTCGGTAATCCCCGAGGTGAAAACGATTATCCGCTCGACGCCTTTCACCGAGGCGAAGGCTGTCGCAGACGAAGCGCTCAGCCTGTCGAATTCCTTTGACGTGCGGTCCTTCCTCTATACCTATATGCGTGATCACTTCCCCGAACTGTATGCTTCCTGGATGACAGGAGAAAACGGAGAGAACGATGTCGAATGATCTCAGGATCGAAGCCGCCAATTGCACCGACGCCCTTTCGCCGGCGGAGCTGGACGCGGCGCGCGTGCGTATCATCGCAGCGCAACACACGCTGCAGCAGCGTACCGGTGCGGGCAACGAATTTCTCGGGTGGATGGATCTTCCCGATTCCGCCCTGCTCGAAATGGCGGATATTCGTTCTGCCGCCGAGGAGGTTCGCGCGCATTCTGATGTCCTCGTGGTCGTTGGAATCGGCGGCTCTTACCTCGGAGCTCGCGCGGTAATAGAGAGCCTCAGTGATCCATTCGATCATGGCGGGCTCGAGGTCGTCTACGCCGGGCATCACATCGACGGTGGGTATCTCACGTCGCTGATGAAACACCTCGCCGAAAAACGCGTTTCGCTGTGCGTGATTTCCAAGTCGGGGACGACCACGGAGCCGGCACTCGCATTCCGCATCCTGCGGCAGTGGATGGAAGAGCGCTACGGAAAGGCCGAAACCGCCCGGCGCATCATCGCCATTACCGATGCACGGAAAGGAGCCCTGCGCAAGGTCGCCGACGAGGAAGGATACCGCAGTTTCATCATTCCCGACGACGTGGGCGGACGTTTTTCCGTCTTTACACCTGTCGGAATGCTGCCGATCGCTGCCGCCGGGGTGGACGCCGAAGGACTGCTCGAAGGTGCGAGAACGATGCGCGAAGTGCTGCAGGGCACCGATCCTGAACTGAATCCGGTGCTGCAGTATTCCATGTATCGTGATGCGTTTTACCGCGCAGGACGGGGCATCGAAGTCCTCGCCTCGTTTCATCCCCGCCTCCATTACGTGACAGAATGGTGGAAGCAGCTCTTCGGTGAAAGCGAAGGAAAGGACGGGAAGGGGATTTTCCCTGCGGCGGTCAGCAATACAACCGACCTGCATTCAATGGGACAGTACATCCAGGACGGAATGCGCACGCTGTTCGAGACCTTCCTGACCATCGACGAGCTGGACGATCGCACTGTCGTACCATCGGCGAGCGATGACACCGACGGTCTCAACTATCTCGCAGGACGAGCGTTCTCTGAGGTAAACCGCAGCGCCATGCTCGGCACCGCGCTTGCCCACAGAACGGGGGGCACTCCGAACCTTGCGATTCATCTGCGCGACGGCTCCGCACGCAGTATCGGCGCACTGCTGTATTTCTTCGAAACCGCGGTCGCACTCAACGGTTATGCGCTCGGCGTCAATCCGTTCGATCAACCGGGTGTCGAGGAATACAAGCGTAACATGTTCGCACTGCTGGGTAAACCGGGATTCGAACAGCTACGCGAAGAACTGCTGAAAAAACTCTCCGCTGAGTAACGCCGACGCACCAACACACGAACACAGGATTGACATGAGCACTATCGATTATGCGCAGCGAATCACGACGCTGGATTCCCACGACATGTATGGCGTGCTGCGCGATGTACCGATGCAGGCGAAAACTGGAATGGAGATCGGCAACGCTGTCAATCTCACCGCAATCGACAGCACCGCTGTCCAGAACCTCGTGATCTGTGGTATGGGCGGATCCGCCATTGGCGGAGATATCCTTCGCGTGTTTGCTGAAACACGTTCGCCGGTTCCGATCAGCGTGATACGCGGGTACGCAGTACCGCAGTTTGTCGATGGACGCAGTCTCGTCATCGTGCTCAGCTATTCGGGTGGGACGGAGGAATCACTTTCCGCATACGCGGATGCGCGTGCCCGGGGCGCACAGTGCGTCGTGGTCACTTCCGGCGGCACGCTGCTGGAACGCGCACGTGAAGACAACGTCCCCGCTGCCGTGATCCCGGGCGGACTCGCGCCACGCAGCGCTCTCGGCTACCTGTTCTTCCCGTTGCTGGTGCTGGCTGCACGGCTCGATATCATCGACATCGAACAATCCACGATGGATGCCGTTGTCGCGTCTCTGGAATCCGCGACGGAGCTGTATGCAGATTACGGGGATCCTGAGAACCAGGCCGTGGCAGTGGCGGAAAAACTTCCGGGACGTATCCCCGTGGTCTACGCAGCGCAGAAAGGCCTCGACGCGGTGCTGACCCGCTGGCGCTGCCAGATCGAGGAGAATGCAAAGATGCTGTCGTACACAAATGTTTTTCCGGAAATGAATCACAACGAGATCGTGGGTTGGGAACAGAATACCGATCTGCTTTCCCGCATCGCTGTGATTGTTCTGCATGACAGGGAGGACCTGCCGCAGATCCGAAAACGCATTGCCGTCACGCTCGACCTGATACGTCCGCTCGCCGGTGACATCACCGAGATCTATGCCGATGAGGACCTGGCGCTCGCCCGGGTTTTAGGATTGATTTGCCTCGGAGATTGGGTTAGTTTCTACCTCGCAATGGCAACAGACATGGACCCGTACCCGATTGAGAAAATCAATCGACTGAAGAACGAACTCGCGCGCTGAGTCGTTTTCGCCCTCTTATTGCGCGCGGCTGAGCCGCGTGTTCAGACGGAGGCGTTCGCATGGACCGCGACAGGCGCCGGCACCTGTTACCTTCTCATCTGCGTCATGACCCGAGTCCGCAAGAACATATCGCCTCGATGCGCTGCCGTCTTCATCGGAGGTCTCGGCGCGCTGCTGCTGTTCCT
>PKTF01000229.1 GCA_002869275.1 Ignavibacteria bacterium | reverse complement strand
TTCGACAGCATCACCAAGAATCTCTTTCTGTATCGAAATCCTGATTCAGGTCTGTACGAAATATTCCCATGGGATAACGATGCGACCTTCGGGGCGAACTGGAAAGGGGAATACCTCCGAGAGGCCGAGACGCGCTATTTCATCGTTCCGATCACAAACCAGCAGCTGTTTCAACGTCTGCTGGAATGCGAACGCTGGAAAAACAGGTTTTGGGAGCGCGTGCAGTTCATCCGGTCTGAAGGTGTCGCAATGCTGCGGCAACGCATTCATGAGACCGCGATGCGCATACGCCATGACGTGCGACAGGACACGGCGAAATGCTGCAGCGATGAAGCGTTCGAAAGCTCGATCGTTCGGCTCAACACCTTTCTCAGCAATCGGGCGGCATACATCAAGGATACTGTCTGCCTTACGCGCAATCCGTTGACCGATCTCTCATGCTCGAATCCCTTTCCCAACAGTTCGGACCCCCGGGTTGTCTTTCGTGCCCGCTCGCCGTTTCCGCGGGCCATTCATGTGCTGTATGCGGTTGACCTTGATATGGATGTGGTCGGGGGACCCTGTACTGTGCGCGAACTGCGCTTATATGATGACGGCGGACATGACGACGGAAACGGCGGCGACGGTCTGTACGCAAACAGTATATCTTTCGACACTCTGCGGAAGGGGGTCATACCGTATTGCTTCACGGCATCAGGATCGTACTTTCCTCCGAATGCATTTCACTACATCACGAATGCTCCCACGCACGTCCTTGCCGTGAATACGGCTCCGGAAGCGCAGGGGATTGCGTCCCGTCTTACCCTGGGGCCTGTCTATCGCATCGGAGTACACCTCGGAATCGCACTGGAAAACCGTTTCGCTGAACCGCTGGATCTGTCGTTCTGTCGCGTTCGCGGGAAGACGGTCGCGCAGAGCTTCATTCTTCCGGATCATACGATTCTGAATCCAAAGGAAACGGTACTCCTGACGGACCATCCTCCGACTGCGGCTCGTTACTTCCCGGAGAACCGTCTTATCGGGACGCTGTTTTTCGATGTCGAAACCGGGGATACCCTGCGAATGCTCTCTCCGTCCCTGACTCCGATAGCATCCCGCGTGTGTGATTCTCTCGTCCCGATCGGGTTACATCCGCCGGCTGTCGTTATCAACGAAATCAATTATCATTCTTCGGCAATGCTCGATGTTGAGGATTGGGTGGAATTGTACAATCCCTCCGACGCTCCGGTGGAGATTTCACTCTGGCAGCTGAAGGACGAACGTGATGATCATGTCTTCCATTTTCCTCCGAATACCGTGATCGAGCCACATGGCTACCTCGTTGTCTGCAGGGATACGCTCCCGTTCATGCTCTTTCATCCCACCGCAGGTCATGTATGTGGTAACCTGGATTTCGGTTTCGACAGCGCGGGTGAAACGATTCGGCTGTATTCCGCCGAAGATATCCTCGTCGATTCAGTGACCTATGATGATGAAGCTCCCTGGCCACCGGAAGCGGACGGCAGTGGGGCAACGCTCGAACTTATCGATCCGCGTCTCGATAACGCTCTTCCCGAAAACTGGGTCGCCTCCGCGGGCTTCGGTACAGCGGGTAAGAAAAATGAAGGCAGGGTGGTTAACATCGACACGGTCCCCTTACCAACGCGCTCGGCCCTGCGGTGGAACTATCCAGATCCCTTCCGTAACGTCACCACGATCGTGTTCGACCTCACGGAATCGGCGATGGCAACGATTACGATACGCGATGTCCTCGGAAGGGAGCGCGCCACAGCATTGTGCGCCGTACTCGCAGCGGGAACACATTCCGTGGACGTCTCCGCCAGGGGCCTTGCCCCAGGGGTGTATTTCTATTCTCTGTACATTGACGGGCGTATTACGGGTAGCAGGGCGATGCACGTGACGCATTGAAAGCAGGGAGAGGCACCATAAATCTTCAGGAAACACAATGATGGGGAGTCGGGGAAAGATTTCCTTGCCCGATGCAACCTTTCACTGTTCATTTTGTCATACTCACTACGCAAGAGCTGCAAGACAGCTGTATTGTCCAC
>PKTF01000357.1 GCA_002869275.1 Ignavibacteria bacterium | reverse complement strand
GATCACGATACATGCAATGTGGATAGGAATAGCGAAGGAGATGAAGTCATGAAGAAAACAGTATGTACTACAGTTCTCACTTTTCTGCTTCTGGCCGCGGTTCCGCTGCTTGCGCAGAACCCGAATCTTGTGAGGAATATAAATGCAAGCACGGATGAGTCCGTGCAGATATTAAACTCCCGTGCAATCCTCGATGGCGTGTTATACTTCAACGGAAATGACGGCTCCGGTACCAAACTCTGGCGCACGGACGGCACTTCTGCTGGGACATGGATGGTGAAGGATCTTCCTCCGGATCATCTCGTCACGCTGAACAATCACCTGTACTTTGTTGCAGACAACGGAATCGATCCTGGCATCGATCCCTGGGTCAGTGATGGAAGCACGCTGGGGACACTTCGGCTCAATAATCTTGCGGTTGGAAAGAGAAGAACGAAATGGGTATGGAACCTGACGGCGACCTCCTCGCAGGTGTATTTCACCTATGCGGTTTTCAACTTTGTCAAATCCATATCAGAATATCAGCTCTGGAAAACAGATGGAACCGTCAGCGGTACCGCGGCTACGGGTGTTACTCTCGACGGGATAGAAAATACTACTCCCGAAGGAACGAGGCTCCTCATGTTTGCAGGAGATGGTGCAACAGGAGAAGAACCCTGGATTAGTGACGGGACAGGCCAGGGAACAAATCTGATTCTTGATATCTGTCCTCTCAATTCTTTTGGAACTACTTGCGAAGTCGAGTACTACCCGTCGACTGTAGACAGAAACATCTACGCAAGCAAGATCTTTCCGGTCGGCGTCAACGGCGAGTGGTTTTTCAGTAAATCTGATAACACAACCGGAGAGGAGCTGTGGCGCACTGATGGAACAGCGAGCGGCACCACTCTTGTACAGGATATTAACCCTGGCTCGGAATCGGCTTGTCCGAACTTCTTTGTGGAGCTGAATGGGACGCTATACTTCGCTGCAGACGACGGGACCAACGGTATGGAGTTGTGGAAATACCCACTTCCAAATGGTCCTGCGTCCATGGTGAAAGACATCGCCAGTGGATCCGCCGACTCTGAACCAATTTGGCTTACGCCTTTGGATGGAATACTCTATTTTTCGGCGTGGTCAAGTGAAGGTGGCCGTGAATTCTGGAAATCTGACGGCACAACGACTGGTACTGTGCAGGTCAAGGACATTGCTGTGGGGAGCGCAAGCTCCAATCCGGATTATGACAAGCTGGTGGGGCCGGCGATCAACGCGCAAGACTACTGGAGGCGATTCACGGTACTCGGAGAAAAACTGTACTTCGCGGCAGACGATGGAGCAGGCTTCGAGCTATGGGAGAGCGACGGTTCAGCATTGGGTACTGTCAAAACCGCAGACATCAATCCCAACGTCAACGAAGGTTCGACGCCGCGCTATATCACTGCGGCGGGGAATCGTGTGCTTTTCATCGCTTATCACCCGAGTTACGGAAACGAGTGGTGGGTGTACTATACAGGGAGCAATATTCCACCGATCGCGTCCGCAAATGCTGCCCCGACTTCCGGTACAGCGCCGCTGCTGGTGAGCTTTGATGGCAGCGGGTCCAGTGATCCCGATGGTACAATAACAGGATACGTGTGGGACTTCGGGGATGGCATAGGTTCATCGACGCAGATGTCTCCATCATATACGTACACAAACGCAGGCACCTATACCGCACAGCTCACCGTCACCGATGATACTTATGCAACCGGGGTCGATGATGTGACAATTACGGTGACGAGCTCTGGTACGTATGTCTACGTTGCGAATCAAGCCGTGTCTCGCGTTGTAGGTGGGGGAAACAAGATTCATGCCGAGGATGTGGTGCTGATCAGAGATAACGTCGGGCAGGCGGTCAGCGGAGCAAATGTCTCAGCTTCATATACTGGACCCACGTCAGGTACAGTGTCGGGTACCACGGGTTCGAGTGGTGAGGTGACACTGGAGAGCAGTTGGATTCGAAATCCGAACGGGACGTGGTGCTTCACAATCACCGATGTGCAGGCGAGTGGCAAAACCTACAATTCCTCGG
>PKTF01000163.1 GCA_002869275.1 Ignavibacteria bacterium | reverse complement strand
CACGTTTGCGTACTTGCAGTCGAAGCATCATCGAACCGCGAGGCATTGTCATGATAAACCGAATTGCACCGTCAATCTGGATTTACACTCTGAGCATCCTCGTGCTTCATGCAAATGCATCGTATGCACAGGAGGTCCGCAATCGAACATACGGGCAGGATCTTCGTTCGGCTATGGTGGCTGATCTCATGGAGAAAGCTGAAGATGCGGACATCGAGAAGGTGACTGCTGCAACCAGCGATTTCAAGAAATGGAAAGGGTACATTCTTGCCGTAGATAAGGAAGCGCTGTATATGCTGAGTGAAGATGGCGACAACAACACGCATTCTGATACCCTCCGGGTTCTGCAGCTGTCAGATGTAGTGAGAGTGTCCTATCGTGAACGTGTAGGTGTTTTCCCCCTGTTCACACTGGCTCTTCCCGCTGTGACCGCTGGGATTTGGGCAGAGGGATACAATTGGAGAGGCAACGCCGGTTTTGCTCCCGTGCTGGCTGTTGTGATGCTGCCAATAGGCCTGATAATCGACGGAATTGTAGGAGAGCTGGATGGAGATGAATCGTGGACATGGTTGGACCTGCAGAAGAATACACGAATTCTGCGGGAGCATGCTCTGTATCCCGAGGGCTTGCCGAAGCATGTATCAGCAGCATCAGTGCAAATTGAACAGCAGCACTGGAGTGAGCAGTGAACAGGCAGGGAGTAGGTTGCGGGGAAGCTGAATCTTCAGCCTACCCACACCAAATAGCGAGGAACCCTTGCGAAGGAGAGATCATAAGAGCCCCGGCTCGGGCGGCCAGGACGTGCGGGCACCCTTCCATCCGAATCTGTATCTCAGAAATCCGAAAGATTGAGTTTGGGTCGAATTCTCCGCTGCACGAGGGCGGAAGGCACGGGGCGTCAAAGAATCCGTCTTTCAGCCAGTGAGAGAGGTGATGATTCTGTGACAACTCTCACAGCAGAGATCGGCATGTTGCTACAGAGTTTCCAATCACGAGGAGGACGCCATGAAGATGTACCGATCGATGCTAATCTGTGGATTGCTGCTATGGGCAACATCGGCCATGCCAGGCTGCGCTGAGGATGAAGCCGTCGCCCCTGTGATCGGCGAGTGTACGGGAGATGTTACCGTGTCGATCTCCGTGGGTGAGACGGTGGAGATATCCTGGGAGCCGGAGTGCAAGTTGTTCTATCTCCTCGTAGAGCCCGTTGGATCGGGCAGCGATCACTGGGCCGTCATCTCCGACAGTGTGAACGCCATCGCGCCGCCGGTGACCTATGGGATTGTCCCGGAGGGTGCGGAGCTGTCACGCACTGCGGAACCGCTCGAAGAGGGGAAATCCTACGACGTATATCTTTACCGCTGGACGGGACCGGGTCCACACAGTGGTGTGCCAGCCGGACAAGGCGTGTTTACTCGATGAACTGACCTACGCAGTATGGAAGCTGCCGCGAAAATGCATTCTCGCGACTTCATTGGAAGCATCCGTACATCCAGCAAACCCTTACCATGATGGTGAAACAGCGATAAGGCTTTGCGGTCCCGTCATTATAAGAATGGCTCATCTTCTCTTTCCCTCTTCTTCGGGATAGAGAGGAGAATCTCGAAATCAAAAACGGCGAATATACGGCGATCAAAATTTCGGGCGGCTGAAAGGGAGTGTCATTCGGTCAGTGTTGCATCCTACCGCAACACCACCATCTTCCTTGTCTGGCGCTGCCTACCGGCTATCAGGCTGTAGAAATACACACCTGAAGGCAGCCCTGCAGCATCGAACTGGACATGATGGGACCCTGCATCTTTGAAGACGCCATCCAACAAACGCTGTACTTCACGGCCGTAAAGGTCTCTCACGATCAGTGCCACTCGCTGCGGCTTCAGAAGTGTGTATTGGATTGTCGTTGTTGGATTGAAGGGATTGGGGTAGTTCTGTTCGAGATGAAAAAGGGTAGGGGAGGGCTCCGGATTTTCGATCCAGGTCACACCGCCTGTGGTGTTGCGGAGTATGGTGCCGTCCGCTCCCACAACTGTTGCATTGCTGGCATCCTCGAGTTGTATAGCT
>PKTF01000373.1 GCA_002869275.1 Ignavibacteria bacterium | reverse complement strand
TGAGATCTCCCACCTTGCTGACGCACACGACATCCTGCTTGGCATTCCCACGCGCATGATCTTCGGTCACACACACGAGCCCATCGGCTGGAACGACCCCGAATCCCCGCGCACCAACTTCGGCGGCAACGTCATCCGCTGGCACAATACCGGCGGCTGGCTCACCAAGAAGGATAACGGCGAAGAGAAATTCGTCGGCGCCGAGATCTTCCTCTGCGACGAGAAGAACGGCATGCGGTCGGTGCGGGTGGGGTGAGCTGACAGGATTATTTCAAACATCGCAGAAGGATTAATTTTATGGCAACACGCGCTCTCCCGACTGTAACGATTGAACCAGACATGGGAACAGTCTGGGTCGATCTCACATTCCCCAACACCGTTCTTTTCTGCACGTACAAACTTCAGCTGCGTGAGGAAGATTCAAACGAATTGATTCCTGGGTACGATGGTATCTATGGAGATAACGAAAACAGCGAAGACGATATCCACTCCCTGCCTGCTCCAGCGTCGGATAATGATGGCCGTGTACTCTGGGCAATGTTTACTGTAATCGATCAGACCGGAGACGGAGGAAAGTACACCATCGTACTCAAGGTTCGCCAAGGTGGAAAGATCATCTACACGAAGAAAATCGGACCGAAAAACATCAAGGAAGATTTCGATCTGGCAAGCATTTTACTGAAGTTCGAATTGGCGGAGGAGGATTGATATGCAGTCACAAACGCGTCCTGTTGCGTGTGTGGTACCTGTCCTTCTTGTACTGGTCATGTGTATGTTCTTGCACCCCATGATTAGTTTTGCCCAGCAGGAAGAAAGTATTGCCGATTTGACTCGACTGGATCTCGCCGTACCCGACAATCCCGCAAATAACATATTGGGTCTGCGCAATACCGAGATACTCAGGCCAAGCAGTTTACGAGAAGTCAGTGTATTGCTCGGAGACCTGTTCTCTCTCAATTCCACCATTCCCAAATCCATCTCGTTTGAGGTTGCACCGCTGCTCATGCTGTCCGAGCCATCACTCAATGAATTCAAAGATCTACACTGGGCTTACAGCACGCGGATTTCAATCGCTACATCGGAGGGCAAGGACGGCGGTCGACAGATCGCACTGGGTATTCGCATGTCTCTCTTAGATCAAAGCGATTTGCGGGTAAATCAGGAATTGATAGATGAATACCGGGTCTTCGGAAAGGTGATGTCAGATTTTGGCACCCAGTGTTTGGAAGAAAACACAGAATGGGCATTGCTCGATGATGAAGACCGTGATCAGCGCATCAAACAATGCGCAAAAGAGAAGTTAACCTCGGCCACACGCGTTCCAGCCGATAAATCCATTGCTGCAATCAGGGAAAAAGCGAAGCAAGACGCATGGAACGAAGCCATTCTTGAAATCGGTGCCGCTCTTGCCGCACAATCACAAGACAGCCTGGCAGCGAATCTCATGTCCTCCAGCTATTCAGCCTGGCTGACATGGGCCCAGCCTTTCCTTGGTGAGAAAGGTCAGTTGCTTCTCGGCATGAAAGGGAGAGCGGACCGAAATGGCTACGGCGGAGACTGGTTCAGCGAGGCCTCCATTGCCCTGCGCGGATATTTCGGTACAAATTCTTTCAAAGGCTTTCTCGAAGGAGACTTTCTGGCACGAGATGATCGCTCGCCGGCGGTGAGCGCGGCGGCGGGTATCGAGGTAAATCTCAGCAACGGTATCTGGATCGATGCATCAGCCGGACTCGAGAAGGTCGCATCCCGATCCGCCGCAATCACTCACGACGTGAGTCTACGGATTGCGACGCCGGAGTTGGTGAAGTAATAATCCACCGTATCATTCGCTCCGTATCGCTGCCCTTGTGCGGTACGGCTGCAATGATATGCAATATCTGCAGGCAGTTCAGTCTATTGGCCTGATAGGACTCCGCGTCGCTGTTGTCCAAACGCCCGTTAACGTTTCATTCACCCTTGCAGAATCCTCATTCATCAATAAACTCCACCGGCCAGCCGCACGGCGGTTCGATGATGAGGACATGGGGGTCTACAGGTGCGCTGTAGCGCCAGGAGTCTATGGTCGG
>PKTF01000123.1 GCA_002869275.1 Ignavibacteria bacterium | reverse complement strand
GTTATCGCCCAGGGCGAGTATCACATCCTCCATCGCGGCATCGACCCGGGGATCGTCCGTGCCCTGGTGGGCGCGTTGCTCCTTCCAGGCCAGGGCAAGGGCGATCAGGTCTTTCGACGCAATGGCCGGGATGCGACCGCACTGGTTGCCCAGGTCCAGCACGCCGGTCACAGGCGGAATCACCTGTTCATCGCCCCAGCTGTCGCGCAGGGCTTCTTCGAAGAGCACATAACGTTCCAGGGCTGCGGCGGCACTCTGCGCATCCGCCACCCCGCTGTCTTTCCAGTCATCGATCAGTGTCTGTGCCACTGTTTCATCATACCCGCGCGCATAGTCGCCGAGCAGACTGCGAAGCGCACCCAGTTCGGTCGATCCTTCTGGAATCAGAGTCTCCACCTGGCTGATCACCTGCTCCTTCGCATTCATAGCCGCGAGCAGTTCGGGAGGCGGAGGCTGTTTCTCCGTCGTCGCGTATACAATATCGGACCAGCCGGAAGCGCCTTCGTTGTTGTATGCCCGCATGCGGTAGTAATACGTCGTGTTCGGCTGCAGTCCGTTATCCGTATGACTGCGCACCCCGGCGCCGGGATCGATTGTCAGTGCGCTGAAGTCGCCTTCGTCACCCGTCAGCGACCGTTCGATGCGGAAGCCGTCTTCCTTCGAGGGACTGGGCATCTCCCAGGATAGCTCGATCTGCGCATGGCTGAGCGCGACTGCCTGCACGTTGCCCGGCACGGCGGGGAAGTTCGCTCCAGGAGTCTTACCGTCTGCGATATCGGAGTATGGTGACGGACCGGAACGGTTGACAGCACGAATACGAAAATAGTATCTCGTCTCCGGCTGCAGGTTGTCCACCGTGTACGAGCGGTCCTTTGCAGCGGGATCCGGAGAGATATGCGAAAAGCTGCCTTCATCGCCGGTGAGCGACCGCTCGACTTCGAATCCCTCAGCAGTATTTGGATCGGGCATGGCCCAGTGCAGTTTGATCGATGTCGGACCGAGTACCTGCGTGTACAGTCCGAACGGCGCTTCGGGAACGGGGATGTCCGTCGTCGTGGCGCAGTCTTCATTTGACCAGGAAGACTTGCCCTGGTCATTGACCGCGCGTACGCGATAGCAGAACGTGGTCGTGACCGGAAGGTTCTCATCGAGGATGTCGCCGTCCCCTGGTCCGGCAGAGGTCAGGAAAGCCCAGTCGCCTCCCTCCGGTTTGCGTTCTACCTCGTACCCATCCTCATTCTCCGAGCCACGCTCCCAGGTGATACGGATCGTCTGATGGTCCAGCGCCGTTGCCGTCAGGTTCTCTGGAGCAGCGGGCTTCATCTGTGTATACATTGTATATACATTTGAGTAGCCCGACGCTGCATTGGGTCCGACCGCACGCACACGAAAACGATTCATCGTCCGGGGAGTGAGTCCCTGCGCGTCGTGCAGCGTCGCGTTCGCCGCCGTGGTGTGCAGCAGATACCAGGAGCCGTCGTCTTCACGGTGCTCGACTTCGTAGCCGAACTCTCCGTCGGCCTTATCCTCCCAGGTCAGCACGATGTTGGTCTCCGACATCAGCGCACCCTCAAGATTCGTGGGGGTGGCGAGAAAGAGGAGCGTCGTGGCCTGGGCGATGTTGGATGAACCGGATTGGAGGTCTACGAACAGCGCCCTGACACGGAATTCGTAGGTTGTCGCGGGTTGGAGGCCTGCGACCAGATGTTCAATGGTGTTTGCAGTGACGGTATCCGCTATTCCCCAGGTACCCCCTGTTTCACGAAATTCAATCAGGAAGCCTGTTTCCCCGTCGGTCTTATCCTCCCAGGTGAGAAACACTTCCACTGCGGAATGTCCGACAGCCTGGAGATTTGCCGGTGCAGCGAGATCGAGCGTCGAAACAGTCAAAATGTTCGAGAACGGAGAAGAAACGGTGCCTTCCACGGCACGCACGCGAAATTGATAGTCGGTGAGCGGTGTAAGAGATGTAATCCGCGCTGAAATGACATCGGTGTCTACTGTTGTTTCCTCGGTCCAGGCCAGGCCATCCGGAGAAATCTCCACAACGAAGTGGTCCTCGTAATCG
>PKTF01000394.1 GCA_002869275.1 Ignavibacteria bacterium | reverse complement strand
GAATCCGCCGGACGCTGGATGCCGCTCTCGTATGTCTATCTCGCGGGCGCCGTACGCGCGGCCGGCTTCGAAGCGGAAATCTACGATGCGATGACAAAGCAGCACACGCTCGCGGAGATTGCGGATCGCCTGCGTGAGCCGGACTACGACGTGCTGGCCATGTCGGCCATCACTGCAACCATGCCGGCAACACTCGATGTCCTGCGTGAGGCGCGCGCCATCGATCCCAACGTCATCACGGTACTCGGGGGAGTGCATCCCACGTTCTGCCCAGAGGAACTGTTCGAGGATCACAGCGGGCTGATCGATTTCATCCTGCAGGGGGAGGGCGAAGAATCTCTGCCGACTCTGTTGCGTGTACTGCATCGCGGGGAGAGTCTGACAAAGGTACCCGGACTCGTTCATCAGCACCCCGGCGGCATACAGAAAAACGAGTGCCTTCCATTCATCGAAGACCTCGATGCGCTGCCCACGGCGTGGGACCTGGTTGATTGGGAGGATTACCGATATTACGTGATTCCTGATTCACGGCTTGGCGCAGTAAGTACCTCACGCGGCTGCACGCACGAGTGCACCTTCTGCTCGCAGCAGAAGTTCTGGAAGAAGAGCTGGCGTGCACGGCGGCCGGAACGCGTCGTCGAAGAGATGCGGATGTTGCACGACACCTACGGAGTGAATGTCTTTCTCCTGGTTGACGAATATCCCACCCGCGAACGTGATCGCTGGGAAGAACTTTTGGACAGAGTCATCCACGCGCGTCTCGACAGCTACCTGCTCATGGAAACACGCGTCGAGGATATCGTGCGCGATGCGGATCTGATGGAGAAATACCGGCAGGCCGGTATCGTCCATGTCTACATTGGTGTGGAAGCGACGACGCAGGAAACACTCGACCATATCAAAAAGGATATCAGTGTTGAGCAGTCCGAAGAAGCGATCCGTTTGCTGCACGGACAGAATATGATCACGGAAACATCCTTCGTCCTCGGCTTCCCGTGGGAAACACCGGAAAGTATCGAGCAGACGCTCGCGCTCGCGCAGCGTTACGGACCGGACTTCGCACATTTTCTCGCGATCACCCCCTGGCCTTATGCGGACATGTATGATGAGCTGCGGGACAATGTCGAAGTGCATGACTATGCGCAGTACAACCTTGTCGAACCCATCCTGCGGCCCGACGCGATGACGCGCGACGAAGTGCGTCGTGCGATCGTGGATTGTTACGCCCGCTACTATATGCACCGGGTTCCCGAGTATTTCAAGATCAAGGATCGTTTCAAACGTGATTACCTGAAACGCTCCATGAAACTCATCATGAGTAATTCGTTTCTGACCAACCTGATCAAGGAGAATGGCGCGGCATCACGTTTTGGAGCGATGCAGGCGCATCTCGGTATGTAAATAATCCCGGCACTGATTATGGGCTCACATTCGTAACTCGATTGCAGCATTATACCGAACTCTGACGCTCGTATTGAAACTCGCATGATCGTTACCATAGAAAACGCGGTCCTCTGATGAAACACAGCATATTCGTGAAAATTCTTCTCGCGATGATGATCATGATCGCCATCGCCGCTGCTGTACTTTTTCGTGAGGCCCATCGAACCGGCCATGAACTGCTCGTCACTCTGGCGCACGCACGAGCACACGCCGTCGCGGATGTAGGACTCCACATCGTGGAGCAGCAGATGCTTCGTAAAGATCGGGAGGAGATAACAACGTATCTGCAGACGCTGGCTGAATCCCAGCATGCAAGAGCGATCCGGATTCTGGGTGTTCACGGAAAAATTGTTTACACGTCGGATTCAACGACCACGCTGAGCCGCCTATCCATAAATAATTTAGAACAACATCCTCGGTACTCCGATCATCTTTTCGAGCTTGTAGAAGATAACGGGTCGAAGAGCGAACATTATCTCTGGCCCCTGAAGAACACCATGAAATGTCGCAGATGTCATGAGGCCGACGGCCCGGTCCTTGGGTACCTCGGGGTGGAGGTCCCGATCGATGACATCGAAGAATTCGCCAGAATTCATCGCAAATCGAATGTCAACCTGACAATCATCATTTTTTCCAGTCTTGGAGTCCTGCTGGGACTTGCGCTGCTGGTACTCGTTATCAGACCGATCAATAAACTGAAACGTCATGTAGCTGAAGTGGAAGAGCACATCCCGTATCTGCAGGAGGGCGGGACTCTGCCGATGATGGTCGGAAGTGATCGGCGGTCCGATGAAATTGGTTCACTCGAACAATCCTTTCGAAATTTGATCGAGCGGCTCAATAAGGCATATGAAGAACTCGTTGAGCTGCACGGCAAACAGCTCGAGCGGGCCGATCAGCTGGCCTCGGCCGGAGAAATGGCAGCCAGCATTGCACACGAGATCAAAAATCCCGTCAGTGGTGTCAAGGCCGCGCTGCAGGTTTTTTTACGAAAGACAGCAAAGTCGGATTCAAAGAGAGAAATCATCGACGAAATGATTGTACAGCTTGACCGGATAAACAACGCGGTAAATGATCTTCTCAGCTACGCGCGTATCGCTCCTCCCGAGTTCTCGAAAATTTTTATTGTCGATGTACTCAACAGGACGATCGCCATGCTGCAGCCTGAACTTGATGCGCGAAAGGTGGAACTGCAGATGGATCTCCTCCTGGAGAAGGAACATCGTATCGAAGGCGATCAACAGCAGGTACAGCAGGTCATCTGGAATATTATGCTCAATGCGGTGCAGTCCATGTCGGACGGCGGTACGCTTGGTGTGCGCATGGACCAGACGAACGGCGAAACGACCATCACCATCTCAGACAAGGGGCGCGGGATCCCTGCCGGGATGTTGGAACGCATCTACAAGCCCTTCTACACGACAAAATCCAAGGGAAGCGGACTGGGAATGACGATTGCCCGTCGGATCATGCAACAGCATGGAGGCGGTATTCACGTGCAGAGCAAGGAAAAGCACGGAACCACCGTGCGACTCATATTTCCCGACACTCAACCATAAGCCGGATAACACATGCGTGCGGAAACAATTCTTGTCGTTGACGATGAAAAGCTGATTCGCTGGGCTGCGCGTGAAGAACTCGGAGCTGAGGGATTTACCGTACTGGCGGCAGAAAACGTAGCGACAGCTCTTGAGATGATCGAGCGGCATGAACCGGATCTTGTACTGCTCGATCAGCTGCTCGAGGACGGGACCGGTCTGGGAGTGCTTGAGAA
Source organism: Ignavibacteria bacterium (assembly GCA_002869275.1). Taxonomy (GTDB): domain Bacteria; phylum Bacteroidota; class Ignavibacteria; order SZUA-365; family SZUA-365; genus BM516. The sequence continues at coordinate 9,197 of PKTF01000394.1, read as the reverse complement.
AATTCATGCCGATTACGCGCATGTTTCGGTCATCATGATCACCGCTATCGATCGTTCTGATATTGCCGTTCGTGCGATGAAACTCGGTGCTGCAGACTATATCACCAAACCGCTCAACTACGAGGAACTGAAAATCATTATCGAACGCACGCTGGACATCACCAAACTAGAGCGCCGGTTCAAAGCATTGTTGCAGGAGAAGGAGAAGAAGGAGGGATTCTGCGGGATTACCGGTGCCTCTCCAGTGATGCGTCAGGTGTTCGCGACGATCAAGGGTGCGGCTCGCGCCAGTGACTCCACGGTTCTGATCATCGGCGAGAGCGGAACAGGAAAGGAATTGGCGGCGAAAGCCATTCACTGCCTGAGCGATCGCAGCGAAAAGCCGATGATGACCGTGAACTGCGGCGCCATTTCCGAGCAGCTCATGGAAAGCGAGCTGTTCGGACACGAGAAAGGATCGTTCACGGACGCGCGCAGCAGGAGGAAGGGCGTATTTGAACTCGGTGACGACGGCACGGTATTTCTCGACGAGATCGGTGATCTGCCGGAGAGATTACAGGCCGCGATTCTGCGCGTGCTCGAGCAGCGGACGTTCAGGCGGCTCGGAGGTGAGACCGACATTTCGGTCAATGTGCGTTTTCTCGCCGCCACGAATCAATCACTCGAGTCGCTCGTGCAGCAGGGGAAATTCCGGCAGGACCTGTATTATCGTCTCAACGTCCTGAGTATTGAGATGCCTTCATTGCGAAGCCGAGGTGAGGATATCCTGCTGCTGGCACAATTCTTCATCAACGAGTTCAACCGTAAATTCCGCAAGCAGATCAAGGGTTTGACAGAAGAGACGAAGGAGATGTTTCTCCGTTACAATTGGCCCGGGAACGTGCGGGAGCTGCGCAACATCGTTGAGCGAGCCATGCTGATGGTGGAGGGAGAGTACCTGTTCTCACACGGTGTAGAACTGGGTCAACTGAAAAAGCTCCAGCACGCAGAGCCACAAGATCCGGCCGGGGAACAGTTCCTGAAGGGATCTCTGGATGATATTGAAAGGGCGGCCATCCTGAACGCGCTCGAGATGGCCGACCACAACCAGTCGCAGGCCGCACGTCTGCTGAAAATCAGCCGTGACACCCTGCGCTACCGCATGAAGAAATTCGGTCTCTCCTGAGCGAGAGCATAATCATACAATCCCTCCGGGGAGACGAACCACCGTCTCCCTGCGTTACCGCATAAGCAATTCCCAAAAATGCGTTTTCAGGCCCATACGGCAGGAATTCACGTTCATGTTGTCCCCGGGAAACTGTGTGAAACCTCACCGGATGGGGCATTTGACCCTCTTTTCACGATAGCAATTGGGGTTTATTCCGCACCTCGAAATGGACTCGATAGTACGTGCCGGCAAGAAGCAAAAAACGATGAAATCAGGCCCGTTTCGAAGGGAAATATCAGCATACTACAGCGTCTGGCAGTCGCTTTGTGGCATGGAGTTTGCATCTATAAATGTCAGCAGCACGAGCCTTAGCAAAGATCCTTCCAATACTTCGACGAGACATGTCTGCTTCGCACATGAATATTCTGGTTGTCGACGACGAGCACCTGCTGTGCTGGACATTAACACAGGTATTCAACGAGGCGGGCTGGACAACCACATGCTGTGCGTCCGCGATCGAGGCCATGAATCTATTACGGACAACGGGGTACGATCTCGTGATCACGGACCTCCGTATCCCTGATGGAGATGGAATAGACGTTGCAGCCTGTGCAAAAAGTTACTTTCCGACACCGTTTGTCGTACTCCTGACTGCAGAATCAAAGCGCGGGACCTCCAGACTGCAATCCGAGCACGTGGACGAGATCATAGAAAAACCCTTCGATATCGAAGCACTCGTTGAAAGCATCAAGAAATACCATCGCCCCAAAAAAACAGATACCACGAAACGGTTAAAAACACAGGATCAAAAGCGATCCTCACACCACCATCACATTACAGGAGAGTCAACATGAAATTTTTATCATCAACCATCCTCATGCTCGCGATCGTAGGCAGCGTAGCGATGGGGCAGTCGATTGTGAACTCGGGCCATGATTTCAGTGGCACTGGGTGGGCTGGCGGCGAAATCTGTGTCCCCTGCCATACCCCGCATAATGCCACGGCAACCACTGATGCCCCGCTGTGGAACCGTGCCATCCCCGGCACCCCGTCATATACTCTCTATGGTGGATACGACATGCAATCGACTCCTTCGCAGCCAGGAACCGCTTCCTTGTTGTGCCTGAGCTGCCATGATGGTTCAGTCGCACTGGAGAACTTCGGTGGAGTCACGACAGGAACGACCGTTATCACGGGTGGTTTTGATCTTACATCGGATCTCAGCGATGATCATCCTGTCGGCATCACGTACAACACTGCGCTTGTTGGAACTGGTACTTCACAGGATGCTGAGCTGTATGATCCGTCGGTCAAAACTACAATCCTTGGTGGTACGATTGCGGCTGATTTGCTCGTTAGCGATAAGGTCGAATGCTCCTCGTGTCATGATCCGCATAACAATCAGCATGGAAGCTTCCTCGTGATGGACAATTCCGGCGCGAATGGAAGTGATCTTTGCCTGACCTGTCATAACAAGTAATACTATCACAATTATTCGATTGTCCTCTGCAGAAGGTGCGGTGCCATCCGCACCTTCTGCGTTCAATACCCACGAATCCCCCAAGGCCCAAGAGTCGATTTGCATCTCTTTCGAGTGTGCTGTAGCTTGCGCCAATTACATCCTAGATTAATCTGACTAACGACAATGAATTCCACTAATGCTATTATTTGGTGCCATTTACGCAGCGCAGCGCAAGAGAGGTTTTCCTCCTGTAGCGGTCTGCTGATTTTGCTAGTGATGATACTCGGTGCCTGCTCGAGTACAAACACGACCAAAACCGAATCAGACTACCTTTTGTATCCATCACCACCAGATGAGCCTCGCATTCAGTTCTTGACAAGTTTCAGCAATGAGGATGAGTTCTCAGGTAGATCAACGGGTGGATTTCTGGCAACGGTACTCGGGGAGGAAGAGCAGCAAAGGTCTATTCTCAGGCCATACGGAATTGCTGTGCACAAGGATCAACTCATTATGTGTGATTCGCGGTTGGATGGGCTCGTTCTCGCCGACTTCAGCTCGCGGACTATCGAGCATTTTTTGCCGACAGGGTTTGGGAAAATGGGGCTGCCACTGAATGTCGATATAGATACAATCGGTAACGTATACGTAGCAGACACGAAGAGAAGGCAAGTGATCATGTTCTCAAAGGATCTGGAGTTTCTAGAGACGTTTGGTGATCCCGAGAAGGGGAAACCCGTAGATGTACAGCGCGTGGGTAATGAATTATGGGTACTGGATATGGAGCAACAGAAGATCGACATTTATAATATCGGTAACAAAAACCTCTTACGGTCATTTCCGGAAAGAAAAGGGGAGGATGATCCGCAAAACTTCTATAACCCAGCAAATATGAAAGTAACTGCTGATCGAGTATATGTAAGTGACATCGGGGATGCGCGAGTAAAGAGCTATGATCTTCAGGGCAATTTCATAAACGCATTTGGAGGGCATGGAAAGAATATGGGACAATTCACCCGACCAAAAGGAATCGACGTGGATCGTGACGGAAACATCTACGTTGTCGATGCGGCATTCCAGAACGTACAAATATTTGACTCGACTGGTAAGCTTCTCATGTTTTTTGGCAAATATAATACGGATCGTGATCTATATTTACCTGCCGGGATCTATATTGATTATGAGCATACTGAACGATACCAGGAGTTTGTATTGCCTGGGTACGATTTAAAATATATCATCTTTGTGACAAATCAGTATGGACCCCGTAAAGTTCATGTATACGGATTCATTAAGCCGAAGACGGAATAGGAATTCGGAACGATTGTCTATACTTGATCCTGCGGTAGTGTGGTGAAAAACATCCTCACAATTACAGTCATTGCCGTCGCAAGTATTGTTCCGTATATCGCATCGTTACAAGGCGATTTTGTATGGGACGACACCGAAATCATCCATGATAACGATGTTATTGCGAAGGTACACAATCCGGCTCAGTTGCTTGACCGTCCATTTGGATCGCAGAATACAGGTTTAGCCACCAACTACTACAGACCTGTATCAAGTCTCTCCTTCTGGATAAACAGTGCACTGTCGGAGTCCTTATCCCCGTCATCGTTTAGAATGACGAATCTTATCATGCATACGCTAGCGTGTCTCTTATTCTACGCTCTGCTTCTGCTGGTCCTGGATACGAAAGAAGCGTTCGCAGGAGCCCTTATTTTCGCAGTTCACCCGATGCACGTCCCAAATGTGGCATGGATCAGCGGTCGACAGGATATTCTCTGCGCAATATTCATTTTTCTCAGTCTTATACTCTATTTACGGGGAATACAGGAAAACGGGAGAACGAGACTCTTCCATATTCTTTCGCTTCTCATTTTTGTCCTCGCCCTGGGAAGCAAAGAACTCGCAGTTGTGTATCCGGGAGTGCTATTAATAATATTATTCTATCGAGCGGATTGGGATATCCGTCGCACTTGGAATGAATTGCAAAAAGGATATATGACAGCAGGCATTGTGATTCTGGCTATCTACATCCTCATTCATCAGAGTATCACGGTTGGTACTGGGCAGGCAGTATCGTTTTCTGATCACGGTTTAGAGATTACACGAATACTCTTGAATATTGCGTACTACGTGTACCATATGTGCGTCCCATGGATACAACTGGATTTCCAGTTTGCCGTCCCGGGTCTGATAAATATGAATACAATCTACTATCTAATCGCCCTTAGCCTTGCGGTAATCTTTGCAGCTCTGTCAGTAGTGTTTCGTTGGCACCGTATATCGCTTGCATTCTTGTGGCTGGCCATTTTTATTATTCCAGTGTCTGGAATAATTCCGGTAAAAAGTAATTATTCTGCTGCTCTACATATAGTATATCTGGCCGTTGGTGCGATCTCTATTGCTGCCGGACAGATTGTCAGATCTGTGCTTGACCGGTGGGAAAACAAGCAGTGGCTGAGTGTTACAATCTTTGTGCTCGTGATTTGTGCGCTTACATTGGCAACACACACTCATTCCAGAAATTGGGAAAATGAAACGGATTTATTTACATATTTGTCAGAAGTGGGTGGATCATCACATGCTGCAGCATTACTGGGAAATACCTACTGGAATGCTGGCGAAATAGAGAAGTCGGAGGAGTCATTCCGCCTTGCGCTACGGAGAGATCAAACGGAGGTTGCTGCATGGTTCGGATTAGGTCGGTTGGAAGCATCGAAGAAGAACCTGGATCTTGCAGAACGCTATTTGAAGAACTCGCTCCAAAAGCCCGGACCAACAAATTCGTATAGCTACAATAATCTTGGAAACATCTACTACTTGCGACAAGAGTACTCGAAAGCTTACGAATTGTATCATAAATCTTTGAGAACTAATCCATATAATTATATAGCAATGTATAACGCTGGTCAAACAGCTCTGAAATTACAGCAAGCACAAGATGCAGCGCATTTTCTCAGGAAATTTATTGATAATGCCACTTCTGAATACAACCATCAGAAAAATCGGGCCAGACTGCAGCTGAAGAAGCTATAGACTATGAACATATTGTTAGGTAGACAGGATACGCAGAATGAAACGCACGTATAGATTATACATCTGGATTCTCATAAACCTGACATGCTCGTTTACCGCGTGTATTGAGCAAGGAGAAGATGTACTGAACCCACCAAGTACATTCGTCGAGATGATAACAATACCAGGCGGTATTGGGAGAATGGGCGACATAGTCGGGAACGCAAATCAGCCGGATGAACTTCCTGTTCATCAGGTAAGTCTCAGTCCATTCATGGTTTCGAAGTATGAAATTACACAGGAACTCTATATGCAGGTAATGGGCAACAATCCCAGTGCAAATATTGGAAGTATGGCCAATCCTGTCGATAACGTCACGTGGTACGATGCTGTGAGATTTTGTAATGCACTGAGTACACACGAAGGGCTCAATCCGTGCTATATAGAAACAGTTGATAATACATTCGAATGTGATTTTAACACAAACGGGTATCGACTTCCCACGGAGGCGGAGTGGGAATATGCATGCAGAGCGGGTTCTGAAACAGCATTTCACTCCGGAGGGAATGAGGAGGACGTCGAGCGTGTTGCGTGGTGCGCAGCGAATTCAGACGGAATATCCCATCCCGTGGGATTGAAAGAAGCGAATGACTATGACCTTCATGATATTCATGGGAACGTCGCGGAATGGTGTTGGGACTGGTACAACCCTGCGTACTATTCCAATTCATCTTTGGATGATCCTGAAGGGCCCGACAGCGGTAGAATAAAAGTGACACGTGGAGGTTCATACTACATGGATGGTTTCGCACTCCGGTCATCAAGTAGAGTACACTTTCTTGATCCCGCAGTAAAGGGTAGTCAGACTGGATTTCGCGTTGTAAGGAGTGTATTGTGATCAACACAAATACGGATTGGTGGTTTTCGCATGGAGACGGGAATTGAACGCTTGGTCCGCATACAGTTCAGGAACGTGGACATCACCGGACGAGAAAGCAAGATCTTTTCTCATGGTTGTCTTTCTAGTGATTATCAGTATTGTGCCGTATGTCATCACTCTTGATAACCCTTTTATCTGGGATTCTGTTGACCGTGTACAAAACAATGAATTGATACGCTCATTTGACAGCATACCGAGTCTGTTTCTTGAGCCGACAAATTCACCGGGAGGATTACCCTACTACAGGCCGCTTCATTATGTTTTATACGTAATGGAGTATTCGGTCTTTGGTGATACACCGTTGGGATATCGGATTATCGCTTTGCTGCTGCATGCCCTCTCAACCGTGCTGTTCTACAGAATTCTGATGATGTGGCGAAGTAATATACGCCATGCGATGTATGCGGCGATGATATTTGCGGTCATACCAGGTAGAGCGGAGGCGGTATACTGGGTATACGGAGCCTCAAACCTCCTGCTTGCTGTATTCATACTTCTTTCACTGCTGTTTTATATGCGAGAGCGTCGCGTTCTTGCCATAGTGTTCTTTTCGCTGGCTTTATTATCCCGTGAAACCGCAGTTCTGTTCCCTGTTATTCTGCTTCTGTACGAACTGACTGAATCACGACATATTCGTCGTAACATCGTGGTGAGAATTATACCCTTTGTGGCGCTGGTAGTTCTTTTCGTGCTCGTTCGTTCAGTAATTCTGGGAGCGACGCCACCAATCAGCAACCTACCATTTTTTCAGATCATCTATTCGATAGGTGTTATCGTCTCGACTTATCTGAAAATAACATTTATACCTGATGGTATGGTGGTCCATTATCCCTTCGTCGAATATCTGGAACTTACACATCGCGTTGCGATCGGATTGCTGGTAGTAGCTCTCAGTATCGTGGTAGGCATTGTACTGTATAAAAGAGACCGCTTTTTGTTCTTTTGGTATATATGGTTCTTCATCTGGATAGCCCTTTGGTTCAATGTTGGACGATTCGGATACTTTTTGCTCACGGAAAAAGAACTCTATCTGTCTGCGGCTGGTGCGGCTGTTTTATTAGCACAACTGATTTCTACACAAAAATATAAAATCTTTATAATAACATTGCTGCTTCTATATTCTGCAGGGACCATTATCATACGAGCAGCGTACTGGAAAGATCCAGTTACATACTTCTCGGAATCTGTAAAATCATCTCAAACTGCCTTTTTTCTATATGGACAACTTGGCCACACGTATATGATGAATGGTGAATATACCCGTGCAATATCGATATACAAAGAAGGATTACAGCTCACGGATGCGAAATCCAAGTTTAGAAATGATCTCGGGAACGCCTACCTGGCACTGAAAGATACTGCAAAAGCAAAAATGTATTGGTTTATCGCGTACAACCAGGACAACAGGAATTATGTTGCTCCAAAAAATCTTGGAACACTGGCCTACCATGAAGGAAACATAAAAGGCGCGATGTTTTACTACAGTAAGCACATAGAACGGGCAAAATATCCGGATACGAATGTCGTGCGAAGACTAGCGCTACTCCGAATAAAATTTGGAGCGCTGAAATAATATCTGTACAAGTGACGCTGTAAAGATCTATGCATCGTCATCGAGAAGAACCTTAACAGTATCACATATGCTTGATGATGTAATAATTATCTCTTCGGCAATATGATAACAGACAATCACACAGATAAATCACAACCGAAACAAAGTATACAGTCACCGCGGCAGCAAGTTGTTCTGCTTGTCATCATACTGGTTCTTGTCAGTATTCTGCCTTATCTGTCGACCGTGAAGAATCCATTCATTTGGGATTCCTATGACGAAATTGTAGAAAACCCTGCCACCAGAAAGATGGAAAACATTCCAACATTTTTCATTGCGAAGATGGCGGATAAATATAAACTTCCCTATTACAGGCCGCTTCAGTATGCCTTTTACACTATCGAGTATGCTTTTTTCGGATCCAATCCAACTGGCTATCGCATTGTTTCAATTAGTCTTCATGCATTGGTTACGGTATTGTTATTTCAGTTACTGTTGACTGTCAGAAGAAATATAAAATACGCGGTTATCGCAGCGCTGTTGTTTGCCCTGACGCCAGGGCGGGCCGAAGCTGTGTACTGGATCTATGGGGCATCTAACATTTTTCTTGCTGTGTTTATCCTGCTTTCTCTACAATTATATTTAAGAAAAAAGTATGTAACAGCACTGCTTGCATTTGTCGCAGCTCTACTCAGTCGTGAAAGTGCTGTCTTGTTCCCATTATTGTTGTTACTGTATGAAAATTCTGAACGGACGGACACGTGGAAAATCAGAATACGGCGAATCTCCCCGTATATCATTGCAGTTCTTGCCTTTATCATTGTCCGCACACATGTCATTGGCGCTCCCCCACCCATAAGTACGTTGGCGCCTCACGAACTGTTGTATTCCATTGCAGTAATTATCACGACATTTATTAAAATTCTTTATATCCCTGATGGCATGGTGGCGCACTATCCATATATGCTGTATGCCACACTTACAGTACAAGTCATAATAGCCTTGATTGTTCTCGCTCTTTCCACAGTACTCGGGGTGTGGATTTATCGAAGATCTCGTTACCAGTTCTTTTGGTACT
>PKTF01000312.1 GCA_002869275.1 Ignavibacteria bacterium | reverse complement strand
GAGATTATCTGTGTCTACAGGACAACGGAGACCTCATGCGCCTTGGTCAGCTGTGAGGTCGGATTCCTATAACAGGTGAAGATGAAGCAGCGAACGTTTCATCAGTGAGCATCGAACGTATCAGTATTCTTACAAGTTCTCTCCTACAGCTTCTCTGGAGGATCACATGCAAAAGAAACTGCTGCTCGTTCTGCTTCTGCTTGGCTGTTTATCTGCATCTGCCACGGCCCAGACGGGAAAAGTAACGGGCAAAGTCACGGATTACGAAACAGGGGAGGCGCTGGTCCAGGCGAACGTGATGGTCAATGCCGAAGGCACACCGCGCGGGGCAGCCACTGATATCAATGGCGTCTTCGTCATTCTCAACGTTCCGATCGGTAAGGTCGATATCGAAGTCAGCTATATCGGCTATAAAAAGATTACGGTTCGGGATGTTCTCGTCCGGTCGAATGAGACAACGAGCAAGGATATCAGGCTCCCTTCCGATGCAGTCGCATTCGACATTGTCGAGATCAAGGCCGAAAAGCCTCTCGTAGAAATTCATGTCACGAACAGCAAGACCACCGTCACGCAGGAGGATATTGAGAATCTGCCTGTACGGGGTGTGGAGGCGATATCTGCGCTGCAGGCAGGTGTGGTATCGCTCGGGGGAGCGCTGTACATCCGCGGCAGCCGTTCTGATGGTACCGTGTACGTCGTGAATGGGATGTCCGCCAACGATCCGCTGTACGGCGGACGTGCAGTCTCGGTCATCAACAACGCCATTGCCGAGCAGAGTCTGCAGGCCGGAGGTTACTCGGCGGAGTACGGTGGCGAAAATGGCGGACTGGTCAGTACAACAACGCGGACGGGTGGTCGCGGGATGCGTTTCGAACTCGAGGCTTTCACGGACAACTACCCGTGGGCCGAGTACGGTGAGCGTACCATGGGATCGTACAAGACAGGATCGAGCACCTACATCCTCACCGCGGGTGGTCCGCTGTACGGACCGGTGAAGTTCTTCTTTGCAGGACAGAATGCATTCTCGCGTACCCCGACTTCGGGCTGGCGTGAAGATTATGACCTGACGACGAAGTACGACCCGCTGCTTCGTGCGACGGAAGCGCATGCGCTGCTTTCTCCCGAAGAGCAGGCGAAGGTTGGCATTTTCGATCCGCGTCTTGGATCAGCCGCACAGAAGGTCGATTACCGTTTCCCCGGCGGGTACTTTCTGAATGCCGCCAGCGAGAACTGGGCGATGAACGGAAATCTGACAGCGAATCTTAATCCGATCAACATCCGTGTGGACGGTTCATATGGATACGGTACGCGACGAGACGGTGCCGATCTCGTCCGGCAGCTTGCCGAGAAACGAGCCGGTCTTACGGAGAGCGAAAACTACAGCGTGAACGCCAAGCTGACGCATCTTCTCAGTCCGTCAACATTCTATGAAATCCATCTCGGATATCTGGGAAACTTCGGTGTGAGCATGGATCCGGATCATCGGCATAACCTGTTCGCATACGGCGACTCCCTCGCGAATGCCGCGTACGGGTACGACTACCTCGCTGATGGTCTGCCCGTGCAGCCGATACCCTTTCTCGGTGCGAACTTTCTTCCCGAAGGATACCCGCTGCAGGGTGGATATACCAAAACGAATTACAATGCGGTGAAAGCGAAGCTGAATTTCGTGCATCAGATCGGTCATACGCATGAGATCAAGACAGGAGGGGAGTTTTCGCAGTACTCGATCAGGTTTTTCGGGATCAACGCATCGGGGCTGGCGAATTTTGTTCGTTCGAGTCCGGATGCTTCCGAACTGGAGATCGCCGGCTCGATGGGAACGAACAACTACGGCTATGATTACTATGGGCGCAGGGTCGACAGCGGTGTTGACGCACCGAAAGAACCGATCTTTGCCGCATTCTACGTGCTCGACAAGATCGAACTCGAGGATCTGGTCATCAACGTCGGTATGCGTTACGATTACATCAACACGAATTCGAAGGAATTCGTGGATCCGAATAACATCAAGTTTACGCCGCAGGGTCTGATCGACCAGAGCCAGGACAACGTCAAGGATGTTGCACCGTCGAAGACGAT
>PKTF01000129.1 GCA_002869275.1 Ignavibacteria bacterium | reverse complement strand
GGCCCGCGCCGCCTTCGAAGGCAAAGGAGGCCTCGGACCAGCTGCTGTCGTACGTGGCGACGAGCTTCTGGTCGTAGACGACCGAGTGGTCTCCATCGTCGTGATATTCGATGATGCGGTCGACGCTGTCGCAGCCTTTCTGCACCGAGGAGAACAGGACGATGCCGGCCAGCAGTCCGATACCTCCGACGAGAATCCATTTGTACTTCGAGTCCTTGAGAAAAGCCGTCAGGCCGAGAAGGACCAGCAGCAGGGGCCAGAGTTTCCAGAGCACATCCCATGAAAAGGAGACGTGCAGGAAATTATGAAGGATGCCGAGCACACCGATAATGACGAACAGTGTGCCCCAGAACACGCGACCGGATTTCATGATGCGACCTCGTCTTCAATAGTGGATGAGTGCGGCCAGGAATTCCACAGCATGCCGCCGCCGATGGCGACGAGCAGCAGTGGCCAGAAATCGTCAAAGCCGAAGCTGGGGAGGAAGTTGTCGAGAAGGAACATCAGTCCGATCACGATCAGCACGATGCCCCCGATGAGACTGCCTTTACCGGAGTCCTTTTTCGCTTCCTTCTGAATGTCGGTGTTTTCAGGCGGTGTTTCGGGCACGTCTTCGATTGCCGGACCGTCAGCCGTGGCCAGGTCGATGCGCTGCGGGACGACGATCCAGAGAATGATGTATGCGAGGATGCCGATGCCGTGATGCAGGGTGAGGATGACGAAAACGAGCCGGATGAGTACCGGGTCGATGTTGAAATACTCCGCCAGTCCTGTGCTCACTCCCCCGATCATTTTATTGCGAGCGTCGCGATATAATCTTCTTTCCATGTCGATGTCTCCTGTTCTTTTGCATCCGCCCCTGTAGGACGGATATGTATTCTGAGAACGTCGCTGACGTTTTCTACGGACAGGAGGATCGAATGTTTCAGAGGTGTTGCGTCCGGATCGGTTAGTGCACCGCTGGTACAGGCCCTGGGTCTTCCGGATCAGAGTGGGATGCAGCCTATTTCGGACTTACCGCGACCGGATCATGAGAGGACGGTCGTCACGCCATTCGAAACCGTCGAGATTATAGCTGCTTTCCTTGCCGGTGACGTACTTCTCGGGGTAGTAGGCGCCTTCGACGCCCTTGATGCTGCGGATCTCGGAAACCTGACCATCGGCGAAATCGATGATGATCAGGTCGCTGCTTTCGCGTCGTACGCCGTTGAGTGCGCCTTCGTCGTAAAGGAAGTAGAGGCTCGTGGCCGTCTGCTCGATGCGAATGCGCTGGGGGCTGCTTTCCTCGAAGTGCATGAAAATTTTCTTGCCGCTCGTCTGGTCGAAGCGGTCGGGGGGATAGAGGGTGTCCTGTTCGCTGGGCTTGCTGCGCGAAATACTGAACGCGTGTCCGATCACATCGAGCGCCCGCAGTTCATTGTTGACCAGAAGCGCGGCGATGGAATCGCCCGTGATCTGGTTTTCGCCATACCAGAGAATGGGTTCGCCCATAAGGATGATCAAGCTGTCGTCGCGCAGGAAATGCGCGATGGCGCTTCGTGCTGCGAGATCCTCACGCACGATGCGCACGTTGCCCTCGGTGAGGAAGATGTTGCTGCTGTCGCGAAGCGCCTGCATGAAATCGGCGGCGATATTGAGCGTGTCGATTTCGAGGGAATCATATTCGCCGAGGCTGTTCAGCTCCGCATGTACGGTGTCGATCTGCCAGAGCACGGGATCGTTGTAAAAGAATGAACGCTGGGCGTCGGGATAGTGCCGCACGCTGTCTGCGACGATGTGCACATTTTCGTCCTTGAACTGAATGCGCACGGAATCGCTGGCCACGATCAGGGAACTGTCGCGTGTGTAGCGCATGCGCCGCGCGGTGATGGTCGCCGCGGTATCTTCAATCGTGACATCGTCGAGGAAATCGGCGATCTTGCTGCCGGTATTGTATGTCCCCAGCCGGGCGGTGAGCGTCACATGTCCATCGTTGAGGTACACACCTTTTCGCGAAGAGGCAGTACGCGTATCGCCGTCATAGTAGCCGCGATCGGTGCGCAGTTCCAGGGTGTCTTGCAGGATCTTGACGTTGCCGACGAGTTCGACGGAATTGCGAGTGATGTTCTGCGTCGCACGGTCGCAATAGATGAGCACATTGTCCTGCCGCATCCGCACGTTGCCGATAAGTTCGCGGATATCCATGTCACCCACCACGCTGCCCTGCAGACGGTCGGCCCCCAGCACCTGAACATTCGAACGTTTCTGGGCGCAGCTGTGCTGCGTTGTCAGCATGCCGGCGAGCAGCAATGACAGGGCCAGCACGGGGAGGAGGCGGTATGGAGACGGGTGATGCGCCATGTCCGCAAGATACACGATCGGTGGCGAAAATCCCCAGTATCGTGTCGGCTTGTTTTTCGCCTCCGCGCTGGCTAGTTTTCCATCATTGCCACACAAGGCCTCATCGTGCGTCTCGCGATCATCTCCGACATTCATGCCAATCTGGAAGCGCTGCAACAGGTGCTCGAGGATATCCGCCGGCAGCAGGCCGATCGTATCGTCTGCCTCGGCGATATCGTCGGCTACGGCGCTGACCCTGTCGCCTGTATCGAACTGGTGCGCGAGCAGGCGTCGATGTGCGTGCTCGGGAACCACGATGCCGCGTTATTCACCGATTCGCAACGCGCCTACTTCAATCCCCACGCACTCGAGGCGGTACGCTGGACGGCCGAGCAACTCGGCGCGGACCACCGGGACTACCTGCGCGGACTCCCGTACCGGATTTCCTCCGATCACATGCTGTTCCTCCACGCCACGCCGCGTGCACCGGAGGAGTGGGACTACATCTTCAGCGGCATGGAAGCGCGCATGCAGGCCCGGCATTTCTACGAGCGCCTGTGCTTCATCGGACATTCTCACATCCCAGGCGTGTATCCGCTGGATGCCGACGTGGTGGAATACGATCCGGAGCACCGTTTCATGATCAATGTCGGGAGTGTCGGTCAGCCCCGCGACGGCAACTGGCGCAGCAGCTACGGTTTGCTCGACACCGTTGCGGGCAGTTATGAAAACCGCCGTGTCGAGTATGACGTGGAAGCCGCCGCAGCCAAGATCATCGCCAACAAGCTTCCGAGCCGGCTGGCCGAACGGCTGAAGGTCGGTCTGTAGTGCTCACGTGATAATTCATATGAAAAGCGGAAGCTGGTACCCCGAGAGTCACGGATATTCGCACACAGGATCCCGGTGGAGCCGCGCTGGCCGTGAACGGGCTGAATTGAGGCAGTTCGACCCCTCTGAATTCCCGTTTTCCCCCAGGTTTGATTCCTATGACCTTCGATGGTATATTTGCTAACTACTGCATTTTGCAGTGAAATGACAGTTTTCGGATGGGGCGTAGCCAAGCGGTAAGGCATCGGCCTTTGGAGCCGACATGCGCAGGTTCGAATCCTGCCGCCCCAGCAGCAAACGACCAGACAACCTGAACAGAGGTGTTTGCACATGCTAGTCTTCAGTGGCCGCTCGAATCCCGCTCTCGCGGAGCAGATCGCAGTGCACGTTGGTGAACCTCTTGGCGCCTGTGAGATCAAGACCTTCTGTGACGGTGAGCTCTGGGTCAAGTACCGCGAAAATATTCGCGGCCGCGACGTGTTCATCATTCAGAGCACGACGCCTCCGGCGGAGAACCTGCTCGAGCTGCTCATTCTGATTGATGCGGCGAAGCGGGCTTCCGCGCGGCGTGTGACTGCCGTGATTCCATATTTCGGATACGCACGGCAGGACCGCAAGGACCAGCCGCGCGTGGCGATTACCGCGAAGCTCGTGGCGAACCTCATCACGAGCGCCGGCGCTGACCGTGTGATTTCGATGGACCTGCACGCACCGCAGATCCAGGGGTTCTTCGACATTCCGTTCGATCACCTCTATTCGTCCGCGGTGTTGCTGAAGTCGTTCCGCGAGAAGCAGATCCCGAACCTGTCTGTGGTGTCGCCCGACGTCGGTGGCATCAAGATGGCGCGTTCATTCGCGAAGCGCCTGAAGGCAGACCTGGTGGTACTCGACAAGCGGCGTCCGCGGCAGAACGAGGCCGAGGTAATGAACATCATCGGACAGGTCGAAGGCCGAAACGTCCTCCTGGTCGACGACATGATCGATACGGGTGGCACGTTCGCCAACGCCGTGAAGGCGCTCGTGAAATCGGGCGCAGAGACCGTTTATGGTGCCTGCACACACCCGGTGTTTTCGGGGCAGGCCCCGATAAAGATCCAGGAATCGGGTGTCAGACAGATACTCGTGACGGACACGATTCCGCTGAGCAAGGACATGGAAGAGACAGGACTGGTGAGCGTGCAGTCGGTGGCGGGGCTGTTTGCCGAGGCCATCAAGCGCACGCACCTGCATCAGTCCATCAGCTCGCTCTTTGATATTGATAAAGACAAACTCATGTAACTAATACACGTTTTTAACAGGAGAAATCCCGTGGCAGAAATCACTCTCAAAGCGAATATTCGCGACTATAAAGGCCGTTCGGATTCGAACACCGCCCGCCGCGAAGGGAAGGTGCCCGGCGTGTTCTATCTCAAGAACGAGAAGAATATTTCGATCGAAGTCGAGGCGCTTGATCTGCGTCCGCTGATCTATACGTCGGAGACGAATATCGTCAACCTCGAACTGAGCGACGGCAGCTCCGAGCTGTGCATGCTCAAGGACGTACAGTTTGATCCGATCACCGATGCGGTGACGCATTTCGACCTGATGGGTCTCATCAAGGGACAGAAGGTCAAGTTCGAGGTTCCGATCAATCTCGAAGGAATCCCGGTTGGTGTCAAGGCCGGCGGCGTACTGACGCAGACCCTGCAGAAGGTCGAAGTGATGTGTATGCCGAAGGATCTTCCGCAGCATATCACCGCCGATGTCACGCACCTCGAGGCAGGCGAGGGTCTCTCCGTCGGTGATCTCGTCATCGAAGGCATCGAGATTCTCAGTGCGCCCGAGCAGTCTGTGGCCATTATCGGTCATGCACGCGCCGAGGTTGAAGAAGAAGCGGCAGAGACCGAGGAAGGTGACGAAGAAGGAGCAGAGCCCGAAGTCATCGCGAAAGGAAAGGAAGACGAAGAGGAAGCCTGATCGTCTTGCCCTCAAGCTTCACAGATCCCGCGCAGCGGGAACAGGAGAACGAAGCGCGACTGTGCGTGATCGGTCTCGGGAATCCCGGGAAACGATACGCTAGCACACGGCATAATATCGGTTTCATGGTTATTGACAGACTCGCGGATGCGCTTGGCGTCCGCGAGTCTTCGTTTTACAGGAACTATTCCTTTGCGGAGACCCGCCATCAAGGGCGGCGGGTGATCCTGTGCAAACCCGAGACATATATGAACCTCAGCGGAGAGGCTGTTTCCCTTCTTCTGGCGAAGCAGCGATTGAACCTTTCCGAGATTCTCGTGGTTTATGACGAGATACAGCTCCCTCTCGGACAGCTGCGCCTGCGCAAACGCGGCAGCGACGGAGGGCACAATGGTCTGTCATCCATCATCGAAAATCTTGGTTCTGAACGGTTCCCGCGCCTGCGTTGCGGAGTTGATTTTTCCTCCCAAGGTGTTGATCTTGCAGAATATGTCTTGAGTCCGTTCCAGAAAGAAGAGCTTCCACTTGCCGCCGACATGATTGAGCGCGCAGCATAAGCCTGTCTCGCGGTAACGGATATTGGATTTGACAAAGCAATGAATATTTTCAATACCCCTCCAACAAAATTTCAGGATTCATTATGAATGAATTGGGTTCACTGGGAATCTGGCCTCCCGTGATCGGAGCCGCCGGCCTGTTCATCGCCTTGATCATTTACTACTCTATCAAGCGACAGCCCGAAGGCACGGATGTCATGCGTGACATCGCCCACCAGATACACGTGGGTGCCATGGCATTTCTCAGAAGTGAATACAAGGTGCTTGCGATTTTTGTGGTCATCGTGTTCGTGCTGCTGGCGGTGTTCATCGGCTTCAACACCTCGATCGCCTTTCTTTCCGGAGCCGTCTGCTCGGTTATGGCCGGTTTTTTGGGGATGATGTCCGCCACCAGTGCGAATGTGCGCACTACTGAGGCGGCCCGCTCATCCGGTCAGGCCAAGGCGTTGATGGTCTCCTTCCTCGGCGGATCGGTCATGGGACTTTCCGTTGCCGCACTCGGACTGATCGGTGTCGGAATCTTCTTCATCTATTTCGGCAACGAGGCTGATGCAGGTGTGCTCAGCGGATTCGCAATGGGCGCCAGTTCCATCGCGCTCTTTGCCCGAGTTGGTGGCGGCATTTACACGAAAGCGGCCGACGTCGGCGCCGACCTCGTCGGAAAAGTCGAAGCGGGAATTCCCGAAGACGATCCACGTAATCCTGCGGTTATCGCGGACAACGTCGGTGACAATGTCGGCGACGTGGCCGGAATGGGCGCGGATATTTTCGAATCCTATGTCGGGTCCATCATCGCATCGATCGCCATTGCCGCATCCACGGCCATGGGCGCAGCGTTCATGGCGCTGCCCATCGTGATCGCGACGCTCGGACTTGTCGCCTCGCTGATCGGTATCGCTTCCATCCGCGTCTTTGCCTCCGCGAATCCCGCGGCTGCGCTGCGCTATTCGACCATCATCTCGCTGGTCATCATGCTTCTTGCCTCATATGTGGTCATCGGCATGCTCGACATCCCGATCATGTACTTCTGGCCGCTGCTTGCGGGCGCCGTGGCGGGACTGCTCATCGGCTTCATCACCGAGTATTATACCGGCGGCAAGCCCGTCAGGCGTATTGCCAATTCGAGCCGTACTGGTGTGGCGACAAACATCATCGCCGGTCTGGCTGTTGGAATGGAGAGCGTGATCGGACCCATCCTCATGATCGTACTCGCCATCTTCGTGTCCTTTGAAACCGCGGGCATCTACGGTATCGCCATCTCGGCGGTGGGCATGCTGGCCACGGTCGGCATTACGATGTCGGTGGACGCATACGGTCCGATCGCCGACAACGCCGGTGGTATTTCTGAAATGGCCATGCTCGGCAAGGACGTGCGCAAGATTACCGACACACTCGATTCGCTCGGGAACACGACCGCAGCCATGGGCAAGGGATTTGCCATCGGTTCGGCCGCGCTCACCGCGCTGGCCCTCTTCACTGCCTATAGCAGTACGATCAATCTCGCCATGGGCGAAGCGCAATTCACCATCGATATTTTGAACCATACGACAGTCATCGGGCTGCTGCTGGGCGGTGTTCTGCCCTTCGCTATCGCGGCAATGACGATGACCTCGGTCGGCAAAGCGGCGTTCAGCATGGTCGAAGAAGTGCGCCGCCAGTTCCGTGAGATTCCCGGACTCATGGAAGGCACGGCCAAACCCGATGCTGCACGTTGCGTTGATATTTCCACGAAAGCCGCGCTGAAAGAGATGATATTGCCTGGCGTCACCGCGGTGGTCGCGCCGGTTATCGTCGGTTTCCTTCTCGGTCCGGAGGCGCTTGGCGGACTGCTGGCGGGAGCCACGCTGAGTGGCGTCCTGCTCGCGCTGTTCATGGCCAATGCAGGCGGCGCCTGGGATAATGCCAAGAAATACGTGGAAATGGGGAATTTGGGCGGAAAAAACTCGGATGTGCACAAAGCGACTGTCGTCGGTGATACTGTAGGCGATCCGTTCAAGGACACCTCCGGTCCCGCGATGAACATTTTGATTAAACTCATGTCCATCGTATCTTTAGTGATTGCTCCGTTGATCGCACATCTTGCGTTGTGAGCATCGTGATTTTGAAATTTTAACTGACCCTGCTCGGCGGTGCGAATGCACCGCCGGGCCGTTATGTTTAACTGTCCATAGGGCACCCCTTATATGAAACGCTTCTATGAATGCACGTTCATCGTCAACCCCGGGTTGGACGATGCGCAGATCGAGTCCACCGTCAAGATGGCCGAAGACACCATCACGAAAAACGGCGGTGAGATCGTCAACATCGAGCACGTCGGCCGCCGGCGTCTCGCCTACCCCATCTCCAAAAAACACAACGGCTTCTACGTTTCCATCGAGTTCGAATCCGAAGGGCGCATCATCGAAAAGGTTGAGCGTTTTCTCACCCTGGACGAAAACGTCATGCGTTTTCTGACCGTCCATCTTGATCCGCGCGAACTCGACGCCAAGCGTAATCGCATTGCGCTTGCCGCTCAGGATCGTGGTAAGGACCAGAACGGCAGGTCTCCGAAGGAAGAGAAAAAGGAAGAGAAAAAAGAGGCAGCTCCGCAGACTGAGTCCAAGGACGCCGAGAAAAAAGAAGAAGCAAAGGCGGACGAAGAGAAGAAGGACGAAGAGAAGAAGGACTGACCCTTCTCTGGTGATCGTCCGTTCGCTTCATGCGAATGATGAGCTGCAGTACGACAACGAAACGATGAGGACGCTTCATGGCAGATCTCAAGATGCCGGAACTGAACTACGTGTTAATCGTCGGCAACCTGACCAAAGATCCGATATACAGAACGACATCCAACAGTACACCTGTCGTCAACTTCTCCATCGCCTCGAACCGTCGATACAAAGACCGCAACAACAGCTGGCAGGAAGATGTCTGCTATATCGGCATCGTCGCCTGGAACAAGCTTGCAGAAAGCTGCAACGAAAGGCTGCACAAAGGAAGCGCGGTGTTGGTGGAAGGCGAACTGCAGACCCGCAACTGGCGAACCGATGACGGCGGCTACCGCAGCATCCTCGAGGTAAAGGCGCGTCGCATCCAGTTCCTGAACAAGTTTCACCATGGTAACGGCAACGGAAGCGGTAATGGTAACGGCGAACGATACGATTCAGGGGATTTCGGCGATGACGAGCCTCTGTTCGACCTGTTCGACGGCGGAGACGACACCTATTTCAATCTCGACACCGCGCGCCTCGGCGAGTCGGAGCGGGACGCCTGATATAGATCAGAAACTGAAAGAAACAGAATAGAAATCAACGATTCCCGACTGGAGATAATCATGAAAGTAATCCTACGCCAGAATATCGAGACGCTGGGCAACATGGGCGACATCGTCTCGGTGAAGGACGGTTACGCGCGCAACTACCTTCTGCCGCGTGGCATGGCATATGTCGCCTCGAAAGGCAACATGCAGGTGCTTGAGGAAGAGCGCACTCGCCTGCAGGTGAAGATGAACCGCGAACTCAACAATGCGGAGCAGATTGCCGCTGAGCTCGAGAAGCATGAAAACGCCATCACCATCTCGATGCAGGTCGGTGAAGAGGATAAGCTTTTCGGTTCCGTGACCAAGGAAATGATCGCGGATCAGCTCGCTGAGAAAGGTTTCACCATTGATCGTCGCAAGATCGAAATCGACGAACCGATCAAGGTGCTCGGTATTTATACCGTCAAAGTGAAGCTGCACACCAGCGTGATCGCCAAGGTCAAGGTGTGGGTCGTCAGGCAGGATGCCTGATCCTCCTTCTCGTCAGCGGAATACAGGAACTGCATATTGATGTTGTCCCCTATACGGGGACATTCTATATTTAATATTATCCGACGTTTGATAAGCTATCAGGCAGCACTATGACAACGATCGAAACCGCGGATGGACAAAAAACCAAGTCGGTGAAATTTGTCGAGTTGGACGATGTCACTATTCGCTTCGCCGGTGATTCCGGTGATGGCATGCAGTTAACCGGTACACAGTTCACTTCCACGACCGCCCAGGTCGGGAATGACCTCAGTACCTTCCCTGACTACCCTTCCGAGATTCGTGCTCCATCAGGTACCCTCTACGGAGTCTCCGGATTTCAGGTGCACTTCAGCAGCAAGGATATTCACACTCCCGGGGATCGCTTCGATACCCTGGTCGCGATGAATCCTGCCGCGCTGAAAGTCAATCTGAAATTACTCCACGAAGGCGGCAACATCATCGTCAATACCGATGCGTTTGACGCCAAGAACCTCAAACTCGCGAAATATGATACAAGCCCCCTGGAAGACGACAGCCTTTCAGGATACAAGGTTTTTCCGGTTCCCATCACCACCCTGACCACGACGGCACTCGAGGGACTCGGTCTCACGGTCAAGGAGATGACGCGCTCGAAAAATTTCTTCGCCCTGGGACTTCTCTACTGGATGTATAACCGTCCGATGGAGCCGACGCTGGAATGGATCAAGGAGAAGTTCGGCAAGAACGATCTCGTGGTCCAGGCCAACTCACGCGCCCTGAAGGCGGGATACAACTTCGGCAACATCACCGAAACGTTCACGGTACGCTTCAACGTTCGCGCTGCGGAACTCCCCGCCGGCACGTACCGCAATGTTACCGGAAACGAGGCGACAGCACTCGGCATGGTCGCCGCGGCCGTCAAGGCCAAGCTCCCGGGTTTCCTGGGCAGTTATCCCATCACCCCGGCCAGTGAGATCCTCCAGGAACTCTCGAAGATGAAGCGGTTCAACGTGCGCACCTTCCAGGCCGAGGATGAGATCGCGGGCATCTGTACTGCCATCGGCGCTGCCTACGGAGGTTCGCTGGCATTTACCACGACCAGCGGTCCGGGTATGGCACTGAAAACCGAAGCCATCGGGCTCGCCCTGATGGTGGAACTGCCCCTGGTGATCATCGATGTGCAGCGTGGCGGACCCTCGACGGGTCTTCCCACCAAAACCGAGCAGTCGGATCTTCTGCAAGCGGCACTCGGCCGCAACGGGGAAGCGCCGGTGCCGGTGATTGCCGCATGTTCCCCGGCGGGATGCTTCTACCAGGCATTCGAAGCCGCACGTATCGCACTCAAGTACATGACGCCGGTCATTCTGCTGACCGACGGCTACATCGCGAACGGATCAGAACCGTGGATGCTTCCGAAAGCGGAAGACCTTCCTGATATCTCCGTGCCTTTCGCTCCGGACGCAGAGTCCTATCAGCCGTATACGCGCGATGACCATCTCTCGCGTCCCTGGGCGGTGCCTTGTATGGCCGGTTTCGAACATCGCATCGGCGGACTCGAGAAACAGCACATTACCGGCAACGTCAGCCATGATCCGGAAAACCATCAGTTCATGGTGGAAATGCGCGCCAAGAAGGTTGCCGGCATCGCCGACGATATTCCCGATCAGACCGTATTCGGACCAGACGAGGGCGATCTTGCCATCGTCGGCTGGGGAGGCACCTACGGTGCCATCCGGGCGGCGAGCGAGCGCCTGCAGGCTGAGAACAAATCCGTCGCGCACATCCATATCCGCTATCTGAATCCTTTCCCGAAGAATCTCGGTGAAATGCTGCGACGCTACAAGAAAATCCTCATTCCCGAACTCAATCTCGGTCAGCTTGCTTTCATTCTGCGGGCCCATTACCGCATCGATCCGCTGACCTATGCAAAAGTGCAGGGACTACCTTTCACCCCGGGTGATATTGAGGACAAGGCGAACGAAACTCTGAAAATGATGTAAGTGCGCGAGGTCAATCATGAAAGAAGAACAGAACGCTGAACTGCAAGAACAATTGAAGACCTTTACCGCCAAGGACCTCGCTTCCGATCAGGATGTACGCTGGTGTCCGGGCTGCGGTGATTATGCCATGCTTTCTCAGCTCCAGCGCGCTTTGCCTGAAGTCGGAATCGCCAAGGAAGACATCGCCATCGTTGCAGGCATCGGCTGCTCCAGCCGTTTTCCCTACTACATGAGCACATACGGCTTCCACGGTATTCACGGACGCGCGGTCGCGATCGCATCGGGTCTGAAGTCCGGTCATCCGAAGCTTTCGGTGTGGGTGGCAACCGGTGACGGCGACTGCCTTTCCATCGGCGGCAACCATTTCATCCATGCGCTGCGCAGAAATATTGACATCAACATCATGATGTTCAATAACCAGATCTACGCGCTGACGAAGGGACAGTATTCCCCGACCTCCCAGCACGGACAGAAGACCAAGACCAGCCCTCAGGGCGTCATCGACCATCCGTTCAATCCTGTCCTCATCGCACTCGGTGCGGAAGGGACGTTTGTGTCACGTTCGATGGACCGTGATCCCAAGCACCTGAAGGAGATGATGCTCCGGATGGCCGCACACAAGGGAACGAGCTTCATCGATGTGCTGCAGAATTGTGTGATCTTTAATGACAAGACGTTTGATCTGTACACGAACAAGGAAACACGTGGTGACAACACCATCCTGCTCGAACACGGCAAGCCGCTCGTGTTCGGTAAGGAGCGTGACAAGGGTATTCGTCTCGACGGCTTCAAGCCGAAGGTCGTTTCGATGAGTGATTACAGTGAGAGCGATCTTCTCGTCCATGACGAGAAGTCGAAGGAGCTCGCATTCATTCTTGCGCACATGAACGATCAGCCGGGATACCCCATGCCCCTCGGCGTCTTTCTCGATATCAAACGAACGACCTATGAGGACGAGCTGGACCGTCAGGTCGCCGAAGCAATTGAGAAGAAGGGTAAGGGCGATCTCGACGAACTGCTCCTGGACGGCCAGACCTGGGAAATCGGCGACAACGGCAACGACTGATCACCCGATCCCAATCTC
>PKTF01000026.1:2120-2605 GCA_002869275.1 Ignavibacteria bacterium | reverse complement strand
CCGAAAGGCCGGACATGCCGATCGTTCGTGCCGGGTGGTACCAGTATTCCGGGGGTGTGCAGTATCAGGATGGCCGTGACCGTGACTGGGATCCTCTCTTCGCCCGCTGGCCGAAATGGAGCGAATCCTTCATATACTCACTGTCACAGCTGCGCGACGGCATCGCGTACACGTCCAACATCACCGCCCCATGGGTGGAGGTGCGATGGCAGCCTGTCGCCCGTGTGTCCCTGCGGACCATGCTTCAGCGTCTTGGTGATCACGCGGGACGGACCGAGCTGCTGACTCCATCTGCGATCGGAACGCTGTTGATCGCCGAAGTGAAGTTCCAGGCCATGGACAGGCTTTCCGGTCACTTCCTGTTCGAGCGTATGTGGTATGATGATGGTCATCCGATCATCGAAGCGGATGACTACGTCTGGATGCGCGCCGAACTGCAGTACCGCTGGAGCGACATCCTGGTACAATGAGGCATGTTCCCCGCC
>PKTF01000026.1:0-2102 GCA_002869275.1 Ignavibacteria bacterium | reverse complement strand
TCCTAGCATCCTTTCTTTTCTCCTGATCCTGTCATATTATACACCAATATCCCCGCGAAATCGGGTGCTCGCATCCTGTCCACTTGTTGTACCAATTGCCACAGCGATCGCTCCTTGTTCCCGCTCCGTGTCATCATAGCCTTGCTCCTCGTCATGACATCGGCTGAACTGTCCGCACAGCAGTCTGCGAGTCCGCCGGCCTCCCCGTCCTCCTTCGGGAAATGGGAAGAGCAGCCCATATCCGTCCCGGTACGCAGCCTTATGGGCATCGCCATGGCGGATACGGGGAACGGTTATGCCGTCGGTGATGTGGACGTGATCAATGGGCGGACGGGTGTGCTGGTGAAGCATACGGGTAATCCGACCTGGTTTCCTGTAAAACCATCGGCATTCACACCGGCGCTGAACATTGATCTGACATCCTGGGTGCAGGACGTATACGCGATACCCAACAGCGGCGTGGCGTTCATTTCCTGGCGCGACGATTACCGCAGTCTCGTCTACAAAACAAGCGATTACGGTTCGACATGGGTCGGTATTTCGCCTCAGAATCCGATTCTTTACGGTATCCGCTATGTCATCGCATTTCGTGACGTGCGCGAAGGAATGATCGTCGGCGAGGGACCGGGCCGCGTCCACCGCACGACGGACGGGGGGATGACGTGGACGAGTTACACGATTCCGGTCCGCGCGGCGCTGACCGATGTCAAGTGGTCGGGCAATTTCTGGTATGTCTCCGGTGGAGAGAACTCTGTTTTCCGCTACGATGAGAATACCGACCGCTGGGTCGACCGATCGTTCAAGCGTGCGACGGAATTCTATCCCACGCACATAAAAATGAGTTTCGCCGACGATCTCCATGCGTACATCAACGGCTACAACTCTTCCACCGGAAGCCACATCCTCCATACCACGAACGGCGGTATCGACTGGATGCCCATTCCGGCACAGCCGAATTTCAGTGCGGACAAGGACGGCCACAAGGGGATATTCTTTTTCGATACGCTGAAGGGCTGGGTGGCGAACCGCTACAACGAGCTTGCCTATACGCAGAACGGCGGATACACCTGGGCGAAATCACTTCCGTACGTATTCGGAAACAAGACCTATCATCCGATCAATAAATTGTTCTTCCTGAACGAGGCCCTCGGCTGGGCTGTGGGCGGTATGCAGCGCAACGCCGGCTATCCGAGTGTCTCGCATGGCTATATCCTGAAGTGGACAGGAACGCAGAAGCCGGACATCAGCGGCACCGCGACGGTGGCATCCTTCGATACGCTCACCTGTGCCGACTTCAAGGACCTCGCCGTGCCGATTTCCAACACGGGTACGGGCAACCTTTCGCTCAGCCAGGGCGGGATATCCTTCAGCGGCGGCAGCTTCATTCTGCGCAATATGACGTATCCGTTCATCATACCGCCCGGACAGACACGCGAAGTGCAGGTACGTTGGGTGCCGACGTCGACGTTTTACGGGGAGCTCCCTCCGGGCGCTGTCATGCATGTGGGCAGCAATGATGTGGAGCATTCGCCATGGGACATCCGGCTGACTGGACTGCGTTTGCTGTCGAAGCTGCAGCTGGAAAAGGCACACATAGACTTCCCTCTGATCTGTCGCGGAGACAGCGCCCTCGCCTGGCTGCCGGTCACGGCACTCGGTAACAGCGCGCCGCGAATCCTGCGTATGCAGAACAATGTCGGAAGCGGAGAGGTGAGGCTGCTTTCTCACCTTATCGGTGACCCGATCGCGACGAGAGATTCCCTGCTCTTTTCACTTCGCAGCAGCAGGTCGGGTGTGATCAGTGGCAGTATCCTTCTGGAATCCGGCGATCCGGATTGTCCCGAAGCTATTGACATCCCTTACGAAGGGTTTATAGAGAGCAATGAACTGCGCGCGACACCCGAATCGATTGATTTCAGTGAGGTTTGCGTGGGAAGCGAGCAGGTCGAGTATCTCGAACTGAAAAATCTCGGGACGCAGAAGGGACGCATTCTCGCTGCCATGCTCGTCGAGGGGAATCCTGATTTTCACCTCGATATCGATACCTCGCGATGGATTGATGCCGACGAAACGATACAGATCCCCGTGCGCTATGCACCGAC
>PKTF01000075.1 GCA_002869275.1 Ignavibacteria bacterium | reverse complement strand
CCCGCTTGTGAACAGCTCGGTGGAAGGTGATAACATTCTTCTGAAAAAAATGGTCAATCTCGGGATCGCGGTTGCCATGGAGGATGGCGGATTGATCGTCCCGGTCGTCAAAGACGCCGATACGCTGAACGTGATCGGGCTGGGACGTGGGATCTCCGACGTTGCGCGACGCGCACGGACACGCAACCTGCGTCCTGAGGAGATTCAGGACGGCACGTTCACCATCACGAATTTTGGCATCTTCGGAAACATCTTCGGGACCCCGATCATCAACCAGCCTCAGGTCGCAATCCTCGGGGTTGGTGCGGTGCAGAAAAAGCCGGTCGTGATCGAACGTGACGGCGAGGACACCATCGCCATTCGCTCGATGATGATGATTTCCATGTCCTTTGACCATCGCATCGTCGACGGCGCGCTTGGCGGCCGCTTCCTCGAGCGAGTCAAGGAATACCTGGAAGACTTCCAGCTCGATACCATATAATCACTGTATCAGGCCGGCGTTGCGACGCGATCCACAGCGTCACAAGTCGAAGGTGATACTCAGTTCATGCAAGGCTGCATCAAGGACGCGACGTCTGGGTGTAGCCTTGCCGTTTTATACTCTCTCCCATCGCCTTTTACCATTTCTCTGCGTATATTCTCGATGATCACGCTACACAGCGCCGGATGACTGTCCGTCGCATCATGCAAAGTCACGAGCAATAAGCTTCTTTCTATGTCTCTCTCTCCACTCAGAAAGCTGCTCAAGGCCCTGGCGATCATCATCGGACTCATGTTTGCACTCGTCGGACTCGTCTTCCTCCTGTCCGCAGCGCATGCATACCTCTCGAGCGATTCGGGCGAAGGCCTGCCGTTCGTGCAGATGTTGCTTGCCGTGGGATTTCTCGGTGTCCCGACCACCGCGCTTTTTCTGTACAAAGCTCAAAAAAGCTTTATGCGCGGGGACGACGGATATGGACTGCCTGATGCTCCGACGTACAGCCTCCTCCTTGCCTTCCTCACCATCTCTTCCTCCATCGTTACCGTCGCGGCGTTTGTGATCTTCGTCATCAGTTTCTGACCA
Source organism: Ignavibacteria bacterium (assembly GCA_002869275.1). Classification (GTDB taxonomy): domain Bacteria; phylum Bacteroidota; class Ignavibacteria; order SZUA-365; family SZUA-365; genus BM516. The sequence continues at coordinate 1,041 of PKTF01000075.1, read as the reverse complement.
CGACAGACTGCACCCCGATAGGGGCAACGCTGCGTGACCTTTTCCCGCTCGGAAGAGAAATGTATCTTTGTATGATATTCGCAACTGAATGAAAGCCGAGAAATGAAACCGGTACAAATCGACGTAGAAGAGAACACGAAACGCAAACCACGGCCCGAATGGCTGAAAATCAAGGTCCCTCTCGGTACGAAATTCTCCGAGATTCGACGTCTCATGGATGAACAGCGTCTGAACACGGTATGCGAGGACGCACGCTGTCCGAATATGGAAGAATGCTGGAATCGCGGTACCGCGACATTCATGATTCTCGGTGACATCTGCACCAGAAGCTGTGGATTCTGCGCCGTGAAAACCGGTCGGCCTCTCGAATTGGATACAGATGAACCTCGACGTGTCGCCGAAGCAGTAGAGCGTATGCGCCTGCGTCACGCCGTGATCACGTCGGTGAACCGTGATGAACTGCCTGATGGCGGGGCCACGATCTTCGCGGAGACAATCCGCGCGATACGCGACCGGCTCCCCGAATGCCGCATCGAAGTGCTCACACCCGATTTTCAGGGCAAGCGAGAAGCAGTTCAGATCGTCATCGATGCGCGCACGGATATCTTCAATCACAATATGGAAACGGTGCCGCGCCTCTACCGTCGTGTCCGGCCACAGGCCAAGTACCAGCGTTCGCTCGACGTTCTTCAGATGTGCAAAGAGCAGGGTTTGATTACCAAGACGGGCATCATGCTCGGCCTGGGCGAAGAAGAGGCGGAGATTCTGCAGGTGATGAAGGATCTGCGAGCGGTGAACGTCGATATCATGACGCTCGGCCAGTACCTGCAGCCCACAAAAAAGCATCTCCCTGTTGATCGCTATGTGACACCGGAGGAGTTCGCCGTCTGGAAGGAACGCGGGCTTGGCCTGGGATTCTCCCATGTTGAATCAGGTCCACTTGTGCGCTCGAGTTATCACGCAGACGAACAGACTGTCATCTAACGAAAAACGGGATCCAATATGGATCCCGTTCTTGTAAACTCTTGAGACGATCAGTTG
>PKTF01000234.1 GCA_002869275.1 Ignavibacteria bacterium | reverse complement strand
CTCGCTCCACTGCTTGTGGTCGGGCACGGCTTCGTCCGGCACATCCGCGATGATCGTCAGGACCTTATCGGTCACCCGTGGCTTGAACACGGTGAGAAACAGCTGTTTGAGTTCTTCGGTGGTGAGTTCTTTCATAACACAATCGCAGATTCTGGTGATACGGTACGAATCACAAAGATGCGGCAAACGGCGGCAAAGCGCAATATGCCATATGCCATATGCCATATGCTGTATGCTGTATGCTGTATGCCGGTTGCATTTCCACTTGTGACATTTTCGTGACAACTCCTCTTCCGGCAGGTTCTAGCTTCCTGAAGACACCAATCAGGAGCATGGAGGACCATCATGAAATACGCTCTGACGATCACCTGCATCCTGCTGTGCGCGGCGGCTGCTTCTGGACAGCAGCCGGGAACGCGCATGCAGAAATCCGGCACCACCACTGCCCAGGATAACTTCATGTACTTCTACACGGAGGATTTTTCGACCTGGATCGCGAACAACGGGACACATTCGCACAATCCGCTGACCGATGCCTCGGGATTCGAGTGGCCTCTGGGTTCGGCCAAACACCTCCTCTTCAACGAGGGGCTGTTGATATGTGGCCGGGTGGACGGTCAGGTTCGCGTCAGCGGTACCACCTATCGTGCAGGGTGGCAGGCCGGTAATATCCTCCCGAACGGTTTCGCTTCGAATCCGATGGATCCCAGGCACCGCGTGTATATGGCGAAGGCCATGGATGCTGCTCAGTATGCACGTCTATCCACGACGGAGCAGCAGCTCCTTCGGCAGGACTTTGAACAATGGCCTGTAGACCTCGGAGCACCATTCCATGATCACAATGGCGATGGACGCTACACTCCCTCATTCAACAACTGGCTGTCAGGCTCGCAGGCGACGGATGCGCCGTTGTCCCACGGTACCTGCGAAAGCTGGTACGTGGCGAATGATCTCGATGCTCAGCGGACCTCCCGCGTGTATGGCTCGCAGCCCATGGGACTGGAGATCCAGTTCCATGCCTGGGCAGACGACGTGAATCCCGCATTCGAGAACACCCTCTTCATGGAATACACCGTGATCAACAAGGGCAGAAACGCGGTCGAAGATGTTTACCTGGCACGCTGGGTCGATCCTGACCTCGGAGACGCATTCGATGATTTCGTCGGAGTCGATACCTCTCTGTCCATGATGTACTGCTACAACGGGAAACCATCGGATGACATCTACGGCGCAAATCCACCCGCGATCGGCATCGTGGCCCTGCAGAATCCTATCGTCCCTTCTCCGGGAGATGTCGCACGTTACGACGAGGGACTCCGTGAAGGATATCGCAACCTGCCGCTCAGCGCTTTTGCCTTCTATATCAACGGGAATTCCACATACAGTGACCCCTCGCTCGGTGAGTCATATGGGGCGACCATGATGTACAATTATGCACGCGGCCTGCTCTGGAACGGGACCTCATACATTGATCCGAACACATCCGAGACGGTGCGCTTCCCTCTTGCCGGTGATCCCGTTGCGAACAGCGGATGGGTGGACGGCATCCTCCACCAGCCCGGCGACCGGCGTATGCTTTTCTCCAGCGGCCCGTTCAGTCTCCAGCCCGGCGATACGCAGCGTGTCGTAACCGCCACGATTGTCGGGCAGGGCGCAGATGCCACGGGTAGCATCACGGCGCTTCGCAACGCGGCAACGGCTGTTCGAAGCGCCTATTTCTCCGACATCACGGAAGCCGGTCCGCCACCATTTCTTCCGAGTGCCGTCCACCTTGCACAAAATCATCCGAATCCGGTACACGGCAGAACACTCATTCCATTCTCCCTCGACCGATCGATGCATGTCGTGCTCAGCGTATACAATCTCCTCGGTCAGCGCAAAGTGCAGCTGCTCGACCAGCGCAGGTCCGCCGGCAGGCACGGCATACCCGTTGACGTTTCGGGATGGACGCCCGGCATGTACTTCTATGTCCTGAGAACCCGGTCAGGAGTTGAGTGCAGGAACATGCTGGTGCTGGGTGGGCAATAAGTTTGAACGGTGCTCGATGCGGAGAAGACCCAGTCTTTGTAATTCGTTTCCTCCCACGGTTTACGCCGTGGGATAGGATTTGGGATG
>PKTF01000314.1 GCA_002869275.1 Ignavibacteria bacterium | reverse complement strand
GTGCTGCGCCTTCATGAGAATGGACTGGTATTCCAGCTCGGGCTCGTGTCCCAGGCGCGAATGCAGCATCAGTGCCGAAGCGATGGAATTCTGGGCGTCTTCGTCGCCGCCGCGTGCGAGTCGCAGATCGTTCAGGTAATGCGCGGTCATGCGGTGCAGCGCTTCACGCTCTTCGGCCGTGAGTTCGTTATACAGCGCTGTATGAATCGCGTGCTGGGTGAAATGGTAGACGGTGGACTCCTTGCCGTTGATCAGTTTGAAACCGACGGCCTCCACGATGCCATGTTTCGTGTGGATGCGGCGCAGTCCGCGGATCAGTTCCAGCGACGAGCGCTGTGTCAGGTGCATGAGTTCATGCAGGGAGAATTTGAAACCGAGAACCGACGCGGTGAGCAGGAGGTTGAGGTCCTCGTCGGAAAGCGACTTCATCAGCCAGCTGGAAACGAGCCGGATCTCAGCTGGAAGCCCGCGATAGCCCTCGAGGTCGCCGGTGATATTTCCGCGCGGGTCGAGGATGTCTTCGACCAGCAGATGCTGGATGTACGACTGCAGGAAGAAGGGGTTTCCACCGGTCTTCTTTTCCAGCCACAGCAGAAGATCGGGCTGGGACGGCGACTGCGGGAAACGCGAATGATAGTAATCGCTGATCTGATCGGGATTGAAGGGCGGCAGAGTGACTTCCGCGCAGAATGCTTCCTGGGAATACTGCGTGTAGAGCGACAGCAGTTCGGTCGAAGCTTCTATTTCATCGCGCCGTGCGCTGAGGACCATCGTGATGCGCGCGCTGCGGTATTCGGCTTCGGAAAAGAACTTGTGCAGCGCCTCGATCGTGGGGATGTCGGACCACTGCACGTCATCGATGACCAGCAGGATCGGCGTTTCTTCAGCGATCGTGCGCAGGTCGTTGAAGTACTCTTTCACGAAATTCGAGAAATCGACTTCGCGCTTGCCGCTTTTGAATTCGTTGAGGTCGCGGCGGATTTCCTTCACGCCGTAGGCGAGGTCGCCGACGATGGGAATGATCGCCAGTACGGTCAGCGAGATGTTCTTGACAAGGTTCAGCTTACGCTTGCTGCTGGCCTGGTTGGCCAGCAGGTCTTCGAAGATATCCTTGAGCGGCTGATGCGGCTTGAGAACGTTGGTGGACTGATTCCCCAGCGGTGACGAGCACTGCGCATAGGAGACAAGCGTGTTTTCGTGCACCTGGTCGAGGTAATGCTTGAGAAACCAGGTCTTGCCCTGGCCGGTTTCACCGAACAGCCAGATGAGCTGCAGTCCCTCTTCGTCTCCACGAGTGAGGACGCTGTCGAAACGTTTGTGAACGTCGGGACGGGGAATGAAAATCTGGTCGCTGTCCACTTACACGCTCCGCTTCCGTTCGGCTTCCTTGAGCATCATGCTGAGCACTTCGTCGAGCAGACGCTGCTCCTCGAATTCCGCAATGCTGTCGCTGCCGCCGCCACTGCCGCCTCCTCCGGCCCGCGCTCCGCCCAGTACCTCATGCAGTGTATCGGTCTGATGCTTGATGGCGTCGCGCTGCTCGGCTTCGAGTTCCTTGACCACGCGGTCGAGGCGTTCCTCCTGCGCCGATCCGGCGAAAGTGACCATCAGGACGATGAGCAGGATGAACTCGATGGACAGCGCCATGAGAATCAACGATGGCTCTTCGGCCGGAATGAGTTTGAGTCCGCGCAGCCCGATCACGAAAATCAGGATGGCCGCGCCGCCCGAAACGAGTCCCTGGATCAGGTTTCCGTATGCCGCTGAAATGCGGTAGCGGAAGTAGAACTTGATCGGGACGAAGGGGTTCGATGTGTTTCCTTCCACCCAGTTGCGGATGGAAATGTAATCTTCGACCTCGGTGATGATGACCTGGGGCAGCGTGGTGAAGCGCAGCAGCTGCTCTCGCCGCTCCTGTGGTGCCGCGAGCATGGGCTGGAAGTCGACGTCATGGGCGTGGAACTGCTTCTCGAGCAGTGAACCCACGCGGTCATATTCACGCAGCACCTTGCCGCGTACCCACGCGAGATTGCTTTTCAGCGGCAGAAACATCGAAACGAAGAACGTGACAAGTCCGGCGAAAAAGATATGCAGTGGAATAAAGGCGAAGTAGGG
>PKTF01000018.1 GCA_002869275.1 Ignavibacteria bacterium | reverse complement strand
CGTACTGTGCGGTTGCCTCCTATGGGAAGCATGTGCTGGATGGGAATATCGTCGCCCTGCATGGACTGCACTCCCGTGCGCAGCGCGATGATCACCGATTTCCACTCGGTGTAGTACTGCGCCCACAGGGCTTCACGCGTCCATGTCTTCGCGATGGCGGTTACCGGGAAAGCGCGCTCGACTTCGGCCTGCAGAACGCTTCCACGGGACGGATGCAGCACGCTGTTGCGTGTGTCGTGCCGCAGCTGCAGCGTGGCTGACCAAAGATCCGCCGAAGTACTGTTGTCGGGGTGCGTCTCAAGTGCGCCGAGCCTGTCAAAAGCATAGGACCACACGCGCTTGAAGCGCAGCTGCATCGTGCCGATCAGTTTCGACGAGAAGCCACGGCTGAAAGCGGCGGTGAGTTCCAACGGCTCGTAGGTATAGATCTCCCTGTCGTCGAAATGCGCGTCCGGTCCGACCCCGAAGAAGCTGTTGGTGATCATCTTGTCGTAGTCCGCCACCACGTCCACGGCGAAGGGATAGGCGCTGCCCTGCCGTAGCTCGGCGTCCGGCATTGACCAGCCGATGCGCACCCAGCGTTCGCCTTTCGTGCTCAGGAACAGTGTGAGGTCGAAGGATTCCCTCGCGCCCAGCGCGTTCCGAAGGACGCCCTTGTATCCGGCCCCGAAGCCGGTGTCGGTGTCATACATCGCGAAAGGGAGGTGGTCGTACGCCAGGGTGTCCTGCTGGGCCTGGAGAACGGCTGGGATCAGCAGAATGAGCAGCAGCAGTTTGAGACGGCGCATGGTGGACTCCGTATTGTTCTGCCCGCAACCTATGAAGCGTGAGCGATCGTCATGTCATGGAAATGTCAAAACGATTCGGGAAAGATTACTCAGATGCTTTACAAAGATTACGCAGATTACACTGAGGATCAAAACAAAGGGACCGACTTGCAAGCCGGTCCCGAGAAAAAGTCCTCTGTGTAATCCGTGTAATCCCTGTAAGGCATCCGAGAAATCCATTCAGGATCTACAGAATCACGATTTCCGCAGCTCTTTATACTCCCCACCCCAGAATTTCTTCCGCACCCGGAGCAGTCCCTTGATATCATCCACGGCGGTGCTGACGATCTTCACGCGCGTGTCGAGATCCTCGATCCACTTCACGGGCACATCGTAAATGCGGTACCCGCATTTCTCGCCGATGATGAGCAGCTCGGAGTCGAAGAACCACACATTGTCCTCGATCTTCGGGATGAGCTTCTCGATCACTTCGCGCGTCACTGCCTTGAAGCCGCACTGTGCGTCGGAGAAGCGGGTGAAGAACATGCCCTTGACCATGAGGTTGTAAGAGCGGGAAATGAACTCCCGCTTGAAGCTGCGCTCGGTATTGGCACCTTTCATCAGGCGCGAACCTGTACCGATGTCATATCCTTCATGCGCGAGGGCATGGATCATCGGGGGAAAGGACTCGAGATTGGTGGAAAGATCCACGTCCATATAGCTGACGATGTCGGCGTCGGATTCCGTCCAGCTCTTCTTCAGCGCGCGGCCGCGTCCTTTCTGCTCCAACCGGAGATAACGCACGCGGTCGTGCTCCTCGGTCAGCTTTTTCGACACTTCGGGCGTCCGGTCGATGGACGCATTGTCCGCGATTTCGATCACCCAGTCATAGTCGCTCAGATGTTCCGAAAGGAACGCATGCAACGTGGGAATGCTGACCGGAAGAGCTTCTTCTTCGTTGTATACAGGGATTGTGACGAGCAGTTTCATGGCAGTCGAGGCAAGTGCGACAGGTCAATGTGTAAAAGTACCTCTGGAGGGAGGGATTAGCAAGGGATTACTCAGATGCCCAACAGGGATTACGCAGATTACACAGATGATTTTTATCAATGGGGGGACTTGCACGTTCCCCTCAATTGATATAGACGCTCTGTGTAATCCGCGTAATCTTTGTAAGGCATCCGAGTAATCCTCTTCAAATCCTCAGAATCCAAATCCCAGCCCGACGTAGAAATTCTCACCGTCTCTGAAGTGGTTCAACCGCCAGGCGAGATCCACATGGAACACGCTGAAGATGCGCTCGATGCTGAAACCGGCTTCCCAGAACACGGGACCGGTCGCGCGGACATCCACGGTCTGCAGTGTCTGCGTCTCGGCGCTCATTTCCGTCCAGCCGCCAGAGGCGAACAGCCGGAGCTCCCACCCGCTCGTGTCGAGGTAGGGGATGTTCGAAAGCCGGAACAGCCAGTCGCGGAAGCTGTGTGAGAAATACGCCGTCACGCGGCGGTCGCCTCCAAATTCTCGGAAACCCAGCGTGCGGAAACGGTTGGGCCAGGTGAGCCAGTTCATCGAACCCTGCAGGTTGTACAGCATTTGTGCGGGCAGCGCGCCGTCGGCGTAATCGCCCGCAAATCGGTACGAGGTCACTCCAATGCGACCGAGGCTGAACGTGCCGTTGAGTCTCCCGCCCAGCGTGCGGATGTTCCATGTGTCGCCGTCAATGTCGGCCTCATGCCATCCCGCGGTGATGGTGGGAATGTGATTGCGCGCACCGAAACGCATGATTTCGCCCGCATTGTCGATGAAGTCGCGGTTGTCGAAACTCAGTGAACCCGTCACGCTTCGGATGCGTCCCTCGTTGATCGGGGGATTGTCGCGATACGTCTTGTCACCGGCGAAGATACTCCAGTCGGTGTTCACCATCGCGTTGTAATACCGATCCTCCGCGACGCGAATGCTCATCGGGAAAAGCAGCAGCGGGTCGTATGCGAGGCGCGCGCTCCAACCGTCACGATAGAAGTAGTCGCGGTAATCGAATTTGTCGGTGAGGTTGAAGAGCGTCACGAACATCTCGCCCGCGGCGTCGTTCGCAGCGTCAATGAAATCGCGTCTGTAATAGCGCTCAGCTGAAAGCGTCAATTCCGGTGAATCAAACAGCGCGACCCAGGCGCCGAAGTGATATTTCACACGCTCATCGCTGAAGCCGTAACCGAGTCCGGCGTCGAGGTGGCGCAGCGGACTCTCGGGCATGTTCAATCCAAAATCACCGTACAGGGCGTGTCCTTCGACCCGGTTGAAGCGATAGAGCGAGAGCACCCCGGGAAAGGTGAAACGCGCGTCGTCGGAACCCGTCATGCCGCCCATCACGAAGTCGGTTAATCCCACGCTGTACTTAACGGAGTCCATTTTCATTTTCACCGTGTCGGCCTTGCGGTACGCCAGCTGTTCCTCCGGTGTGTTCGTGATTTTCTGATGCGACAGCCAGTAGGTGGAATCGCGTTCGTCGGCTTCCTTCAGTACTTTGATCCTTGTGCGGTCAAAGATTTCTTCGTTGATCGCTTCATTGATGCTGTAGTCCTGCAGGACGGACATTCCATCGATATCAAGCTTGATGTCCACGATGGGAACGTCGATCGAGGCCTCGACCAGCACATCCACCGGCATCCAGAAATCTCCGTCGAAGCGGCGGAAATGCTGACGGAATCCGATGGCGTCGAACAGCGTCGGCAGCCCGGCATCGTTGATGCGGACGTCGGCCATGGAAAGCGACCAGCTTCCATCTGCGATATAAATCATGCCCTCCAGCAGAGGATCGTCCTCGTCCAGCGGTGAAATCTCAATCATGTGCAGTGTCGTGCTGTCGAGTGTTGTCGTGCCGATCAGGCGATAGTAATAGCTGTCCAGGCCGCGTTCGGAGATTGGCAGGACGAGCGGCATGCCCTCGCCGAGTTCCATATCGTCGGCCGAGAGATCCGTGATGAAGAACGCGCTGATCATGATATTTCCCTGTGTGGGAATCATCGCGCTTTGTTTGCGCGCCTTGATCACTTCCTTGTACAGGTCGGGTTTTGCCCACCAGGCCTCGGTCTGCGATTCGAGAAGTATGGGCAGCGGTCTGCCCGTGCTGTCGGTGGCCGTCGATGTGCTGTCCTCACCCACGGTGGAAGTAATGGTCACGCTGCTGCCGTCGGAGGACATCATCGATTCCAGCGCGCCTTCCACGCGCACGCTGAGTTTCGTATGCGAGGTCAGGTGGTAGTTCTGCAGTTTCTCTTTCCTGACTTCCTTCGCCGCGATCGCCTTGCGGATGATGGCGAGGGCGGGATTATCTCCCGGCGTTACCGTGACGGTCGGCATCTCGATGCTCGTCTGACTCAGCGAGAAGTTCTGCGCACTTTCAGCGGGCAGACGCACCGTCCGCCGGCTGCTGGTGTACCCGATGTAGCTGGCCACGACTGTGTGGTCGCCGGCGCCGAGCTGCAGCACGAACCGTCCTTCACGATCGGTGGTCGTTCCCTTGTGGCTGTTTTCGATCCAGACGTTGGCGAACTGCAGTGCTTCGCCTGTTTCTGCATCGCGGACGACACCTCGCAGGGAGTGCTGTGCATACGCAGAGTGGAAAGAAAGAACGAGAATCGGCAGGAAGAGAAGAAGAGTTTTCATGATATACGCTGGAAGTGAATAATCCCTGCGTGAAAATACGCACCATTCCGGTCATGGTTGCAAGGCAGATGTTGATGAAGTTCCGTTTTTTTCACCTAAAACTCACGTGATCCGCAAGGATTTTTTCATAGATTGGCGAAACCGCGATTGATGTCGCCGTGTTGTATTGCTGACTCGCCCGCGGCGGGATAGCAGATACTGCCATCGCGCGGACCTTGTTCACCAGACGGAAGCTGAATGATACACCTGCGTTTTTTCCCCCTCCTGCTTCTCACCCTTCTCATCCCGACGATTCTGCATGCACAGAGGTCCGCTGAAGTCAATGCGGTGGATGAATCGATCGAGGATGCGCTGCGACGCAGTGATGTGTTGTTTGAGCAGACGAAATACCGCGCCTCGCACGGAATTCTGAAAGCACTTCATGAGAAGCACCCGAACAATGCCGCTGTATTGTGGCGTCTGGCCAGTCACATGATCAACGACGGCGATGGTTCCTCGAACGCCGAACGCAAGGAGGCGTTGTACCGGAAGGCAGTGGAGTACTCACTGGCCGCGGTGAAATCCGACAACGCGAATGCCAACGCCCATGCCTATCTGGCTGCGTCGTGGGGAAGCGTGGGTATGTTCGAGGGTGGAAAGGAGAAAGTGAAGCTGGCGAACAACATCCGCGACGAACTCAATCACGCGCTAAAACTCGATCCGAACAACCAGGTGGCTCTCACAATTTACGGGACATGGCATCGGGAGGTCTCCGACGTGAGCTGGGTCGAACGGCAGCTGGCGAACATGTTTCTCGGTTCATTGCCCGACGGCAGTATCGAGCAGTCCATCCGATATTTCAAGAAAGCGATCAAACTGGGGCCCGACGTTTTCCGCCATCGTTTCGAGCTGGCGCTGACCTATATCGCCGCCGATCGCATCAAGGATGCCGCGGCCTCCTTCCGTGCCGCACTCAAATGTCCCACCCGCTGGAAAACCGATGATCCGCGCAGGCCGAGGATACGGGAGTGGTTGAAGGAAAACGGTTAAGACGGATTAGGGCAGATTACTCGGATGCCTCACCACTGATTACGCGGATTACACAGAGGGATTAAGTAATCACAACGTCACCCCGAGTAGGTCGCTCGGCACAGGCGAACTTCTACTCGGCATGACGCACTAGTTCAGCAAGTCCCCCCAATGGATGAGATCCTCTGCGTAATCTGCGTATTCCGTGGTAAGACATCCGAGTAATCCATTCTAATCCCGCGTAATCACGTATACGCTGATTTCCACATCACGGCCATGCAACGCAGTGATGCGGGAATGTCGTTGGTAGCGGAAGCCGCGTTCTGTCAATGCCTCGAAGAACGGAATGGCAATGACGCGGTTGGGTTCGGCGAGATAAATCGCGCCGTCGGGAGTGAGAGCGCTGTCGAGAAAATGTGCCAGAGGTTCGATGAAGCGCTGTTCGTATATGACGTCGGCGGCGAGGATTACGGGCCAGCGCCGGGGTGGAGGCTGGCGAAAATCCATGTATTGAATATCGGGCGTGGAGTCAGGCAGATTCTGCAGCAGGTTGAACTCTGCGGCCCGCAGCGCGTGCTCCTCGAAGTCTGAGCAGGTCAGACGCGCGCCGTTCATGGCGGCCACGATGCCGGGCAGGGCGAGTCCGCAGCCGATTTCCAGCGTCTCCCTGTCGGAGACGTTCTCCGGATGCTCTTCGACGTAATGCGCGAGCGCCACCGCGCTGTGCCAGAGTTCGGCCCAGTACGGGAGGCGCTCGTCTTTCTGAAATTCATCCTGCGTGATGCGGTCGATGAGCTGTTCGATATCCTCGGCCGTGGTCAGCCGGATCACTCTCGTATCGATGGGAATCTCGATATCCCTCAGGGGAAACGCCTCCATGAGACACGCGCGGAGTTCATCGCTGCGTGACATGACGGCGATCAGCCTTTCTCTATGCGAATACGAGCATCCACGGCAGTCACGCCATCCGTTCGACCGAGGAGGGGATTGAGGTCCAGTTCCACGATCTCGGGGGCGGCGTCGAGCAGGGCCGAAAGCCGCACGACCACATCAGCAAAGGCGTCTTCGTTGACGGGTTCCTGTCCGCGAGCGCCTTTCAGAATGCCGTATCCCTTGAGATTGCGGATCATCCAGAGTGCTTCCTCGTGCGAAAGTGGAGACAGGCCTGCGTTCACGTCCTTCAGCACTTCGATGAAGATGCCGCCCAATCCGCAGAGCACCATGTGTCCGAAAGGCTCTTCTTTCTTTGCACCGGTGAACAGTTCGGTGCCGCTGAGCATGGGCTGCAGCAGCACGGCGGTTGTTTCGGGAATCTGCATCATGCGCTCGAACTCGCTGCGCACCGTTTCAGCGTCAGCAACGTTGAGCACCACGCCACCGACATCGGACTTGTGCACGGGTCCCACGACCTTCATCACCACCGGGAAGCCAAGCGACTCGGCCTCACCGACAGCCTCATCCACATTGCTCACCACGGCCTCACCGGCACGTGGAATGCCACACGCATCGAGCAGCGCCTGGATGGAGGATGGCGCGATGTAACCGTCCTGTTCCTTTTCGATAATGCCACGGATGGCCGCGTGGTCGACCTCGGGAAGCTGCGTGTCAGCTGCCGGCTTCGGCGTGTGGTGTACGCGTGCGAGAGCGGACCCGAAATTCACCTCGTCAGGGAAATTGATATGTCCCTTCGACAGAAAGTCCTCCACTTCGGCACGGGCCGTGAGTGTGGATGGAAGCACCGGATAGATCGGCTTTCGCGCGGTCTGCATTTTTTCATGCAGTACGTTGTACACGTCGTAGATTTCGAACAGTCCGGGCGTGCCGAAAATCACCACCATGGCGTCGATCTCGTCGAAGCGCGTATCGATGAAATCGATGATGGTACCGAGCTGCGCGGCAGTTCCCGTGGCGAGAAAGTCGATCGGATTGGCCGCGGACGACCCGGGGAAGAGGTGGGTGAGCAGTTCTTCCGCCGCCGGACCCTCGAGATGCGGGATGTTCATGCCGCCGTTGGACAGCGCGTCTGTGAGCATGACTGCCGGACCGCCGGCATGCGTGATGATGGCGATATTCCTGCCGGTGAGTTCGGGACTCATGAAGATCGAGGCCACGGTGATCAGGTCTTCCCGACCGTAGCAGCGCACGATGCCCGCCTTGCGGAACAACGCGTCGACGGCCACGTCGGAACTGGCCAGCGCGCCGGTGTGCGACGATGCCGCGCGGCTGCCGGCCTCGGACGAACCCGCTTTCACCGCGGCGATGCGGCAGCCCTTGCGGATGAGGGAGGACGCGTGCCTGAGCAGCTTGACGGGATCGGTAATCGTTTCAATGTACAGAAGTTTCACGAGGGAACTGGACTCGGGATCAAACGTCTCGTCCAGATGCGCAAGCACTTCTTCGACACCCATCTGCGCGCTGTTTCCCACAGAGTACACGCTGGCGAAGGTGAGTCCTTTCGGGATCCCTGCTTCCAGGATGAAGCATGCGGTCGCGCCGGATCCCGAAATGAAGTCCACCCCCTTCGGGTCGAGTTTCGGAATGGGTTCGGTGAAAATGCTGTTGTGATGCGGTGTGAGGATGCCGGTGCAGTTTGGTCCGATCAGCGAACCACCCACACTCTCGATGATATCCACCACCTTTTGCTCGAGTTCGGCGCCGGCTTCGCTTTCCTCGCTGTACCCCGCACTGAGGATGATGAATCCCCTCGTGTTCTTTTTATTGGCGAGCACGTCGATCACGGGCAGCGTGTATTTCGCGGCAATAGCGATAACGGCGAGGTCGACTTCCGGCAGATCATCAGGATTCTGGAAGCTGCGTACGCCCTGTACTTCGCTCTCCTTGGGATTGAGGACATACAGTTCACCGGTGAAGCCGCCATCGATGATGTTTTTGAGGACCTTGCCGCCGGGCTTGTGGATGTCGTTGGATCCGCCGATAACCGCGATGCTCTTCGGATTAAGTAGCTGGGGTGTGATCATGCTCGCCTGCTCCTTGCTCTGTATTCATCTGTCGTGCCGCCGTTAATTACGACAACAGTATCCTTTAAAATTGTCGAAATACGCACAGAAATCAAAAAACGGACATCCTGCCGAGGATGTGATAAGCGGACAAAAACGGGGAAGAACATGGGAAGGCGAAAAGAGGGGTGTCCCGCAAGATAGGTGATTTTCGGCACATCGTCAACAATAATATTGACTACGCCTCCAGATTTTCGTATTTTTAAGAATGCGGCGAGGAAGGAGCAAACACTTCACGCCTCCTCTGGGGATGAGCGTGCTGTCTGCACGTGCCGCTGCGACCGTTTCCAACATCAACAGGCTGGAACCCATGAAACTTTCCGATTTTGATTACAATTTCCCCAAGAACCTCGTTGCCAAATATCCGGTGGATGAGCGCGACCAATCGCGTCTGCTCGTAATTCATCGCGACACCGGTGATGTGGAACACCGCACGTTTGCGGACATACATGAGTATTTCAAGAAAGGTGACGCCCTGGTGCTCAACGACACCAAGGTATTTCCCGCACGGCTGATCGGCCGCAAGGAAAAGACGAACGCGAAGATCGAAGTGTTTCTGCTGCGCGAGCTGAGCAAGGACGAGCGCCTGTGGGATGTGATCGTCGATCCCGCCCGCAAGGTGCGTATCGGCAACAAGATCTACTTTTCCGACAAGCTGATGTGCGAAGTGATCGACAATACCACTTCGCGCGGACGCACGGTGCGTTTCAACTACAATGGCGATTTCTTCAAGCTGATCGACAACGTCGGCCAGACGCCGCTGCCTCCGTACATCAAGCGCGACCCGGAGGAATCGGACAAGGACAATTATCAGACCGTGTACGCCCGCCAGGTGGGTGCCGTGGCCGCTCCGACCGCAGGACTCCATTTCTCCAAGAAGCTTCTCGGTCGCCTGAAGAAAAAAGGTGTTTCCGTGACGTCGGTGCTGCTCCATATCGGTCATGGAACGTTTCGTCCGGTGGAGGTCGAGGACCTTACCAAGCACAAAATGGATTCGGAGTACTACGAAATTCCGCCCGAGGCCTGCAGCGCGGTGAACAAGACCAAGGAAGCAAAGAAGAACGTCTTTGTCTGCGGCACCAGCACGGTGCGCGCACTCGAGTCGAGCGTCACCACCATGCGTCAGCTGGCGCCGACCCGCGGCTGGACCGACAAGTTCATCTATCCGCCCTACGATTTCAAGATCACCGATAAGCTGATCACCAACTTCCATCAGCCGAAATCCACCCTGCTGATGCTCGTCGCGGCGTTTACCGATTACGACCTGATGATGAAGGCGTACAAGAAAGCCATCAAGGACAAATATCGCCTCTTCAGCTACGGCGATGCCATGATTATCATCTGACGCTGTACAGAGCTTCCATTCAATCGACAGGCGAAGGCGGGTTCTTCGCCTGTCCCGTTTCAGGACCGGAGATATGACAGAATTCACCGTATGCATTCCCGCCGCGGGCAGCGGCACACGTATGAACAGCGAAACGCCGAAGCAATTCCTTCCGCTGCACGGACGCGCGGTTCTCCTGCATACGCTCGATCTCTTCGCCCGCATGGAACGCTGCCGCGAAATCATCATCGCGGGGGAGGAATCGTCGCTCAAGCCGCTGGTCGAGCAGGCTGACCTGTCCGTACCTGTACGCATCGTGCCCGGAGGTGCGCGCAGACAGGATTCCGTCGCCTCCGCCATCAGGGCAGTGCAAGGGGGTGATACCGTCGTGCTGGTGCATGACGCGGCACGCCCGTGCGTGCAGGCCGCGCATGTGCAGGCCGTCGCGGATGCTGTCCAGGCTTCAGGAGCCGCTGTGCTGGCCGTACCTGCCCGTGACACGCTCAAGGAGGTCCGTGACGGCACGATCACCCGAACCATCGACCGCAATGCCGTCTGGCAGGCGCAGACGCCTCAGGGCGCCCGTGCGGCGCTCTATCTGGACGCCTTCCGGCATGCGGATGAACAGGGCATCGAGGCGACAGACGATGTGTCACTGATAGAGTTCATCGGACACCCGGTGCGCGTGGTTGAAGGGAGCGCCACAAACATCAAAATTACCGTTCCGGAAGACCTGGCGGTTGCTGCAGCCATTCTGCGCGAGCAGGGACGGACCGGGACACAGCTCGAACGGGATGAGCCGCAGCGGCACTCGGGAACGAAAGATGGCAGTGCCTCGGTCAAGGACACTGAGGTGAGCCAATGAAGACTGGAACGCTGTATATCGTCGGTACGCCCATTGGCGATCCCGGGGATATCTCGCTGCGCGCGATCGAAACGCTCAAGTCTGTCGATTATATCGCCTGTGAGGAGAGAAAAACAGCCCTCAGGCTGCTGAGGGAGCATGGAGTAGAGAAGGAACTCGTTGAGGTCAACGAACATACCGAGCGCGAGGAAACTGAGCAGATCGTCCTCGACCTGGCGATGGGACAGGACATCGCGTTGATCTCAGATTGCGGCATGCCGGTATTCGCCGATCCGGGAACGCATCTGCTTACGGAGGCGCTGGATACGGGAATACGCGTCACGGCGGTACCCGGTCCGACATCTCTTACCACGGCGCTCGCACTGTCGGGTTTTGACGCTCACCGCTTCTACTTCTACGGATTTCTTTCCCCCAAGCGGCCCGAGCGAAAAAGCGAGTTGCAGCGACTGCGCAATTTCGATGACCCGGTCGTCTTTCTCGACGCACCTTACCGCCTCGTGCAGGTGCTCGAAGATCTCACCGCGTCCTTCGGCAACGGACGCTCAGCCTGCGTAGCCTGCGATCTCACCCTGCCGAAAGAGGAAGTACGCCGCGGCACACTCAAACAGCTTCGCGATCATTTTCGTAAACATAATGCGAAACGGGAATTCGTGATCATCGTGGGTGCATACGAGAAACGAAACGCGCGTGGTTGAGAAGCGCAACACGCGTGGTTGAGTTGATATTCGCTTGATGAATAATGATTGTGTTGTGATATGAATGCGCGGACTTACGTCCGCGCGGATGAATGTGCCGTCCCCCCGACTCGCGTCGGGGGGACTCGTTTGTATGAAAAGCCCCATCCTGCATTGCAGGATGGGGCTTTTCGCTATTGAGAGCGTTGTCGGGGTTGAGTCCCCGACGTGTCGTGATCTGGCGCTGCTACCGGACGACCACCATCTTTCGCACCGCCGTGTGTGCGCTGCTGCGCAGCACGTACACGTAGGTGCCGGGTTTCAGGTCCGTGATGTCGAGGTTCAGCGTGTGCAAGCCCTCGTTGCGGTGTCCTTCGTCGATGCGACGGACGTGGCGCCCGATCATGTCGTAGAGGTCGAGCACGACCGAGGTTTCCTCGGGCAGATTGTAGCTGATGGCAGTGACTGACTTCTCACTCACCGATACCGGGTTGGGCCGGTTCTGATGCAGGATGAAGCCCGGACGGTCGGTTACGAGGCGGTCACCCGGCAGACAGTATTCGATCAGGTCGAAACTGCCGCTTTGGCGACCGACAACCGAGGCATAGCCGTTGGTGAAGCCGAAGTCGTTCGACAGTGTGACCGGAGTGCTGATGGCATTGCCGACGAGTACGCGGCAGCGCACGATCACCAGCGTCCCTGCGCCGGCGGAGACTTCCGCTCCGTCCGCGGTAAGGCTGACAGTGCCCGAGGCGTTGTCGTACTGCATCTGTACCTGCATGGCGGATGACAGAGTGCCTTCGTATACGACTTCCATGGGATACAGCATCGTACGGTTGAAGCTGATGCTTCCCGCCCAGCCTGTGATCTGGGCTGGACCGAGGTCCTTGTCCACCATGACGGCGATGTCGAGCAGTTCGTCCACCTTCGCAGACATATCGCCGATACTCAGTGTCGCATCCACGATGGGCTGGGGGATGCCTTCGCCGTCAAGCAGTCCGTTTGCAGTCAATGCGCAGGGAGCGCCGGACTCCACAAGCAGACTGTCGGATAGCGTGCCCACAGCCTGAGGCAGAAACTCCACCACGGCGGTGATCGTCTGTCCTGGCTGCAGGGTGACCGGCGGTGCCGGGGTCAGGCTCTGCACGACGAAGGATGTCGTGCTCGTGCCCGCCGCGTCGATATCCACTGGCAATCCGCTTTCGTTGCGGATGAGTACGGTCGCAGTGCCGCCGGATTGTCCGACCACCGTCGCACCGAAGCTCGCGGTTTCGACACTGATTTCTGGGACTACAACTTCAGCGATGAGCACGGTACGGCGTTCGACCGTGCTGCCGAAGGCCGTGAAGCTCGACACAAAGGTCGCTGTAAGCGTCCGTGTCTGCTG
>PKTF01000078.1 GCA_002869275.1 Ignavibacteria bacterium | reverse complement strand
ACGAGGCGAATGGTGATGCTGAAGTAACGTCATTACCAGGAAGCGCCACGTACAGGGACGCCCCTTCATGACAGCATGAAGGGGCGTTTTATTTGACGGAATCGGATACCCCTGCTTCACAATTTCACAGATGGTGCCTTCGCATTAAAGCCCTTCGTGTAATCCGCGTAATCCGTGGTGAAGCATCCGAGTAATCCTCTTCCAATCTGTTTAATCCTTCCTGTACTTCCCCATGAAGTCAAAGAATTCCTCAAACCAGATCAGCTGTTCCTGCGGGTGCAGGACCCAGTGGTTCTCTTTCGGATACACGATAAGCTTTGAAGGAATGCCCTTCACCTGCGCCACCGTGTAGGCTTCGAGGCTCTGCGTGTAGGGTACCCGGAAGTCATATTCGCCCGTAATAATGAGAATAGGCGTATCCCAGTTCTGCGCGAAACGATGCGGAGAGTGCTTGTCGTAATTCGGCTTCACCGCGGCATCCCAGTAGGGACCGCCGTTTTCCCAGTTGGTGAACCACAGTTCCTCGGTCGCGCCATACATGCTTTCGAGATTGAACACACCGCAGTGCGAGACGAAGGAGCTGAAGCGTCCCTCATGGTTGCCCGCAAGCCAGAACACCGCATAGCCGCCGGCGCTGGCGCCGATGGCCGACACCTGCTTCGTGTCGATAAACGGTTCCTTGAGCAGCGCATCGGTAGCGGCGAGGATGTCCTGCATCGGCATGCCGCCCCAGTCCTTGCTGATGGCGTCGTTCCATTCCTGACCGAAGCCCGGCAGTCCGCGGCGATTCGGCGCCACGACAACATAGCCCTCCGAGGCCATCAGCAGGAAATTCCACGCGAAGCTGAAGAACTGGCTCACCGTGGCCTGGGGTCCGCCCTGACAGTAGGTGATCATCGGGTATTTCTTCGAAGGATCGAAGTCCGGCGGATAGACCACCCAGGTCTGCACCTTCTTGCCATCGGTACTGGGAATCCAGCGCTCCTCGATGGTCACCGGCTTCACGGTGGACATGAATGCCGTATTCTCCTGCGTCAGCGGCAGCGGACGAGCGTCCTTTTCGGCCTCCTGCGCAAAGAGTTCTGTCGGAGCGTTGAAGTTGCGACGGCCGTACACGAGCGTTTCGCCATCGGGGGAGATATCGAGACCGGCATCATGGTTGTACACGCCGCCGGTGAGAATTTCCCAAGCACCGTCGTCCACCGCGATGCGGTAAACCTGCACCGTGGCTCCATCCTCGGCAGA
This sequence comes from Ignavibacteria bacterium, assembly GCA_002869275.1. GTDB lineage: Bacteria > Bacteroidota > Ignavibacteria > SZUA-365 > SZUA-365 > BM516. The sequence continues at coordinate 65,276 of PKTF01000078.1, read as the reverse complement.
GAAATAGAGTTCCTCGCTGTTCGGCGCCCATACTGTATTGCCCACCCACTGGTCGAGCGTGCGGGATAATTCGGTCACTTCACCCGAGGAGCGGTCATACAGCATCAGGCGGTTGCGATCGGCCTCGTGTCCCGGCGTTGCCATGGAATGGAAAGCGATCCATTTGCCGTCTGGTGAATACAGCGGATCGCGGTCGAAGCCCGGCATGCCGTCGGTGATGTTCTGCACCTTCCCGCTCGCGATGTCGACCACGTAGATATCGGAATTCGTGCTTTCGGCATAGTCATCGACTTTCTTCGAGACATAGGCGATTTCCTTGCCGTCGGGCGACCAGGCGATTTGCTCGGCACCGCCGAAAGGCTTCATCGGCGTTTCCCAGCGTTCACCTTCCATCAGGTCGCGCGGCTCACCACCGTCGACAGGCATGATGAAAAGGTGGCGGTACTTTTCGTCGTTCCATTCGTCCCAGTGCCGTACATGGATGCGGTCGTAAATGCGCACGTTGGCCTTGTCGTACTTCGCATGCACTTCCTGTTCGGTGGAATCGAGTTTCACATCGGAGGTATAAGCAAAGTAGCGACCGTCGGGCGACCAGCTGAGGTTGCTGACGCCTTCTTCCACGTCGCTGATCTTGCGCGCCTCGCCGCCGCTGATCGCGATGCGGTAGATCTGCGGTGCGCCGTCACGGGAAGAGAGAAAGGCGATGTCCTTTCCATCGGGTGACCAGACGCCGTTGAAATCACCTCCGGGAGAAGCGGTGAGCTGCTTGCGTCGGAGTCCGTCCGTCGACACCAAATACAGATCTGCATTCCCACGGTTTTCCTCGATGTCGAGGGCGGTCATACCGTACATCACCCACTTGCCATCTGGCGAGATTTTCGGCGCATACACACGCTTGAGTGCCATCATCTCTTCGGCGGTAATGAGGTGTCTGTCCAGGGACTGCTGCTGCTCCATGGCGGATTTGAGCTTTTGCTCCAGCTTCGCCGGCAGCGGACGCTTTTGTCCGTTCTGCGCTGTGACCGGCGCAGCAGCGATGGTAATTAGAAGGAGGATGAAAACGATGTGACGATACGGCATGACGGTTCCTTGTCATCGGGTAACATGAATCCATAAAAGTACGGAGAATCGGGATGTGAGGAAATGCAGATGGCCGGATATTGCCGGTTCCTGGAGACCAGGCATTCGAGCTGTAAACGGGTACGGACAACTCCCTTACGTTTGGCGGACGCAAAGCGTATATTACGTCACTTTAGCCAACCGATTTTTACACATAGCTATTGGATTGCTTATGCGTACAGCCGTACCCGTTATCGCATTGCTGCTGCTGCTCTGCAGCGTAGCCGGTGCCGAGAAAGTCGAGCGTCCGGGGAAGAACACTTCCCTGTCGCAGGCCGATTTCGTGCCCGGCATGATGTTCATCAAACTGAAAAATGTGCAGTCTGTCGCACCCGGAGCAAAGAGCTTCGGCCTTCAGAACATCGACAAGGTGCTGCATCGCATCATGACCACATCGGTCGAAGCGCTGCACCCGTCGCTTTCGCTGCGTAAGGGCTATACTTCACCTGAAGAAGAAAGCCTCGCGCGCATCATGCTCGTGCGCTACAGCGCTCCGGTGGACGCCCTCGCCCTCGCAGAGGAGATTTCGGCCGATCCCGCCGTGGAATACGCCGAACCGTTCATCAACTTGCGTCCCACCCACACCCCGGACGATCCGCGCCTCTCCACCCAGTGGGCCATCGCTTCTCTGAAGATGGAAGAAGCCTGGGATATCACCATGGGCGATTCGACCATCGTGATCGGATACATCGATTCGGGCGTGAACTACAACCACGAAGACCTCGCCGGCAGCATCTGGGTCAATCCGGGTGAATGGGGCACCAACGGTGAACTCAAGGACAACGGCGTCGATGACGACGGCAACGGTTACACCGATGACTGGCGCGGCTGGGATTTCATCGGCAACGGCACGCTGCAGGCGCCGAATCCCGACAATGACCCGATGGACTTCAACGGACACGGCACAAACGGTGCCGGTGTTGCCGCTGCTCGCACGAACAACGGCAAGGGTATCGCCGGTATCGGCTACCACACCAAGATCCTTCCGATCAAGGTGCAGGATGATGCCAACACCACCGGCATGGCCGGTTACTGGGCCGTGCGCTACGCCGCCGACATGGGCTGCAAGGTCATCAACGCCAGCTGGGGCAGCAATGCACTGATCAGCCAGGTACTGCAGGACGAAATTGACTACGCATGGTCGAAGGGTGCGCTCATGGTAGGCGGCGCGGGCAATGCCGTCATCAACAATGATCTCGATCCCTTCATCCCTGCATCTCTCAACCACGTACTCTCGGTCAGCTCCATCGAACAGGACGGCTCAGCCTCGCCATGGGCGGCATTCGGCAGTTCGGTGCATGTGTATGCTCCGGGTACCGACGTGCTTGCACCGCGCATGAGTTTCGGCTACCAGAATGTGACCGGTACGTCCTTCTCAGCGCCGATGATGTCGGGACTTGCCGCACTGATTTTCGCGATTCACCCGGACTGGACTCCCGACCAGGTGCTGAAGCAGATCCGCGTTACCTCGGACAAGTTCGGTACCGAGTATGAAGCGCTGCACTACGGTCGCGCCAATGCCTACAAGGCGCTTTCCATGAACGCTTCGCTCGATGAGATTCCCGGACTCGAAGTGAAATCCTACGACGTGATGACTTCGGCCGGCAGCCAGTTCACCGAAGCCGGACAGGAAGCGTCGGTACAGGTCGTGATCGAAAACCTGCTCGCCCCGACGAGCAACGCCATGGTGGAACTCGAAGTTGATCCGGCCTATGGCACGCTCAACACGACCAGCGCAACGCTGGGTGCCATGAATACCATGGAATCAATGACGATTTCGTTCACGCTGACACTGACCGAGAATCCGACCATGTCGGAAGGCTACATTCCTGTCATTCTCAAATTCACAGACGGCCAATACCTGGACTTCGATCTTGTTCGTATCGAACTGAACCTGACCGACGGCTGGCACACCTCACTCGATCTGCGCTATCCCTATAACTCCATCGATATTCCTGATCGCTGGAACGTGTGGGTCAGTGGTGATTTCACTGAGAATGGCGTACCTACGCAGGATATCGCCATCCGCAGCACCGACGCCGGCGACAGCTGGGTCTTTGCCTTCGGTACCGGCTATCCCGACGGAAAAGGCGTCTACTGCATCGACGGTATCGACGAATTCAGCGCGCTCGTTGGAACGGGTCCGACAACCGGTGCCGCCGAAGTGTATCGCACGAATGACGGTGGTCAGAGCTGGTCCGGTACCAGCGTCGCCTCCATGACGCCATTCGTCAACTGGATTCACATGTTCGACGACAACGAAGGCATTTTGCAGGGCGATCCCAACAGCAACATCTGGGGTATCGCGACGACATCGGATGGCGGATACAATTGGACACCAATCAGCAATCCGCTTTCCGCCGCCACGGGCGAAGCCGGGTGGAACAACAGTTACGACTTTATCGGCGATCATGGCTGGTTCGGTACAAACAGCAGCATCATCTACCGGACGACGGACCGTGGCCAGAACTGGCAGTCCTATCCGGTACCGAGCAAGAATGCCACGGATATCACCTTCCGCGACCAGATGACGGGTGTGGCGCGTTTCTCCGAACAGAACAGCCAGGGCACCGATACACTGGCGGTCACCACTGACGGCGGTCTCACCTGGAGCCTTATTTCCACCATCGCCGCGCCGTATGGTTCGGTAGTCTTCGAACGTGGAGGCGAACGTCTCTGGTTCATGACTTCTGGAAATGCTTATGCGTCAACAGACCTCGGTGTGACATGGAACGTGCAGGCCACTCCGCTGTCGTTTGACTTCGTCAACGACGCGGCGGAATGGAATGACGGTTTCGTCAGCAAGGTCTTCGCTGCCGGTATCGAAATCTTCAAGTACGAGAGTCCGCACAAAGCCGTCGTCTCCGTGCAGAACCCGATTTCACAGCCGGAATCGCCGCGCATTCTCTCCGTGTACCCGCAGCCGGCTTCCGCTTATCAGGGCAGCCTCACGGCGGAAATCTCGCTTACGCAGGCCGAACCTGTCGTGCTCGCGCTGTACGACATGAGCGGACGCAAGGTACGCGAAGTCGTGAACGCAACGCTGGGCATCGGAACGCACAGCGCCAGCGTGTCGATCGGAAACCTCGCGGCTGGCAGTTATGTGCTGCGTATGACGACGCCGAAACAGACGGTGGCACGTAACGTGATGGTGATTAACTAAGTCTTCCGAGTAGATACACAACATCGGACTTACGTCCGATGTGATGAACATGCCGTCCCCGCGTTCGCGGGGACTCAGGAGAAGCCCCGGACGCGAGTCCGGGGCTTCCTGCGTTGGAGGCAGCGAGCTGCCTTTATTCCTACGGCTATTTTTCCCTATCTTTTAAGGATCTTTTGCCACCCACCCACTCTCGCAAGGTGATGCATGAAAATTCTTTCCCTTATTTGCGCGGCAGCGTTGCTGTTGTGCACTGTCGAATTGCAGGCAGATAGTCCCGAACGCGATGCACCGCGTACCGCTTCCGCGGAGAAAGGCCGTCTGCAGACCGTTCCCAACCTTCTGATTATCAAGCTGCGCGAACAGCAATCCTTTACGACGGACGGCGCGCGCCTCGGAATACAAAGCCTCGATCAGCTGCTGGAACGCATTGGCGCGGAAAAGGTCGAGCCCTTCAACACGAACAAAGAAACCGCTCTGCAGAAAGCCGCGCGACCGCGGTACAACGTCGACCGCATGGTGAAAGTACGCTATACATCAGGCGACAATCCCTCGCTGCTGGCCATGGAAGTCAGCAACGATCCGAGCGTGGAATACGCCGAACCGTACTACATCTTCCCCTTCCATTACACTCCCAACGACACGCGGCTCGCACAGCAGTGGGCTATTGATGTGATGAAGCTCAAGGAAGCCTGGGACATCACGAAAGGCGATTCCACAATCATCATCGGCGACGTGGATTCGGGCGTGGACTGGACGCACCCCGACCTCGCGGAAAACATCTGGACCAATCCCGGTGAATGGGGTACGAACGGGGAGTTGAAGGACAACGGCATCGACGATGACAATAACGGTAAGGTCGACGACTGGCACGGCTGGGATTTCATCGGTGACGGCAGTTCACAGAGTCCCATACCCGATAACAACCCCATGGACGGCGCGATCGGCCATGGCACCAACACATCGGGCTGTGCCGCAGCACGCACCGACAACGCAACGGGTGTCGCGGGCAGTTCGTTCAGCTCCAAAATCCTCGCCATCAAGGCCGCGGCCAACAGTTCGACAGGCATTGCCGCGGGTTATGACGGAATTCTCTATGCAGCGCAGATGGGTGCCCACATCATCAACTGCAGCTGGGGAGGCACTGGTCCGATCGTCAAGGCCCTTCAGGATATCGTCGATGACGTCACCGCCATGGGTTCACTCGTGGTCGGTTCCTCAGGCAACGATCCGCTGGATAACGACTATATCCCGCACACACCATCGGCACTCGACCACGTGCTGAACGTGGGTTCGGTGGAATCCAACGGTAACGCCTCACAGTGGTGCACTTACGGCACTTCCGTCCACGTCTACTCACCCGGCAACGGCATCACCACGACGCGCAAGGGCGGCAGCTACACGAGCCCGACCGGTACATCCTTCTCCGCCCCGCTGGCGGCCGGTGTCGCCGCGCTGGTCATGTCTGTACATCCGGATTGGACACCCGACCAGGTTGCCGCGCAGATCCGCGTGACGTCTGATCGCTTCGGTGCCTCGCCGGCAAGCAAGCGCTACGGACGCATCAACGCATTCAAAGCTGTATCTCTCAATGAAAATCTGACCGACATCCCCGGCGTCCGCATGAAAAGCTTCGCCATCTCTTACGAAAGCGGTTCGCGCTTTTCCGAACCGGGACAGACGGCACACGTCACAGTCGTGGTGGAAAATGTTCTCGCTCCCACCTCGGAGAATGCCATCCTGCGCGTCAATCTCGATGATCCTTCGATCTCCACCGATGCAAACGATTTTCCTCTCGGTGTCATCGAGACCTTCGGAACCAAAACGGTGGAATTCGACATTGCGCTCTCCGATGAACCGGAAACCTCGGAAGGGTACATTCCCGTGCGCATGGAAATCATCGATGGTGAATATGTGGACTACTTCATGGGCCGTGCCAGCATATTCCTCAACGATGCCTGGCACACCTCGATGAATTTCGGCGCACCCTACTTCACGTCCATCGACGCCGCTTCGGTCACTTCCGTCTGGGGAACCGCAAATGTCTCCAGCCGTGATTATTTCGTTCGCAGTCTCAACGGCGGCGGCTCGTGGAGCGTCGGCAACAGTTCGGGCTTCCCCTCGGGCAAGGGTGTCTACTGCATCGACGCCGTAACGAATAACGTCGCCCTGGTGGGTACAGGTCCGAGCACCGGCGCAGCGGAAGTTTTCCGTACTGTCAACAGCGGTTCGACCTGGAGCGGTACTTCCGTGGCCGGTTTCACCGGTTTCGTAAACTGGATACACATGTACGACATCAATAACGGTATTCTGCAGGGCGATCCGAAGGACGGTGTGTGGGGTATCGCGACTACCGACGACGGAGGTGCTACATGGACACCGCTCGCGAATCCGGTAAATGCCCCAACGGGTGAAGCCGGATGGAACAATGCATACGACGCCGCGGGCGACACGCTGTGGTTCGGTACGAACAACAGCAAGATCTACCGCTCGACTGACCGCGGTCAGAGCTGGACGAGTATCACCACGCCGAGCAAGCATTCGGTGGACATGGCATTCGCCGACAGCAAGCGGGGCATCATCCGTTTCACCACACAAACCAACCTGGGCGGCACCAACATGCTTGCTGTCACCGAAGATGGTGGTGACACGTGGCTGCAGCGCAATACCATTCAGGTCAGCACTGGCGGTACCGTTGAGATGGAAGAAAACGGGCGTCGTATCTGGTTCATCCAGGGGACAAATGCCTGGGTATCCGACGACATGGCTCAAAGCTGGACGGTGCAGGCCGTACCCAGCAACTTCGCCAACGTCTCCACATCGACGTCATTCTCCAATACATCTCTTTCGGACGTCTACACCGCGGGCATCGACATTTTCAAGTTCCGTTCGAACTTCGATCCCTACGGCACCACCTCGGTGGAACGTCCCGTGGCAGCGAATGGATTCCATATCGATTACATGTACCCGAATCCGATTTCGACCAGCTCCAGCCGCGGACTCACACTCGGACTGACGCTGGAATCGCGTGCAGGTACACAGATCGATGTTTTTGACAACCTCGGACGTCTCGTGCTGCAGAGCATGCGTGCAGAGCTGACCGCCGGTTCGCATACAGTTAATCTCGACACCGGCAGCCTGCCTACGGGCAATTACCGGGTGCGCGTGCAGTCCGGCGCACAGGTTCAGACCACGAACCTGCTCGTGATTCACTGATACTGATGACCTGACAGCATAACCCGCCCCGTTTCAGCTGCCATGGCGTCTGAAACGGGGCGATGTTATTGCGCACATGGCAATCCTCGATTCCGGGGAATTTTTCTTATACTTGAACTGCGCACTGGCGCAGCAACTGAGCACTCACGACAATCAGATGTTGATATATGTTCGAATGGAATGTTGATCCCGAACTGTTTTCGATTGGCGGGATTACTGTCCGCTGGTACGGATTGCTTTTCGCCCTGGCCTTCATCTCCAGTTTTTCCATCATGGTCTGGGTTTTTCGCCGCGAAAACAGAAGTGACGAGCAGCTGAACAAGCTCTTTCTCTACGTGTTCATCGCCGTTGTAGTCGGAGCTCGTCTGGGGCATTGCCTGTTTTATGGACCAGAGTATTATCTCTCGAATCCCATTGAAATCCTCAAGATCACCAAAGGCGGACTGGCAAGTCATGGCGCCGCCATCGGAATCATCGTCGCTTTACTGCTCTACGCACGCCGGACGACGGAAATGAGTTTTTTCTGGGCCGCCGACCGCGTATCGCTCGTCATCCCCCTGGCAGCAATATTTGTACGCCTCGGCAATTTCGTGAATTCTGAAATCCTCGGCCTCCCCAGCGACGTGGCATGGTCTGTCATTTTCACGCGCATCGACAATGTGCCGCGACACCCCGTGCAGCTCTATGAAGCTCTCGCGTATCTGGCCATTTTCCTGGTCATGATGTATCTCTATCGTCGGCAGCTGGGAGCGATTACCGGACGTCTCACCGGCAGCATGCTCACGATGCTGTTCGCAATGCGCTTCATTCTGGAGTTCTTCAAGACCGGGCAGTCCACCCTCGATCCTTCGATGCCGATCACGATGGGGCAGCTGCTGAGTGTTCCCCTGGTCGCGTTCGGTCTGTGGCTGATTCTGCGCAAGCACGGCAACACGCAGGGAAACACCACTGCGTGATCATCCGCCACTGATAATTTCGTGAAATATCTGTCTTTTAGGATCCGGCAACTTTGCCGGATTTTTTTTGCTGCTGCTCAAATACGGCCTTAATTAACGCTTTCTTATCAGAACATTGCATTTTTCTAATTTTCCTCGTAATGTGTGAGGACCTGGTGATGCAGCCTGCCTTTTGCTGCACATACTTAGCCGACATCGGAGACACTCCATGCAGCGTATTGCACTTATCATATTCGTCCTCTGTGCACTGACGGCCCATTCCTTCGGCCAGGCGCCGAGCACGAAAGCACGTGGCTTCATTCCACCACTGTTCACTCTTCCAGAGGACGGCGAGGATCTGCGTTTCACTTCCGCGTCACAGCCGAGCTTCATGCTTCCGGATTATCCGCAGGAAGCCTTCAACGCCGGTATTGAAGGCGTATGCGAAATCGTCGCCTACGTCACGTCGGAAGGTACGGTGGTATACAGTGAGATTTCTGTCAGTTCGGGACGTGACGATCTCGATCAGGCGGCATTGAAAAGCGCGATGAAAGCGACCTACCCCGCCGGCTACGCGACGGTGCGCGGACTCCCGCGTGATTTCCGCGTCTGCATTCCCTTTTACTTCCTTCTCTCTTCGGACCCCGAAAGCTACTGGCACTCACGCCTGGAGCTGGCTCGCGTCCAGCAGGAATACGAAGTCGTCATGCAGAAGTTTGAAGACATCGTCATGACTCGCACCGCGGCATCAGACAGCAAAATCCGGGAAATCAAACGCCAGATGGAAGACAAGGTCGCGGCGGCAAAGAACATCCACCGCCTCCTCGCTGAGAAAAAGGAGCATGCGATTCTCCGTATTCGCCAGCAGATCGATGCGAACAAGGCCGGAGAAGTTACGATCACTGATGCCGATGACGCATCGTGGAGAAAAGGTTTTCAGGACCGCTCCCACGCTCGCGTACAGGCCGGATCTGCCGGAAGCGGCGTGATAAACGAGCGCAGGCTTTCGGGCAAAGGCGTCGAGCGCCTTACACAGGAATTGGAAATGAAAAAATCCTATCTCTGAGCAGCCCTCCCCGGCACTGCGTTTCACTGAAGAAGAAATTGAATCCCGCCTCGCGCGGGATTTTTTTTACATCAGGGTAAGAACGTCCCCCACCTCGTAGCGCGATGCGACAACCACGCGCGGCGTACTGCCCCGAATCCCATCGAATAACGCGTCCGCTTCACGCTGTACTATTTCCGGCGTGTTGTTGTTCTCGCTTAAATGGCCGAGGATGAGCATGCGCAGTCGGCCGTTGGCATGCTCACGGATGAGAGACATGGCTTGATGGTTGGAAAGATGCCCGTGCTCTGAACGGATGCGGTCTTTCAGGTACTGCGGATAGGACCCTGTCTCCAGCATGTGTTCGTCGTAATTGCTTTCGACGAGCGCGGCATCGACCTCTCCGAGAAGCCCGGCGACCGTGGCGTCATGCATCCCGAGGTCTGTTGCATAAAGGAAACGGCGGCCGTCAATCGTCACCACGAAAAATACCGGATCTGCCGCGTCATGGGATTTCGGGTATGCGCGAACTTCAATGTCTTCGATGGTCACCGCTTCGGTGTTTCCCATGAAGCGATGTCCCTTGTGCGGTTTGTTCCGCCACATCCCGCGGAAGGTCGCTTCGGTCAGGTAGGTCGGAATGCGGTACAGCTTCGTTGTGACGGGCACGCCGCGCACGTGGTCGCCATGCTCATGCGTGACAAAAATTCCACGTACGCTCTGCAGATGCCTGCCGTGCACCTTGAGGCGCAGTTCGATCTGACGGCGCGAGATGCCGCAATCCAGCAGCACGGCAGCGCCGGTATGCGGGGATTCCACATAGACGGCGTTGCCGTTGCTGCCGGAGTTGAGGACGATAATGTTCATCGTGCGCCGCCCGTGAGAATTATTCTACGCCGAGTTCGCCGAGCAGGAAGTCGGCCTTGCCCAGGTATTTCGCCACGAAGAGCACGTAACGGATATCGACGCCGATTGAGCGGCTGTAATCCTCGCTCCACTGATAGTCGTTCACGGTCGCCTCGAACGCACGGTCAAAGTTGACTCCGACGAGTTCGCCCCTGGCGTTGAGTACCGGACTTCCGGAGTTACCCCCAGTCGTGTCCATGTTATACAGCATGGCTACGGGTACGTCCTTGAGCAGCTTATCTTCGAATTTCTTGTCATACTCACCCTTGTTGTACAACTCGATAAGCTGCTCGGGGAGATTGAAGGGCTCCTCACCGGTGTGTTTTTCGATAGCACCAGACAGGGTTGTCAGCGGCGAATAATACGTGGCGTCAGCCGGAGCATAACCGCGGATATAGCCGTATGTCAAGCGCAGGGTACTGTTGGCGTCGGGAATGAAGTCCTTTTGCTGCCACGCCATTTTCGCATCGATAAACTCCGCCTCGAGACGTTTGAGTTCACCGTCGCGCGTACGACGCCGTTCCACGATTTCCTGGTTCAGCAGGTTGACTTCGAGTGCAAGCGCGATGAAAGGGTCCTTTGACAGGGCAAGCTGGTCGCGGTCCCAGCTGGTGACAGTTTGCATTCCGTCTGCCGTAGCGAGGGCGCTCTTCCGGAATGCCTCCTTGACCGCATTGACGGCAGCAGCGTCGTCGTCTGCATGCGCACCGATCAGCGTTTCGACCGACGCCGGCTGCAGATGCCGGGGTACCTTTTTGAAATCACGAATCAGCGTTGCAAGGAAATCGAGTTCCGCATCGGAGTGCAGATCGGCATACTGCCGTTCGATCAACTTGTTCATGCGTTCACGTTTTTCATCGTTGAGCTCACCCTTATCCACCGCGTTCGTCACCGACGACAGCAGGTTGAAGTAGCCGTTTCGGCGCAGCAACGTGATCACGATCTCCTGCATGGCCGTATTTTCATAGGCGGTGTACACGTCATGCAGCTGTGTGAGCGTCTCTCCATACTTCTTCTGCAGATCGGGGTCGTTTGAAATGAATTGCTGCAGTTCCGCTTCGATGGCGCTGCGTTTCCCGGCCAGTCCGAGACGACGCAGTCCCTGAATCTTTCCCTTGTAGTTTTTCGTCGCGTTGGCCAGTCCCTTGATCATGTTCGCAAATTCGAGCTGGAGGGCACGATCGTTTTTCGACAGTTCTTCCATCGACTCGATCATGTAATCATATCGGCTGGTCAGGTACGGAAGAATGGTGCGTTCGTAGAGCGTGATATAATCCGCAGTCTTATGTCGGTACGTGCGGCCGGGATAACCGAGAATGAACACGAAGTCGCCTTCGCTGACGCCCTCAGGCGCAACCTTGATGAAGCGCTTGGGCTTGTAGGGAACGTTCTCTTCCGCGTAGGCGGCAGTCGAACCGTCGGGAGCCACGTAAGCACGCAGGAAAGAGAAGTCGCCCGTGTGGCGAGGCCAGATCCAGTTGTCGGTTTCACCGCCATAATTCCCGATGCTCAGAGGCGGCACGTACACGAGGCGCACATCGCTGATGATGCGGTATGTGAACAGGACGTAGGTTTTACCCGGGAACATCTCCGAGACATCGCAGGAGATGTTTTCCCGGTCTCCTTCTTCTTTCTTCGCCAACGTCCTCATCCTGTCTCGAATGGCGTCACTGCGCTCGGCAGGCGTCATGGAAGGAGTGACCACGCTGAGCACTTCCTCCGACACGTCACGATATGCTTCGGTAATGCGGCAGATGTAGCCTTCCGCGGGAATTTCCTCGTTCCGTGCTCGCGCCGTGAAACCCTCACGAAGATAATCATGCTCGGGTGTGCTGGCGGTGGTGACACCGGAAAACGCGATATGGTGGTTGGTGAGGATCAGTCCGTCTTCGGAAACGAATTCACCTGTCCCACCTCCCACCTGGCAGATGGCATCCACGAGGCTGATGCCGTCGGGATTGTACAGCTCGGAAACGGGGATCTCGAGTCCCTTGGACTGCAGATCAAGACGCGAAATCTCACTGAGGGGATACATGCCTTCGTCCGCTGTCAGCGAAACGGCGAAGAAAACGATCACGGTGGTGATGACAAAGTGTACACGACGTAACATGGTGTCAACCTGAAATGGTGCAAGGACTGTGCGCAACGCCGAAGCGTAGATCGTCAAAGATACGGAAAATTCACAGGGGCGGACAATGCAGCAGTCCTTCCCTCTCCGCAGCATGTATTCTCAATTAAAGGATTTTCGTATACTGTGTGCATTACACTACAGGTAGCACCTTTTTCGGGCGAATGATGAAGCAGTTTTTCCTCCTTTGCATGATTGCCTCGCTGGCACTGTCCGCAGAAGCACAGACACGACAGGATACCACGATCATCGCGGCGGACGATGTCGTTCTCGACGCGTTCTACATCTATCCCTCCACTCCGGCTCCGCCGGGCGGCTATCCTGCCGTCCTTCTCGTGCACGGCTTCGGTGGAAGCAAGAACAACAACGCCTCACTGGCGCGCGGCTTCAACGATGCGGGCTACGTCGCCACCGCGTACAGCGTGCGAGGACAGGGTGCTTCCGGAGGCATGTTCGACTTCTTCACTTCCGAGAACCTGCTGTCGGATCTGCAGACCATGATCAACTTCACGAAGGCGCTGCCCGATGTGCGTGCCGACCGTGTGGGCGTCATGGGCGGATCGCAGGGCGGCATCCACGCCTGGAACGCCGCCGCCTACGACATGGGCGTGCAGGCCGTGGTGTCGGTCGTGGCGAACGGGCGCTTCCGGGAAAACTGGCTGGAAGACAATGCACTGAACTGGACCTTTGCCGCCGCAACCCTTTCGTCCAGCGTGAATTTCGATCCCGCGGTACTCGACTCGATCACGCGCGCCCGCGAAAGCGGCGACTTCACCTACATGCGCAGCTACCTGGAAAACGCCTCCACGAAATCGCGTGAAAGCGGCGTCACCACACCTGTGGCGATTTTCGTGAGTTATTACGACGGTTTCTTCGATCCCAGCGCCGCTCTCAGGCAGTTCGCGAATGTTGCCGGACCCAAGCGCATCGTGCTCTATCCGGCAGGACACAGCATGCCGTCGGATCCAGCGCAGGCGACCTTCGTCAACGACGTCGTGGCGCGTTGGATGGATTACTGGTTGAAAGGCGACGAGTCGCTCGCGAGCGTGGCTTCTCCCGACAGCGCCGTAGTGATGTTCGATGCCGGTAATGGTGAAATGCATGTGTACGCAGAGGACGAACCGGAGTACTGGCTGATGTCGGCCCTACCGCTGCCGGAGGAGGTTGAAGAGCTCCCATTGTATTTCACTGATGAAGGGCTTCGTGTGAGGCCACAGGTCACGCGCAGTCAGAGGGTGATCACCTATGTGAATCTGATCGGTTCACAGGCACAGCTGTTCAGCAGCGAGCCGCTGCCAAAGGACATGACCATTTCAGCCGTCACCGGCAGCGTGCGCCTGCAGCTGAGCGGCACAGGTTCACAATTACAGACCAACGTGCTGCTGTTCGATGTGGATCCGACTGCGAATACGCGTGTACCGATCACCCGCGGACACCTGCAGCAGGAAGGCGGAACTGGTGTCACTGCGACGTTCGAACTGAATACCACGGTGCATACCGTGCGCGCCGGACATGTGATCGAAGCGCAGGTCCACGGCGGCATGGCGCTGCTGCCTAACCAGGACAGGGATTTCGGGAATTATGTGATGGGTCCGGTGGATAATTCCGTGAACAGTATTTCTTTCGGCGGCGACACCGAAAGTGCTATCACACTGCGCGTGCTCGGTGACACACCGGTCGGAGTCCGGGAGGATTCGCAGCCTCTTTCAATGGACCTCGCGCAGAATTATCCCAATCCCTTCACCCCTTCTACGACACTGCCATTCTCCCTGGCGCAAGCCGGATACTGCCGCCTGTCCGTCTACGACACCCGCGGACGCGAGGTGGCCGTGCTTCATGACGGAGATCTTGCCGGAGGCCGCTACACCGCGCACTTCCTGTCCGGAAATCTTCCGGCAGGGATGTACATCGCAGTTCTGCGCGGCGAAGAACAGACGATTCGGCGGAGCATGCTGCTCGTCCGCTAGGATTACCTGCCACTGAAAAACATGGGCCCGTCCCGCACGAAGCGAGACAGGCCCATTCTTATTATACGCTTTTTGCGCGGGATCAGTTCACAAACTGTGCCGCGTAGTGGCGTGCTGTGAGTTTTTCACCGGTGGCGTTCTCGATCATGGTGTTCCAGTGCTCGAGATTTCCGGGCTTGAACACGTTGTCGATCAGATACGTACCCACGGCGGAATTTGCGACATAGGCCTCGCCCCGGCTGTTGCCGGTTTTGGTGATATCGCTGCAGATCTTGGCGTGCAGCTGGGAGGCGAGCAGTTCACCCATGAGATAATTGTGGTAGTACGCGGGGTAGAGGGCAACATGGATCTTCGTCGCCCAGTCGGGTTCGTTGCGTCCTTCGGGTTTGCGAACCATCTGGTAGCGCTCAACCAGCTCCCACCACAGGGCGTTCAGATCCTGTTCGGGATTCTCATACATGGATTTCTCGAAGCGATACATGACCTGTGCCCAGCGGCTGAAGACGAGCTGTTCGAGACGCAGGGAGTTGAAGGCGTCTTCGGCCACGGCGTCGACCTGCTCTGCGGGTACACCAGCGACTTCAGTGAGCCAGGTGGGATTGCTGGCCAGACGACCGAAGAGCATGGCAATGGCCTCGGTACAGAACGTATGCGCCGGTTCGCGCAGCAGCCACGGCACATCGGGGTCGTTGAACTTGTCATACACGGCATGCCCGTATTCATGCAATGTGGTGTTCATCCAATTGTAGGTCGGCTTGATGTTGCAGACCACGCGCACATCACCCTCGCGGTCAATATCGGTGCAGTAGGCATGCTGGTATTTGCCTTCCTTCTCATAGAGATCGCTGTTCGCCACGAGGTCGTCGATCGGAAGATTGAGTCCGGCGAAATACGTCGTTGCGAGCGCGGCAATGTCCTTGTCCTTATACAGCATGTCGAGGTCGTTGGCAAAGATCTTCGGTGCTTCCTGGAAAAATCGATTCTGATAGTGCCAGGGCATGAGGTCCTCGACAGCGACGCCGTTGCGTGCGGCGAGAAATGTATCTATCTGGGTCTTCAATTCAGTGAAGGTGTTGCGCGTCAGTTCGTCCAGTTCGTCGAAGAGCAGGGCGATTGCTTCCGGATCCTGTTCGCTGAGCTGCAGCTGCATGGCGTGGTAGTTGTCGAAACCGAGCTCGCGGGCGGCATCGTTGCGCATGCGTACGAGGCGCAGCACGTCGTCGGCCACGACCGGACCAATTTCCTTGCTTGCGCGCCAGGCGGCTTCGAGCTCCGCGTTGTCGGTGCTGCTGCGGAGGATGTCCTCGATTTCGTTGTCGGTATACTGCTTGCCGTTTACCACCGCACGGAAGGTCGAGAATTTCTTTTCATTCTCATTTTGCAGGCGGATCATCTGTTCGAGCTTGGCTTCGTCGATCTGTTTGGCGAGGAAAGCCGAATAAAGCACTTCCAGCTGCCGGGCAAGAAGCGGATCGGAAATGGCCTTCGCATCGCGGAATTTTGTGAGCTTCGCGAAGTCCTCCTTGCTGGCGAACAGCTTGCTGAATTCGATTTCGATATCCGCGGCTTTCTGATACGCGGCTTCCTCGCCCGAGATCGTGGCATCGAAATACGCGATTGCGGCTTCCTTGCTCAGGGGTTTCACCCGGGCTTCGAATTCCGTAAGAAAGGTTTTGAATTCCTGTGTCATTTGTTCCTTCTCTGTCGTTCCACAGCCGGCGATGAATCCGACCGTCATCGTGCAAAGCACGAGCATGGGAAATACTTTCATGAATCCTCCACATTACAGCTTCTGGATTGAATAGTGCCGGATAAAAATACGACGCCCCGCAGTGAAATCCGATTTCAGTCACACAGCATCGCAGCAATCCGATCGCCCTGGCCTCCTTTCCAGCGCGATCCTGGCCCCGATGCGGTGCTGCCGGAGAAATTCCCGGATTCACATTCGTATTGCAATTCCCTGTAACATTCGAAATATTCATGTGTTATTGTTCTTGCACGCGGTTCAATCGCAAAATATGCGAATGAATATTTGTCAATGAGAAGGTCATAGCCGTCGCCAATGTCCGGAAACGCGACACATCCCATGCCGGACGACGAACTTTTTTATCGCCTTGATGGTGAAAAAGAGGTCGCCGAGGCTGCATTTTCCGAGCTGTACGCACGGTACGGGGGGCGCGTCTATGCCTACTGTCTGCGCTTCCTTGGAAACAGAGATGAAGCGCAGGACGTGTATCAGGAGACCTTCATTCGCTTTTACGAGTGTGCGAAGCAGGAACGGGAAATGACGAATGTTCCTGGATTCCTGCTCAAAATCGCAAGAAATCTTTGCCTGAACACGCGACGGAACAAGAAACGGACGGTTGAGTATGAGGATTATCTGACATCGGTACAGCCGTCCTCACAGGAAAAAACGGAGTTGCTGAACTTGATCACCACGGCACTGGATATGATTCCCTCCGAATACCGCGAAGTCTTCGTGCTGCGCGAATACCAGGGCCTGAGTTATGCGGAAATCGCAGAAGTCGTTGATTCCAGCCTTTCCAATGTGAAAGTGCGCATCTTCCGCGCCAAGCAGAAGATCCGGAGCATTCTTGCTCCCTATATCCAGGAAATTAGTGAGTAATACATAGAACATGACAGTACGATGAATGAACATCAGGATTATATGGACGCCCGCATGCTGCATGCTTTCCTCGACGGTGAGCTCGACAGCGCACATGAAGAGGTGCTGTTCGGCAAACTTGCCTCCAGCAGCGACCTCCGGGCTGAAATGCAGGATCAACTGGCCATACGGACGGCGATCCAGCATGACACAGATGCCTTCAATCCACCAGCGGCCGCAACGGCCGCCGTGTTCGGCGCTCTGGGATTCAGTATTCCCTCCAGCGCGGCTGCGGCCGCGGGGCTCAGCGCTGTGCAACGCAGGTGGATCACAGGCGCATCGATCGTCACGGCCATGGTCGCGGTTCTGCTGCTGTACACGCAGTTCCCGTTCACTGCTTTCGAAGAAAGCACCATCCCCGAACGCGTGGTTTCCAGCCCCTCGACGGTACTGACCATCGAGGAAACACCCGCACTGGCGGATATTCCCATCACGGCACCTTTCGCACGCTATTCTGCTGCGCCCGCTGCTGCTGCTCCATCGGCTCCCGTGGAGAACGACGCAGTGATGCGTGATGTGAACATGGCATCTCTGGGCTTCCATCCCGTGGCCTCTCTCTCATCGAAGGGCCTGGCGGCTGTCGAGCCCGAACGTATCCGCGAACGGCAGGTCTACTTCTACGACCTCATTCCCACACCAGATGGCGTGACGCTGTACGCGCGCAACGTGGCACTGCAATCCGATCCTGCACCTGAAGTTCCATCACAACGGGAATCCTGGTTCCGCAATGTAAACCTCGGAGTCATGTACGCACTGTCCGAGCACCATTCGATCGGACTCGAAGCAGGGCAGGAAGCATTCCCGCAAACATTCACCGGCATTACTGAAACAGGGACGCGCAGTTCCTCACAACTGCTGACAGGAACAGAAGGTGGTATGCCCGTGCGGATCGAGCAAAATCCACTGGCATACTGGGCGACGGCCGTATACCAGTTCAACGGAGATGCCCTGCTCCCGCACGTGCACCCCTTCCTTCAGCTTCAGGTCGGCGGAGCATTCCGTCTCGGCGGACTTGGCCGCGCTTCTGTCGGACTCAAGTTCAGACCCGTGGAACGAATCGCCATTGTCGTGGGTGCAGAGGGCAGCATGCTCATGTACCGCTTCCAGGACAGCTGGTTCCAGACCAACAAGCTTGGTATGACCTACGGTCTCGCCTATGAATTCTGATCGGCCGCAATATATCGCCTGTTTGCTCGGGGTCCTGCTGATCACGGGAATCGTGTTTTCGGCCTGTGACTCACCGCTTGATATCGAGACACCTCGCAACCAGTACGTTGAGCAGGTATCCGTTCTGCCCGGCAAGGATATCGGAACGGCTGTCTCTGTCGTCTTCCCTGTCGACACGACCGGAGGCGACAGCTCGTGGACACCCGCGCATTTTTCCATGGCGCTGGTGTTCGATGCAAGCGGTAGTATCTCGACACAGATGAAAGAGTATTTCATCAGCGCCGGCAATACGTTCCTGGATTCGCTGGATGGAATGGCCGATGAGGGAACGGTCGTGTTCTTTACCCAGGACGCCACGGTGTACCAGCATACGACCACGGACGTCCAGTCTCTCCGTACTGCGGTGAACAGCCTCACTCCTACCGGAGCTACGGCGATGTGGGACGGCATTTACCTCGCCACCCTCGAGCTTCAGAGCAAATCAACGCATGTACGAAAGGCGGTGGTTGTCATCACAGACAGCGACGACAATGCGAGCGATCAGGGCACTCCCAGTGCCATCATCGATCTCGGTGTCAGAAGCGACATCAAGGTGTTCACTATTTCAATGCGCGGAGGAAGCCACGAGCTGAGCCTTCGCAACATCGCACTGGGCACTGGCGGTCGCCATTACCCTCAGCCAAGTCTTGCCCAGCTGAACGGCATCATGAAAGCCATTGCCGCACAGCTGCGCGCTCCCTAAGTCGATTAGAGTAGTCGCGCAGCGTCCGCTTAACTCGGCTTACCCCCTCGTTGCCTTCTCCATAAACTCCATCGCCCGGCGTACGAAATCCATCGGATTCTGCAGGTTATCTTCCACCAGCAGCGCGCCGTCGTAAATCTGCTCCACTGAATCCTTGAGTACCGGGCTTTCGTGATCGCGCTCGTTGATCGCAGCGAGATTCTTCACCAGCGGATGCTTCAGGTTCACTTCGAGGATTTTCTTCGCCCCGCTGAAATTCTTGTCCATCATTTTCATCATGCGCTCCATCTGCGCATCCATACCCTGGTCACCCACCACGAGTGTGGCGACACTGTCAACGAGTCGTTTCGATTCGATCACATCTTCTACGCGATCACCGAGGATTTCCTTGATACGTGTGAGGATATCCTTGGCTTCCTTGCCCTTCAATGCTTCCGCTTCATCCCCCTCCGTCTGCGTACTTCCGAGATCGATATCGGCTTTCTCAATGGAGACCATCTTTTTGCCATCATACTCTGGCAGTGAGGTCACGGTGAAAAGATCCACCGGATCGGTGAGGAACAGCACTTCCACGGCATTTTTCCGGAAGTATTCCAGATTCGGATGTTTCTCCACCACGTCGCGGCCTTCGCCGGTGATGTAGTAGATTTCCTTCTGCTCCTCACCCATGTTCGCGACATAGTCCTTGAGTGAAGTGACCTTCCCTGCTTCAAGCTTGCTGGTTTCGAATCGAAGGAGGTCCACGATGCGATCCTTGCTCGCAAATTCCGTTGTAATGCCGAGCTTGAGGTAGTTACCGAACTTCCGGAAGAAGTCGTTGTATCGGTCGATATCCGACTTGGCCCAATCCTCGAGTAATCCGAGAACGCGATTGGTGATGATCTCACGCATTTTCGCTGTAACCGGGCTCGACTGCGTCACCTCGCGTGAAACGTTCAGCGGCAGGTCCTCGGTATCGACGACGCCTTTCACGAAGCGAAGATACTCCGGCACAAGATCCTTGCAGTCGTCCTGGATGAAGACGCGGTTCACGTACAGGTGCAGCGACTTCTCTTCACGCGGATCGAAATAGCCCATCGGGGCTTCGCCCGGAATAAAGATCAGCGCTTTGAAGTTGACGCGGCCTTCGATGTGCAGGTGCAGATGGTCGAGCGGTTCGCGGAAGTCGGCTGCGACGAACTTGTAGAATTCGTCCAGTTCCTCCTTCTTCAAGTCCTCTTTCTTACGCTGCCACAGCGCTGCAACGCTGTTGACCTTGTCCTTGCCGACATGGATCGGAAAATCGACAAAGTTGGAATACTTCTTGATGATGTCCTTGATGCGGTACTCGCTCGCCAGCTCTTTCGCCTCTTCCTTCAGCTTGAAAAAGATACGCGTACCACGTTCCTTGCGGTCGATTTCCTCGATGGTATATGTGCCTTCGCCTTTCGATGTCCACCGCCAGGCCTTTGCGTCCGGATCTGCATGTCGGGTTTCGATCGTGACTTCGTCGGTGACCATGAACACGGAATAGAAACCCACGCCGAACTGTCCGATCAGTTCGCTGCCATCCATTTTCTTTTCACCACCCTTCGTCGCCGAAAGGAATTCCAGGGTACCCGAACTGGCGACCGTTCCGATTCGTCCGATCAGATCGTCGCGCGTCATGCCGATACCGCTGTCCTCTATCGAGAGGTTATGATTCTTCTCGTCGATGTCGATACTGATACCCAGCTCCGCATCCGGCTGATGCACCTGGGCGTCGGTGACCTGCATGAAACGTACTTTGTTCAATGCGTCCGAGGCGTTCGAAATCAATTCCCGGAGAAACACCTCGGGGTGGGTATAAAGAGAATGGATAATGAGGTGAAGCAGCTGCTTCATCTCAGCTTTGTATTCGAATTCCTGTGCCTTGCTGTGTTGTTCTTCAGCCATGATGATCAACTCCTGTTCGTGTTCTGTTTCTGCAGCTACAAATGTAAACAGCCTGTGTAATATCGTTCAATACCTGGTAAATCCCCCTGTAGCGGCACGCACGAAGATCCTGCTTCGGACCTCACCGCCACATACGTATGATGCACCGAGTCGTGAAGAAATTCGCTTCCTCAGGAATTGTTTTTGTACCACCGACGTTATACCAACATCGGATATATGTGATGCCTTTTCACCACATTCGCCGATAAACATCAAACATATACATCTACAATATTTTTAGTGACAGGAGAACAGTAATGCTTACCGTAGGAGATACGTTTCCTGAGTTTTCTCTGAAAGCAGTGGTGAACACGGAGCCTGGAAAAGAATTTGCCGATCTCACCGACAAGACCTATGCCGGTAAGTGGCAGGTGGTTTTTTTCTGGCCGCGTGACTTCACGTTTGTGTGTCCGACCGAGATCGCCGAGTTCGGAAAACTGAATGCGGATTTCGAAGCGAAGGGCGCACAGGTTCTCGGTGCAAGCACCGATGGACATTATGTCCACCTGGCATGGCGCAACAGCCATCCTGATCTGAAAGACCTTCCGTTCCCCATGCTCGCCGATGCGAAGCGTGAACTGGCGTCAGCGCTTGGCGTACTGCACAAGGAAGACGGCGTCGCGCTGCGTGCCACGTTTATCGTCGATCCCGATGGTATCATCCAGTGGACGACGGTACACGGACTCGACGTAGGCCGCAATATCCCTGAGACTCTTCGGGTGCTCGAGGCTCTGCAGTCTGGTGAACTCACCCCGTGCAACTGGGAAGCCGGCAGCGACTATCTGACGGATCCGACCGGAACAGTCTGATCCCCTCCAACGCAGGAAAAGAAGATGAAGAGAGGAAAAAGAGGTTGTCTCACGACAACCTCTTTTCTTTTATCCTACACCCATAAATTGATTGTGCGCTGTGCGGACTATTCTTCGGGAGCTTTGGCCAATCCCTGCTCGAAACGCGTCCCGCGGGTGATGGGATCCTTCCGGTATCCGAGCGCCTTCCAATCCAGGCGGCGCTCTCCGCGCTTTCCGTGACAGCTCGTACAGCGCAGTGCCTGTTTCGCAGGTGCCACCATGTGATTGATCGGCCACGACATCTCCGTTTCGATAAAGCCGTACGATCCTGAATAGTCGAGTCCTGCGGCCGTCATTCCGATACGTGACGCGGAATCCCAGTCATATGTGTTCCAGTATCCGTCTTTCCCGAAGAGATGCGGCACGATCAGGATGCCGTGTTCCTTGTCATACGGCTGCTTGCCACGCATCACCTTGAACGGTGCGATTTTAGCTTCGGCATCGTCGATACCGCCGATGATACGATTGAGCTCCACAACCGCGCCCGCCTTCACCGGATCACCCTGCACGTAATACTCGGCCTTGCCGCGCGTCCACTTGTAGGTGGGAACGACGTTTTTCTCCCAGCGAAACTCGCCCTTTTTCTTGCTGTAGGTTTCCTTTCCATACTTGTCTTTTTCCGCCTCTCGGTCTTCACCCGCGGCGGACCAGTCCCACCAGGTCTTGGTCGCTTCCTGTCGTGCGAAGGCGGGAACGTGACAGGTTTCACAGGCGACTGATGAGATGTGGTTGTTCAGGATGGACTTCTCATGCACTTCGTCGTCGTGACAGTCCATGCAGGAAATATGGTTGATATCCTCAGCCATCGAACCGTGTCCCGCGCCTGCGATCATGTGGTCTTCTGTTGTGTGGCATTCCGTACATTCGAAATCCAGTCCGCCCATGTGCACATCAAGTTCGGCCGATGGCTCATACATGCTATCGTCCATGTCGCCATGCTTGACACCGCTCCCGCCGCCACCGTCAAAGTGACAGACGCCGCAGTTGCCGCGTGTTGGCGTACCGACGCTCTGCGCCACGGTAACGAGATCGACGTCCTCTGCGGGCATGCCTGCTCCGGTGGGTGTCTTTTTGTACGTCCCTGTCTGGTCATGGCAGACGAGGCAGTCGATGTTGTTCGGATCGCTGTGATCAAAACTGCCATCCTTCCAGCCGTAGCTGATATGACAGCTGGTACAGCGCGGCCAGTTCGATGTGACCCCGATGCAGAAGTTGTTGATGAAGTTCTGCTTCCCGAGGCGAATCACGCCCCGTTCACCGGATTCGAATTCTTTTCCAAGCCAATTCCAATGCCGCGTTGCCATGACGGCGTCACCGACTTCTTCGTGACAGCCAAGGCAGGTTTCCGTCAGTTCCTGTGGAGATGCAAATGGTCCTTCGATAAAATCATGTTCCTGTGCATGCAGAATCGATGTGGCGCACGCGATCAACGCAAGGAAATAAATGCTGCGCATGAGATGCCTTCTCTGTGAGGGTGATGTATGATCATACCGATCAGAAGAAATGTAGGCGTTGAACAACTCTATCTCAACCGTACTCGAGGAGAAATTCCCATTATTTTCCTGAATGATGCCGATGCGCGGCGGTGGATTCACGAATAATACGAACGGTGCCTCGCGAGGCACCGTGTCAAACGCCGATGTCGATGCTGTTACAGAGTGATCAATGAATCATCGGAACCGTGATCATTGGGGATGTAGGATTCTGCTTCCCAGTCGTTTTCCCAGCGCGTATCATCAAGCAGAAACCGATAGCGGTACGACTTCCCTGCATCGAGATACAGCGAAACATAAAACGTACCATCTTTCCTCTTTGCCATGACATGTGCATCAGGATTCCAGTCGTTGAATTCGCCGCAAAGCGATGCGCGCGAAGCCTTCACATCGGCGGGCAGGTAAAACGTGACGCGGCAGGAACGACCCGTCCGTGTATAACTTTTCTTCTGCATGATTTATCAGTCAGTCCGTTGCATAAGGATGTGTGAGTTGAACAAACGCAAAATAATCAGAATTGAAATGAGAAACACACCCGACTCACAACCAGTGTTTGCGCCGGAAGAAAAGAAACATGACGACACCGACGGCAGCCATCAGTGAGAGTACGGCGGGGTAGGCCCAGGGGATGCGCAGTTCCGGCATGACGTCGAAGTTCATTCCATACACCCCGGCGATGAAGGTAAGCGGAATGAATACCGTCGCGATGATCGTGAGTACTTTCATCACCTCGTTCATGCGATTGCTTTCGAAGGACATGTAGAGGTCGAGCAATCCGCTGATGTTCTCGCGACCGCTCTCGATGCTGTCGAGAACATGCAGGAGATGGTCCTCCACGTCGTGGAGGAACATGCTGATGTCCTCACCGATCATGTCGGTCTCATCTCTCTGCAGCCGGAGCAAGATTTCGCGCAGGGGCAAGACTGCTTTACGCAGCTGCATAAGATTGCGTCTCTGATCGTGGAGCTTTCCGACGGTCTCGCCATCGGCCTGCTGCACAACCTCTTCTTCAAGCAGTGCAATCTGATCGTCGATCTGTTCAAGTGTATTCACATAGTGATCGACAACGGAATCGATCAGCGTGTAGAGAAGGTAGTCTGCGCCACGTGCGCGAAATCTTCCGTTGGTCGCCTTGATACGCTCCCGGTTGGGATAGAAGATGTCCTGCATGGTTTCACTGAATGACAGCACGCTGTGGTCGGTGAGCACCAGGGTCATATTCTCTTCATGGAGGAGTCCGCTGTCATCCGGACGCACGGCTCGCAGTATGACGACGAGATAGTTGTCGAAGCGCTCCAGCTTCGGTCGGTGAGCCGCGTTGACAATATCCTCCTGGGTGAGGATGTGCAAGCCGAACAACTCACCGATGTGCTGCACGCTCGTGACATCCGAGACACCCTGCACGCTCAGCCACCAGACACCGCTGTCTTCAGGCGGACGCTGAAGATCCTCGATCGCCACTTCTTCGTCGGTAACGTCGTCACGTGTGTACTGGAGTTCGCGCAGCTGCGCCGTCTGCGCCTCCGCTTCACCGGTGTATATGACTGTGCCGGGCGGAAGCCCCGCATCCTTGAATTTCCGTTTCGCTCTGCGCTGAGGTAATCTGATCATGCTGCTCTCCTCGTGCTGCGTTGAAGCCGTTGCGCACAGCTTCGCTTCATTAAAACGTATTTCGCTTTCCTGCATTATTACGTAAATTGTTTTGGAAAGAAAACAGGCGGACAACATCTCATACCCGCCGCGCTGCATCTTTTTCCATCCATGTGCTCATGGAGGTATCTTCAGCATCGTGACGTCGACACCGACGCAACACGCTTTGGAACTCAAGCGGCCACTGGCCTTCTTCGATCTGGAGACGACCGGTATCAACACGCAAAGTGATCGTATCGTAGAGATCGCAGTGCTGAAGTATCTCCCGAATCGAACGACGCGCAGCTTTGAACATCGCATCAACCCCACCATTCTCATTCCCGAACAGGCCACAGCGGTGCATGGCATTACCGATGCCGATGTTGCACTCGCCCCCACCTTCCAGCAACTCGCAACGCGTCTGATCGAGTTTCTCGACAACTGCGACCTTTCCGGTTTCAACCTGCGACGCTTCGACCTGCCGCTGCTGCTGCAGGAGTTTCAGCGCTGCGGCGAAAAGTTCTTGTTGGAAGGACGACACATCATCGACGTGCAAACGATTTTTCATTCACGTGAACCACGGGACCTCTCAGCTGCACTGCAGTTCTACTGCGCGCGCGAACATAGCGGCGCACACGGTGCGATGGCCGACGTGCAGGCGACAGCCGACGTCTTGTTCGCACAGCTCGAACGATACGAAGATTTGCCGCATACAATTGCCGAACTCGAATCCGTCGTGCATCCGAAAGACCCTTCGTGGCTGGACGAGGAAGGGAAACTTGTGCGAGACGGAAATAATGTTATTATAACGTTTGGCAAACACCGTGGCACATCTCTATCCAAAATCATCGAACGCGACCGCGATTATATTCAGTGGATCCTTGATGGAAATTTCCATCCGTCCACAAAGGCGGTGATTCGCAAGGCACTGGAGGAATACACTCCGGACCGACCGCTATCCTGATTGCATCAGAGAAATGAAAGCGTGACACAGAGTCACATTCACCCACTTCTCATATCAAGGAGGAATGACCATGGCAAAAACGACTGCTGCGAAAAAGCCGGCGGCCAAAAAGCCGGCGGCCAGAAAGCCCGCCGCGAAAAAGCCCGCCGCGAAAAAGCCCGCGGCAAAGAAGCCGGCAGTGAAAAAAGCTGTTGCTAAGAAACCTGCCGTCAAGAAAGCCGCAGCAAAGAAGACCGTAGCCCGCAAGCCGGCCGTCAAGAAAGCTGCTGCGAAGAAACCGGTAGCGAAGAAGACTGTCGCCAAGAAGCCGGCCGTCAAGAAAGCCGCTGCGAAGAAACCGGTAGCGAAGAAGACTGTCGCCAAGAAGCCGGCCGTCAAGAAAGCCGCTGCGAAGAAACCGGCAGCGAAAAAGACTGTCGCCAAGAAGCCGGCCGTCAAGAAAGCCGCCGCGAAAAAGCCCGTAGCGAAGAAGGCTGTCGCCAAGAAGCCGGCCGTCAAGAAACCCGCAGCAAGGAAGCGCACGACAAAGAAATGAGCAAGGTGAAGAAACCGGCACCAGCTGGGAACGCTGTAGAAGTGTGGGGACTGAAAACCTGCGGTACCACACGGAAGGCCTTGAAGTTTCTCGAGAGCAAGAGCGTGGCATGCGTCTTCCGCGATGTCCGTGAAGAAACTCCTCCCAAGACGCTTATCAACCAGGCACTTGGGAGTGTTGATCGTTACCGCAAGGCGTTCAACACTTCTGGTGCAGCCTACAAGGATGGCAATTGGAAGGTAAAGGTCGATGGACTGAACAAGGCAGCAGCCCTTTCAGCGCTCTCTGCAGATCCCATGCTCATAAAACGCCCCATTGTCCGCGGTCCGAACGGAGTCACAATCGGCTTCGATGAAGATGCGATCAAGAAGGTGATCAAGTGATTTGCTGAAACGAAAAGAAAAACCGGAGAACTGCTCTCCGGTTTTTTTTACATCCCGATCACGATGGAAATGTCATTGGGAACGCAGGTGATGCGCTGGCCAGGGGTAACGATAGGCGGGTGCGCCACACAGGTTGCGTTAGGGCAGGAGGAATGCACCACCATCAGGCGTTTGTCCTTGACGCCGACGCGCATGCTTCCATGCTCTCCCTCGATATCAAATTCACCGTCCTCATACAGCGGGAAAGCCTGAACCAACTTCCCTTTGCGATACACGTCGGCTGTACGGCTGAATGCCGGAAGAAGGTTGACATAGCGCAACAGGACGGGATCGTTCTGCACTTCGTGTATGCGTAATTCATCTTCCATTTCTCTCAGTGCGGCGTACAGCAGCGACGCACCGTCATGGTAATCACGATACAGACTGCCTTCGAACAGCACGATACCCCCGTTGTGCTGCCCCTCAAACCGGCTCTGCTTCAGACGGAGAAAACGTTCTCCAAAATGTTCTGCGAGGAGTTCGTCCGCGAGACGTTCGGCCTTGTCCACATGTTCGGTGAGCAGGGTGACATCGATCAACGTGGGTGTGATCTCCTTGCGCACGATCTCGGGAGCGGACTTCCGAGCCTGGTCCTTGAGCTGGCGAAAACCGAGTTTAAAAAATCCTCTTCTATCCATTCGGCACGACCGTCATTCGTTACAGGTAAGACAAAAATTTCCTCCGATGCGCACGGCAGGATACCGGTACCACTGGCCGTAAAGGTTGAATGCTCCAACCTCTCCCTGATGCCAGATCACAAGGAAACTGCCGTCGGACAGCATCGTGATGCCCGGCATCTTTCGGGCGATGCGGTCGTTGCGCGTGTTCACCTTCTGGTTCACACCGAGGAAACTGCCATCGCGGGCAAAGGGCTGCAGATAAATGTCACCACGCTGGTTGATTTCGGTGTTGCGGTAATCCTCCCAGCACGACACGGCATTCCCCCTGCCATCGCTGTCGATCACCACGAGACGCTGCCACCGCGCAGTGCTGTCATCGTTGATGCGCTCGGCCAGCGAGCACTCGCCTATACGAACGTCTGCTCGTCGACGATAGATATTGCTGTGGTCTTCGCGATAATCTTTCCAGGCGAACACGGCGCTGTCTTGCGTCAATCGTACTGCCGATGCGAGCGTCGTCATCGCTTTGCGTTGTGCGGAATCCACCAGCATGTTCGTTCCCACAAGATCGTCTTCGATACGCTGCGCGTAAAATTTCCACTTGCCGTCTTCCCGGTTGTCGGGCCAGAGCACGATGAAATCATCCCTGTTATCGCGTGCAACTCGTGGCGGACCCTGCAGGGCAGCGCCGTCGTCATTGTTGACACGCAGATCCCTGTTCATCGGTGTGCCTTCTCGATCGTAGCGTCGTGCATACACGTCGAAATTGCCGTTACGGAAATCCTGCCAGGCGAGAAGGGCTTCGCCCCGATGGTTTGATCCCGCGGAAGGCATGACCGGGTTCATTTTACCCGCGACCGTCGTGACCTCGCCGAGGGGCTGCAGCAGTGAGTCGAGCAGCAGCGACACGATTCTGCGACTCCCCGCACAGCCTCGCTGCCAGGCGACCAGCAGCACTCCGCTCCCGAGACATGCCAGGGCGGGACGCACATCTTCGCAATTGCCGGGCTGCGGAATGGTGATGTGACGAATGGTATGTTCTTTACCGGGAGAGAGCAGCGCCACGCGGATCACAGCGCGATGCGCTTCGCGTTGCGACCAGGCACAGTAGACCCGCGCGGCGTCATCATCAGCCAGTACCGCGTGCCAACTGTCGCGGAGGGAATCTGCGTCCACGCGCACCACCTCATTTGTGATATTCCGCGTCTGCGCGCCGGAGTACATACTCAGTAAAACGGTGAGGATCGATATGGCGAGAAGAACGTGTTTGGGCATAGGGGAAATATAGTGTGTGAAAACAGATTTTGCATTTCCCTTCGCCCGCTGGTAATTTTTGAGGTTGATCCTGTGTTTATACAGACACGATCCGAAAAAGAGTACATGCCGACAACAAAACGCACATCAGCATCAAAAGGGAAAAAGCGCGCTTCCGCAGCGGCGGCAACGAATAATGCGTCGCTGGTCATCAAAGGTGCCCGTGTGCACAACCTGAAAAATATTTCTCTCGAGCTTCCGCACAACAAGCTGATCGTGATCACCGGCGTGAGCGGTTCGGGGAAATCGAGCCTGGCCTTTGACACCATATATGCAGAGGGACAGCGGCGCTACGTCGAAAGTCTTTCTGCCTACGCGCGACAATTCCTTGAGCGGATGGACAAACCCGATGTGGACTTCATCCAGGGCATCGCGCCCGCCATCGCCATCGAACAGAAAACCACGAGCCGCAATCCACGCTCCACTGTCGGCACGACCACCGAAGTATACGACTACCTTAGGCTGCTTTTCGCCCGGATCGGCAAGACTTGGTGCATCAATGACGGCGAAGCAGTGCAGCGCGATTCGGTGCGCACCGCCATGGAACGCATCTCCACCCTGCCGGACGGAAGCAAGCTTTATGTGATGTTTCCCATGCACGCGCATG
Organism: Ignavibacteria bacterium; assembly: GCA_002869275.1. GTDB lineage: Bacteria > Bacteroidota > Ignavibacteria > SZUA-365 > SZUA-365 > BM516. The sequence continues at coordinate 35,838 of PKTF01000078.1, read as the reverse complement.
AAGGACACAGCATGGACGAGGAACTCGAAAACCTGCGCAAGCAAGGTTTCGTGCGTGTCGTCGTGGGAGACGAACTGATCAATCTCGAGGACACTGACACACTCGATGCGGCGAAGGACGACGTCCTTGTACTGGTAGACCGCCTGGTCTGGAAGACCGGCAAGGATACTGCCCGCTTAACCGACTCGCTGCAGACAGCGTTCGTGGAGGGCGACGGCTATCTACGCATTCGCCTTCTGGAAAACGAAGAAGAATGGTCGTTCAGTTCACGCTTCGAGTGCGGAAGCTGCGGCACGGAGTATACCGAACCCGAGCCACAGCTGTTCTCCTTTAATAGCCCGGCCGGCGCCTGTCCGATATGCCAGGGATTCGGACGCACGACTGGTATCGATCCAAATCTCGTGGTGCCGAATGTCGGCAAGACACTGGCAGAGGGAGCCATACAGCCCTGGAGCACGCCAAAGCACAGTAAACATCAACGCGATCTCGAACGCACCGCACGAGATCACGGGATACGTTTGAACGTGCCGTATCAGGATTTAAGTGAGGAAGAACGCGAGTTCGTGTGGAATGGCACGAAAGGCTTCAAGGGTATTCGCGGCTTCTTCAAAATGGTGGAATCAAAGAATTACAAGATCCACTACCGAATTCTCATGGCGCGTTACCGCGGGTACACGACCTGCGAGACCTGCGGCGGAGCACGCCTGCAGCCCGGAGCGCTTGCAGTACGCGTGGCGGGTGAGAACCTTGGCACGCTTGTTCGTCTGCCTATCGACAGGCTGCATGAATTCTTCGATGCGGCGACCTTTTCCGATTTCGATATGGATGTTGCCGGCCGCATACTCGCGGAGATCCGCAAACGTTTGCGCATCCTCACGGAAATCGGTCTCGGTTACCTGACGCTCGACAGACTTTCGCATACACTCTCCGGCGGAGAGTCGCAGCGCATCAATATCGCCACATCCCTTGGCTCGGCACTCGTGGGATCTCTGTACGTACTGGATGAGCCGACGATCGGACTGCACCCTCGTGACAACACTCGCCTTATCAGCATCCTCGAGTCTTTGCGCGACAGCGGCAATACCGTGCTTGTGGTGGAACATGACGCGGAAATGATGCAGGTGGCCGATCTGATCGTGGATATCGGTCCGGCAGCAGGAGAGGCGGGTGGAGAGATCATCGGTGTTGCCCCCCTGGCCGGCATCAAAAAGAACAAGCAGTCCCTCACCGGGCAATACCTCAGCGGCAAACTCAGCATCGCAGTACCGAAGTCCCGCCGTAAGTCGAAAACGAAACTCGTCGTCAAGCAGGTCAGGCAGAACAACCTGAAGGGCATGGACGTGAACTTTCCGCTCGGCGTGTTTACCTGCGTCACCGGCGTCAGCGGATCTGGAAAAAGTACGCTCGTGCACGACGTCCTCTACGGCGGATTGAAAAAAGAAATCGACGGCGCCTATGAAGAGGAGGTCGGTACCTTCTCAGGATTCACCGGCGCTTCGAGTATCAAGCATGTGGAAATGGTGGACCAGTCGCCTATCGGCCGCACGCCCCGCTCCAACCCGGTTACCTACCTCAAAGCGTTCGACGGCATCCGCGATATCTTTGCCTCCACAGCAGCTTCGAAACTGCGTGGCTACACTCCCGGAGCTTTTTCCTTCAATGTTCCTGGCGGACGCTGCGACGTCTGCGAGGGGGACGGCCACATCAAGGTTGAAATGCAGTTCATGGCCGACCTGTACCTGGAATGCGAGTCCTGCAAGGGCAGCCGCTATAAGAAGGAAATCCTCGATATCCGTTACAACGGCAAGAACATCGTGGATGTTCTCAACATGACCGTGACAGAAGCCCTCGTCTTTTTTGAGCACGTCCCGCGCATAGCCAATAAACTGCGGGTACTCGATGACGTCGGTCTCGGCTACATGCGGCTTGGTCAGTCGGCCACGACGCTCTCGGGCGGTGAAGCCCAACGGTTGAAACTGGCGCTGCACCTGTCGTCGCGCAGTGACGGCCATACGCTGTTCATCTTTGACGAACCGACAACCGGACTGCATCTCCATGACGTCAGTAAATTGCTCAGCTGCTTCAATGCGCTGATTGAGGCCGGTCACAGCGTGATCATCATCGAGCACAACCTCGATGTGATCAAATGCGCTGACTGGATCATCGACCTCGGTCCGGAAGGTGGCGATGAGGGCGGCAGCATCGTAGCGCAGGGCACACCCGAAAAGGTGGCGAAAGCCGGCGACAGCTACACCGGACAGTTCCTCAAAGACATGCTGTAAATCCGGCATGTCCTCCGCGCAGGCAGACAAATTTCACACTCAGACATCACAGACGGAGCCATCATGAACAACCTCATCAACTGGTTCGAAATTCCGGTCGTGGGTTTCGAACGTGCGAAGCGATTCTACGAAATCGTGCTCGAGACCACGATAGAAGAAATGGAGGTCGGCGGCGGACGTATGGGATTTCTCGGTGACATGCAGAGCGAAGGTGTGACGGGAGCCATCATGCAGCATGAATGGTATCAGCCTTCGGAACACGGCGTACTCGTGTATCTTAACGCGGGCGATGATCTGCAGCCCTGGCTCACGCGCGTCGAGATCGCAGGAGGCACGATCCTGGTGCCCAAACAGCAGATCTCGGAAGAGGTCGGCTATATGGCCATTTTCCGCGACTGCGAAGGCAACCGCATTGCGTTGCATTCCAAGCGCTGAGCCGCATACATGCCCTTCCTAGGTGAACTGAGCGCCCTGCTCACCGCATTCCTCTGGTCTGGAACGTCCATCGTCTTTACCGAGGCTACGAAGCGCGTTGGATCGATCCAGGTCAACATTACGCGTATGCTTCTCGCGCTGCTGATGCTGGGTCTGACGATATGGATTTTCGGACTCGATCTCACCATGTCCACATCGCAGATCGTCAACCTCACATGGAGCGGTGTGGTCGGGCTTGTCATCGGTGACAGTTTCCTTTTTCGTGCCTTCAAGGATATCGGCGCGCGCGTTTCCATGCTGATCATGTCGCTGGTACCCGCAATGACCGCCGTGATGGGATTGATGTTCCTCGACGAACACCTGTCCACTGAAGCCGTCCTCGGCATGGTGATCACCATTGGTGGTATTACGTTCGTGGTACTCGAACGGCGGAGACTGGCGACGGACAAGCACGCGATCTCCCCGCGGGGATTGATCTACGCGATCATCGGAGCCCTCGGACAGGCGGCTGGACTCATTTTCGCGAAACTGGCCTTCAATGAAGCACCCATCCATGGCATGGTGGCCACGACGGTACGCATTGCAAGCGCGGTGATCCTCTTCGTGCCCATCGCCGTTCTGCTCCGCTGGTATCCCAATCCCTTCAAGGTGTACCGGAACAACCGCGCAGCCCTCGGATTCACGATGACGGGTGCAGTTCTCGGACCGTACCTTGGCATCACATTCAGCCTTGTCGCCATCGCGCATACGGAGGTCGCCGTCGCGACCACCATCATGTCGCTACCGCCGATCATCATGCTGCCGATGGTCTATTATTATTACAAGGAAACACTCAGCTGGCGCGCGGTCGCCGGCGCCGTCATCGCCGTTCTCGGGGTGTCGGTGCTGTTTCTGCGCTAACAGCTCGAGGAGGAACCTACGACTGCCGATCCACTGACATATGTCTTTCTCCTGGCCGCCGGATTTCTTGGCGGACTCGTCGATTCCATGGCCGGCGGGGGCGGACTGATTTCCCTGCCTTCCCTCCTGGCAGTTGGAGTACCTCCGCATGTGGCATTGGCTACAAACAAGGTGCAGAGCGCCATCGGCACATCCTTCAGCACCCTGCGCTATATCCGCAGCGGACATGTGCTGCTGAAACTTGGAATCGTCGGCTTTATCTCCGCATTCGCCGGATCCTATACCGGCGCATGGACGGTGCTGCAGATTCCCGATTCCTCACTCGAGGCCATTATTCCTGTGCTGATTATCATCGTGGCGGCGGTCACCTTCCTGCGAAAAGACTTCGGCATCAAAGACAATGTCAACTCGTTGTCAACACGGCAGCTCGCGATCGCAGCCCTGTTTGCCTTCGGTATCGGCTTCTATGACGGTTTCTTTGGGCCCGGCACCGGCAGCTTTCTCGCATTCGGTTTCGTCCTCATGTTCGGTTTTGGTTTCCTGCGTGCCACCGCGCACGCCAAGCTGCTCAATCTTGGCAGCAACTACGCCGCGATCATCGCCTTCGTGCTGGGAGGAGAGGTATACTGGACCATCGCGCTGCCGATGGGGCTGGCCAACATCACCGGGGCCTGGACCGGCGCCGGCCTGGCCATCAAGGGCGGTGCGAAAGTCATTAAACCTGTGTTCGGCTTCGTTTTGGCGGGGCTGCTCATCAAACTCATATTTTTCCCCTGACACCCGATCCCGGTTCGGTCAGTCGTACCTGTCTTGTTTCTGGCGGCATCAAGTGATAAGTTATTTTTTCCAACAACCTGTGGCAGGACCATGACCAGGATATCCTTATTCTTTCTTGCTGCGGCACTGTTTGCCGCCGCCTGCTCCAGCGAGGGCGCGTCCGATCTGATGGACAAGGCCCGCGGCCTCGAGAAGGCTGACAACCCCGAAGAAGCTCTCCCGCTCTACGAGAAGCTCTACCAGGAACATGCCGACGACGATAACGCGCCGGAAGCGCTATTCCGCTGCGCGGCCATCTATTACAACACACAGAAGGATATTCTGAAGGCAGCAACGACATACGAACTGGTGAGCGAAAAGTATCCCGACAGCGAATACGGCCACAAGGGCCTGTTTATCGCCGCATTCACCTATGCAAACGAACTCGCGAACTACGAACGCGCTCGTACGGCGTATGAGAAATACCTTTCCGCATATCCTGACAGCTCCATGACGGAGACGGTGAGGTTCGAACTCGAGAATCTCGGTAAAACCCCCGAAGAACTGCTTGAATCGCTGCAGCAGCCGACGGCGGAGGAAGCTCCGGTCACGGATTGAGCAATTCATGAGACAGGACAACAGAAGCACATATCTGCGTCCCGATGTTGTCTCGCGGCTCTCGACGATGGAGATGCGCGCGCGCCTGGTCGTTGAAGGGTTCATTACCGGACTGCACAAGAGTCCGTACCACGGCTTCAGCGTGGAATTCGCCGAACATCGCCAGTACATGCCGGGGGACGAGATCCGCCGCATCGACTGGAAAGTGCTCGGCCGCACCGACCGCTACTACATCAAGCAGTTCGAGGAAGAGACCAACCTCAAGAGCTACCTCGTCCTCGACACCAGCCGGTCGATGCAGTTCAAATCCGAGGGTGAGGTCACGAAGCTGCAGTACGCTTCGTATCTTGCCGCGGCGCTGGCCTATCTACTCATGCGCCAGCAGGATGCCGTAGGACTGCTCACCTACGACGAAGAGCTGCGGACATACATGCCCCCGCATTCGACGAAAGTGTATCTGCAGTCCATTCTCAAGGAACTCGAGCAGCTGGAGGCTGCCAATGCAACCGGCACGGGCCGGGCGCTGAACATGGCCGCCGAGAGGCTGAACCGCCGTGGACTGGTCATGATTTTCAGCGACCTCTTCGACGATCCCGATGCGGTGCTCAGTGCGCTGAAGCATTTCCGCTACAACCAGCATGAGGTTCTGCTGTTCCATATTCTTGATCCCCGCGAGCGAAATTTCGCCTTCGGCCGGGACGCGATTTTCCGGGACATGGAGAGCAACGAAGAGATGATGACGCAGCCGCATCAGATACAGCGCGCCTACCAGGAAGCCATGCGCGATTTCATTGCGCGGTACAAGAAAGAGTGCCGCGAGCAGCGTATCGATTACGTGCTCCTGGATACTGCGATGCCGTTCGATACGGCATTGTTCGAATACCTCAACAAGCGAAAAAAAATTGGGGGATGATCCCGTTCCCATGTTTCCCAGAAGGATAAGTATGATGAAATCTCTGACCCTATCCCTGATAGCCCTCTTCGTGCTCGTATCTGCCTTCACCGGCTGCGACACGAGTGCCGTGAACGAACCGGGAGTCGACATCCAGGCACCCACGATCTCCATCACCTCGCCTACAGCAGTCGATTCGCTCGGCGATGATGTCGTACCGGTGCTTCTCACCGCGTCGGACAATCATATGGTCTCGCGCATCGAGCTGTTCCTGTCGAATGCCGCTGAGCCCTTCGCCGTGCTCACGACGGAACCGTGGGAATCGAGTTTCGACGCTTCAGAGCTCGCCGAAGGGACGCACACGCTGCGTGCCGTCGCCTATGATCCGGAAGGAAACAGCGCCTCGGCCAAAGTGACGCTGCGCAAGGGCATCGTGCAGGTTGAGGAAGTCCTGCGCATGTCACTGGTGGAAATCGTGACCAGCGCAAACTGCTCCCCCTGCGGTCCGCAAAACGAGGCCTATCACACCGGTACGCAGTCTGACCACTACAAGCAGCGCGTCGCTACGATCAAGTATCATGTCTGGTTTCCGCGTCCGACCGACAAACTCTGGATCCATGCACAGGAATGGATCCGCCCTCGTGTGGAATACGTTCTTTCCCCCATTTCTATTGAGCAAATCAGCGCTCCCAAGGGTTGGGTAGGCGGTGAATTGATCAACAACAAAGGCGTGGACTGGATTGCCGCCGCCGATGCCGACATGCAGCTTGCCGCTGGTGCGAAGATCGAGCTGGAGCGCACGCGCAACGGAAGCAGCATCGAGCTGAGTATCAAAGTGACCGGCATTACTACGTCTGATTATAATGACCTGCATCTCCATACGGTTGTGACCGAATCCGATATCGAGTACAATGACGGCAACTCAGAAAACATTCATTATGAAGTCCTTCGCCGCATGTATCCCAGTGCATCGGGTGAGAAAGTCACCCTTGACAACAAGCAAACCGCACAATTCTCCCGTACGATCGAAATCGATCCTACATGGAATGGTGATCATCTCGAAGCAGTGGTTTTCCTGCAGAGCCAGGGCTCGAAACACGTGCTGCAGGCCGCGAAGCTTCATCTCTGAGTTCGCACCTTATTCCGATAAGTTAACGGGCGGCCCATGGCCGCCCGTTTTGTATTCATGCCATTCGAAATCCGGTTCCTACTCGTAGCGTGTCGCCTCAAAGAGCGCAACTGCCGTGGCATTCGCGACATTGATCGAATCGACATCCCCGCTCATGGGAATGGTGAACAGCGCATTGCAGAGATCGAATGCCTGTTCTGAAAGTCCGTATGCCTCGCTGCCCACGAGCAGGCAGATATGCTCGCTCTCTGCACCGATGTCGCGTTCGATCACCGATGAGCCACCCCGTGGCGTCGTTCCCACCACTTTCCATCCGAAGCGCTCGCGGCACTCCTGCAGTGTGACATGAAGGTCATCACAGCGGTGGATGCGCAGACCAAAGACGTTGCCGAGCGAGACACGCACGCTCCTTCGCAGCCAGGGATTACTGCTGTCCGAACCAACGATGAGGCTGCGCACACCAAAGGCCGCGCAGTTTCGCAGAATCATTCCCATGTTTTCTGCATCCGCGATGCCTTCGAGAGCGACATGCACATGACGTCCGGGTGCTTCAGTGTGCATGGATTCGAGCGCAGCACTCTCCGGCACCCGCGCTATCGCCATCAGGTTCTGATGCATGTTAAAACCGACAATGCCTTCGAGCAGCTGTTCCTGTGCGACATACACGTCCGTGTTGTCGAAGCGAGGATTCTCGAGATCCTCGCGAAGCCGGCCAAGCCAGTGTTCGTCAAGCAGTACGGAAAGCACATCGAGCTGTGATGCCAGAAGGGCGCGCACGGTCTTCTCTCCTTCAGCTACAACATGATCGCCCTGCCAGTGGCGGGTGTGTTCGCGCAATGTGCGATAGGGTTCGAGTTCCGGGTGATCCAGTGATTGGATGTCGATGCGACGCATGCGCGTTCTCACAGTACAAAATATTTGAGGAGGAAGATTGCCGCTCCCACAAGTCCGCCCACCACGGCGCCATTGACACGAATATACTGCAGGTCCGAACCCACCTTCTCCTCGATCTGCCCCACGAGCTGTTCATCATCGAGCTTCTCGAGATTCCTCTCGACAATGGCGCCGATCTCGCCGTGGTGGCGTTCGACGAAGCCTGCGATGCGCTCTTTGAGCCAGTCATCGACGCGTCGCTGTGCATCCGCATCAGCCGCGAAACGATCGAGCGCGCGGAAGAGTGCTGTCCCGAGCTGCTGCATGATCGCTGAATCCTCTACGGCCAGATCCTTCAGTATCCACTCGCGCGTGCGTTCGATCGGCTTGCGCAGGAGCTCGGGTGTGTTCTCGCCATCGAGAAACTCAGTGCGCCAGGCTTCGATATGCGCGCGGATGTCTTCGTGCTGTTCCAGACCTGACAGAAGTTCCGCCAACCAGGCTTCGAAATCCGCCCGGGCCGGATGCTCGGGTTGCTCCTGCATGTTGCGCAGTTCCGCCGTCAGCGTATCCACGATGGACACGGCCAGGTCATCATAGTTGAGGGCGTTCACACTCTCGGCCATCCATTTGCCAAGCTTGCGAAAGGGACTGTCGGCATACTGTTCGGCGATACGCTGCAGCTGCGTGACGATCGTGCGGCGTACACCCGGTGTGGAAAGCCAGTCAGCCGCCTGACCGATGGCCTGCGTAAACAACAGTCGATGCCAACCCCCGGCCATTCCGCGTTCTCCCGCCGCACGTATCCACCGAAGGAGGTCGTCGGTGCCGACCTGCCGGCGCAGTACATCCAGTGCCTTGCGCGCGAAGCGTTCATCGTCGATTTCACGCACGGCCTCGGCAAGCGCCCCGCGCATGAGGCGCAGAATCCCCGCCCGGCTTTCGGCGTCGCCCAGCGTGGAGAGCAAGGCCGACGACAGCTGCCACGACGAGAGTCGTTCGAGGATGGTGTCTTTCGTCAGCCAGCGGTTCTGCACCATGTCGATGATACCGCGTGTGAGTTTCTCTCGATGCTTCGGGATGATGGCGGTGTGCGGGATGCGCAGTCCGAACGGATGACGGAACAATGCGACAACGGCGAACCAGTCCGCCAGTCCGCCGATCATGGCCGCTTCGGCAAAGGCGTGCAGCAGTCCGAGAGCGAACACGCCTTCGTGCCGCAGGGTAAGGACAAACAACACCGTCGCCGCGATGAGCGATACCGGTGCGAGCCGGTTATTTGAACGTGACTTCCGCGTCGGGTGCTTCCTTGTAAATGATTTCGTGTCCTGGTACCCACTCGTCGTCCTTCAGGTACTCTGAACTGCCCTTCAGGGAACCGTCCTCGAGCACCGTACTCGAAGAGCGTACTTCAGTAATGCCATTGGCATTCCCGGTGACGTACTCATGCGCGGTGAAATTTCCGAATTCGCCCGTGATCGTTCCCTGGGTGAAAAAGCCGGCTGTTGTGAAGTAGTAGAATTCCACACGTTCTTCTTCACGGTTCCAGACAATCAGCGTCTCTCCGCCGTATTCTCCATCGTTGACGGAATGCATAATGCGCACGGCTTTGCCGTTGAGCGCGCGCTCCCAGCGGGAAACATCCCAGGATTCCTTTTCCGCTCCTTCTGCACTGAGACGACCTTTCCAGGTCTTGCCGACAAGCGGGGTGAACATGGCGAGGTGTTCGTCCAGTTCCTGAGCCGACAGCGGCAGACTGCCGGCAAACACGAGCAGGACCAGGACGACAGAAAGCTGTATGTGATGGCGCATGTGTGCTCCTGTGTTGTGAAGCTGCTAACGGCTGCGCTCAATTTCCTCTACGATACGCGTGGCGTTATAGATATGGCGCAGCGATTCGATGATGCCCTGTGAATGCACAGAGATGGTGCGGTTGGCCTTGTCGGGTGCGAAGATGAATTCGCCGGGCAGGCTTTCGATATTGCCGTCGAAAGCCAGTCCGATAATTTCCTTGTTCTTGTTGATCACCGGGCTCCCTGAATTTCCTCCGATGATGTCGCAGGTGGACACGAAGTTGATCGGCGTCGAAAGATCAAAGGATGCCGGCGGATTCTTCCAGCGCGGCGGCAGCTCCCAGGCATTGCCGTTCATCATGGCATCCCAGGAACGGCCGGGATCATCATCGAAGGAGTGGTAGCGGTCGTACATGCCATAGAAGGTCGTGTACGATGGGGCAACCGTCCCGTTGTATTCATACCCGTCGACAATGCCGTCGGAGATACGCAGGGTGAATGTGGCGTCTGGTGGAATGGCGTTGCCATAGATCGCGTACAGCGCGGATCCAAGCATCTGACGCTTGTGCTCCAGCTCCGCGGCCAGCGGAGCATTCGCCGTCGCGGCTTTCGCTCCACGCGTATTCATAACTCGCGCGAGGCGAATGAAGGGATCCGCACATGCTTCCAGATCACCGTTATCCAGGAGTGACTTGATCGCCTCCGTATCCGTCAGCTTCGTCTCCGAGAGCATGCGCTTCGCCGCAGTTGCGGGATCCGATCCCTGCAGCGCTTGCTGCATGAGCGGATCGTTCGCGCCGAGGATGTTCTGCATCCGCTGCAGCTGCTGAGTGAAGCCGCGCTCGTCCGTCACAGGATCACTCTCCAGCGGACGCAGCAGCTGCCTGCGCTGCAGCTCAGCCGCTTCACCCCGGTAGCTCTTGCTTCGCTGTTCTTCGGGAAGAGCCGTTTGCTCGATCCAGGTAACGATCGCGCTGGCACGGACGATGTAGGCACTGTTTCCGAGCCCGCTCGTGCGCAGCGCGTACAGATCCGGCGCCAGGGCCTTCTGCTTCGTCGTCAGCGCACGAATATCGTCCCACAGCGTACCATATTTCTTTTCAAGATCCGGATCGCTGCGCACCGCCTCGCGGGAGCGCTCGTCGAAGGCCCGGCGGCGTTCGATCAACTCGTTGTCGCGCAGACCAATCAACCGTCCCGCATAGGCTTCCTGCGAATTGACGATACCGAAATACTGGTCGAACTTCTCGCCGGCGCTTTCCGGATTCGAACGGATCTGTTCCTTCATCTCTTCCATCGCGTCCGTCAGCAGATCGACTACAAAGGGTACGCGATGATCACGTTCGAATTCCAGTATGTCGGCCGTGACGAGCCTGCCGGTGCGACCGGGGTTGCCCACGACGAAGATCGCTTCACCCGGAGCCGCGCCCTTTTCGCTCCAGTGGAAATAATGCTCGGGCTTCATCGGCTCACCGTTTTCGTAGACACGAAACAGATCGCAGTCGAAGGAGTAGCGCGGGTAGGCCCAGAAGTCATAGATGCCACCGAAGAACGCGAAGCCGAGTTCGCTCGAAAACACGAGGCGGACATCATCATATCGTTTGTAAAGATACGCGGAGAAGCGCGCGCCGTTGTAAAACGTCACCACCTGGCAGCGGACGGGAGCCTCGCTCATGCGTGTTTCAATTTCAGCGATGGCCTTCGCCCGCAGTTCCATCGCGGCGGAAGCATCTTCAGCCGAAGCCATCGCACCGATGACCTCCTCGGTCACATCCTCGATGCCGACGAGTTGCTCGACAAACAGATCGGGCACACGGCGCTCATCCGCGGCGGTCGCTGCATAGAAACCATCTCGACGCAAATCCTCGCCCTCGCGTGTGACTTCCTGCACGGCGTCGATACCGCAATGGAAATTGGTCATCACGAGTCCCTCGGCACTGATGAATGATGCCGAGCAGTGGTTGGCGAAGCGCAGCGCCGACATGCGTACGTCATCGAACCACTCGCCGTCAGGCGAAAAATCATAGGTCTCGGAAAAATACTCCACCGGGGGATTATCGAAGGTCCACATCGTACCGTTTTCCAGTACGGCGTGCTCCGATTGCTGGGCATGCGATGTGCATACCGTGATGAGAAAAAGAACGGAAAGAGTGATTACGGAACGGAGGTTCATCATAGTCGATGTCCTGTTTCATGGACAGAAAATGCATGGTACGTAAAATACGCAGTTGTGCGGGAATAGAAACACCGGCGATACGCGCAGTCAGCTCGTCGTCACCCGTGCGTTGGTATTCGATGCGCTGCGGAAAGTCGTGCGCAGAATTTTCGAAGCGGACGAATGCATCGTCCAGCTCTGTGAATCAGACGACGCTCCCCTGTCTGCATTTCCTCCAGCGGTTTCCTGCGCGATCGCGATTGTGCTTGCAGCAGCGAAAAGAAGCAGGGCGCACAACACGCCCTGCATTTCAGTCGAGACCGAGGGAATCGAGATTCTCATCATTTTTTGTAATACTTCATCGCGTCTGGAAGATGCTTCCTGATATCTGCGATGCGCGTCTCGTCGGATGGATGTGTGCTGAGAAACTCAGGCGGCGACTGTCCTCCTTTCAGCGCGGCCATGCGCTGCCAGAAGTTCACGGCTTCGTTGGGATTGAACCCCGCCATAGCCATGAAAATGAGTCCGAGATGATCGGCTTCACTCTCATGCAGACGGCTGAAGGGCAGCAGCACCCCAACCTGGGCGCCCACACCGAAAGCTGTCATCCACAACTGCTGCGTCTGCGCGGGCTTGTCTTTGATGGCTTCCGATAGCGCGACGCCGCCCAACTGTGTCAGCAAGCCCTGGCTCATACGCTCGTTTCCGTGTTCGGCGATGGCATGCGCGACCTCATGTCCCATGACGACCGCCAGCCCTGTTTCATCTCGCGTGATCGGCAGAATGCCGGTGTAAATAACCACCTTACCGCCGGGCATGCACCAGGCATTCACATCTTTGCTCTCCACGAGGTTGAATTCCCATTTATAGCCCTCGAGTTCGCCGGAGATTCCTTTCTGCGCGAAATAACGTTCAACCGCGCCTTTGATCTTCATGCCGACGCTGCGTACCATCATTACTTTGTTCTGGTCGCTGCTGAGCCGATTTGATTTGAGGAAATCCCCGTACTGCTGATAGCTCATCGACATCATGGTCGATGCGGGAATCAGATTGAGCTGGCTGCGTCCTGTCACCGGAACCGTACCGCAGCTGACCACAAACATCGCCGCGGCTACGACCAATGTGAGCGATGCAAAATACCTTGTGCGTTTCATGACGAAACCCCTTGTATGGAAGTGCATATACTTATTTAACGAAAATGAGCGCGTTTCTGTTTCCTACGGACGCACATAGGTGATTTCCACCATTTTGAATTCCTTTTCCTCGACCATGGGGAAGTCGAGAAACACAACTTCCACCTTCCATGCGTCATCATTGATCCAGGTGATGATGAAATTGTATTTCTGGTCGATGCCCATAACGGGATCAGTATCCTCACCGTAGAGCGTATACTGCCGCTTTTCTTCATCGTAATCGCCGCTGGCCGTCACGTAATACGTACCCCAGGTATCAAATCCGACATTCGTGAACTTCTTGTGTCGACGGTCATACCCCATGATTCCCATGGTTTCCGTGTGCATCTGACCTTCACCGGAAACTGTTTCCGTAATGAGAAACCGGTCGCCCAGGATCATGCGGTTTTCACAGGTGCCGGTAGTGGTCATGGGATCCTGTCCGGGAGCCTGCCAGATTTTCACCTGCATGTCCCAGCTGCCGACAAACTCCTTGAGCAGCTCATGCTCGGGGCCGGGCTGCATCAGCGCCATCGCTTCTTCCATTCCTTCCTGCGCCTGTATCACGGCGCTTCCGCCGAAAAGCAGCAATGCGAAGAGAATCAATTTTTTCATCTCAAACTCCTGTATGCGGACGGCACCACAACGTCGCTGTGCTGCGGAGCTGTCCCTGTTATTGGTATGTATTGTACATGATGTAATACAGAGGAAAAGTAATACCACCGGGAGGTGAAATTCCAGAAAAAAACGCACTGCCCGGCCGAGCGGACAGTGCGCGCGTTTTCCTGTGAATCCGGTCCTACCGCAGCAATAGCATTTTCTTCGTACTGCGGAAACTGCCCGCTTCCAGATGCAGCAGGTATACACCGCTGCGCAAATCATCGGCGTTGAGAACAACGGAGTAGCGTCCGGCGTCCTGATGCTGAGCGACAAGCGTTCTCACGATACGGCCCTGTGTATCACTCACGGTGAGCATCACATTTCCGGCCCGTCCGACGCTGTATACGATGGTCGTCGAGGGATTGAACGGATTCGGATAGTTCTGCTGCAGGGCGAAACTCTCAGCTGGACCTACGCGATCGACATCCGTCGCAGTCATACCCAGCTTTGCCATCTGTGCTGTTGTCAGTGGTGTGGCATAAAGCATGTGCTGCGCCGTCCATTCGGCTCCGATGAGCGACCAGTTCGCGCTCGGACCCGCCGGATCCGCGGTGCTGCCGTTATACGTGATAAAATCCATTTTCAGGCTCTGCGTGTAGTCCGATGGAATCGGTACGACGCCGCGCAGCCAGCTGAGCGTGCTGTCTGAGACATTCCAGGATGCGAATTGAATTCTGCCCGTGCTGTTGTATTCCTCTATCGCGGTATTGCTGCCTCCGAGATTCAGGTGGCAGGCGCCGCAGCGTCGACCTTCCTCCTCGATGGCGTGCGCGTGATAGGGCGCAAAGGCGACGAACGATTTGCCCTGCCAGGTCAGGGATTGAAACGACGCCGTCCCCACTTTCCCGTCCTTCTCGCGGTTGACCAGCATGACGAAACCCGACAGCGTCTGCTTCGCGCGTTTGACGTGACTCTGCACCTGGCTTTCGAAATGACAGTTGTAGCAGGTAATCACCGTGGAGGTATGGCAGGCGCTGCAATGCAGCTTGCCCGCATGGGGGTCATACTGGTCGTGTCCTTCGGGCAAGCGGCTGTGACAGTCCGTGCAGTAGGCCGTGATGGCTCCCGCCTCCCACATTGAGACATGACCGGTTTCCTCGCCGTGGATTTCGGTGGCCTTGTGACAGTCCCAGCATTCCACCCCTTCGTCGCGGTGCACGTCCTTCAATCCCAGCGAATTGATTTCCGCATTCTGCCTTCCGTGGCAACCGAGACACTGCTGCTCGGTGAGCGCTTCGCGCGAAAAGTCGCCGGTGGGGTGACAGTCCACGCATCCTGGCTTGTACTCGCCGGTATAGGCATTACCGTCGGCATCGGTCGGTCCGTGGCAGGAGGTACATCCCAGGTCCTTGATATCCACGCTCGTGAGAAGGTAGAATCCACTCTCGTACCAGTGTACCTTCCCCTGGCGTGTCGCGTGCAGACTGGTCTCGAAATACACCTGTCCGTTGAGTTGGATGGCACATGCGCAGCACACGATGATCATGAACATGATGCGGGAACGCTGCATGATATATCCTCCGAGACAGTATTTGAGGAGATTTTTCTCTGATTCGAATGCACTCAGAGTAAGGCAATCAGAAAGAAAAGTCAATCAGACCCGGTCATCGACGCGGGGTAAGGAGATCCATGTCGGTCAGTACCTCGCGCACGGCGTCGTGCAAAACCGAGCGGAAGCGTGCCTGCTGCCTGTTCGCCGCAGTCGGATGCACGCGGTTTGTCAGAAAAATTACGGCAACGCTCGCGACAGGATCGATCCAGATCGATGTGCCGGTGAATCCGGTGTGGCCGTACGACTTCATCGAGAAATACCTGCCGGACGATGACCCGGTTGTCGAGCGCGTATCCCAGCCGAGCGCGCGCGTGCTGCCGCCGGACTGCCGCGTGGTGAACAAACGCAGTGTCGCATCATCGATATAGCGCACGCTGTCCAGCGTTCCTTCGTGCAGCATCATGCGCACAAAGGGAAGCAGGCTGCGTGCGGAGGAGAAGAGTCCGGCATGTCCGGCAACACCACCGAGCAGGGCCGAGGCAGGATCGTGCACCGTACCGTGTATCAGCCGCTTTCGCCAGGTACCGTCTACTTCCGTGGGAGCAATACGCGTGCGAAGCGAGTCCGGTGGATTGAACATCGTTTCATGCATCCCGAGCGGATCATAAAATTCTGAGCGCACGTAACTGTCCAGCGTCATGCCGGTTATGCGTTCGATCACCTTCCCGAGGGTAATCATTCCAAGATCTGAGTATACAGTTTTACTGCCGGTCGCATACGCCAGTTCACTGCTGAAAATGTTGTCGATGACGTCCTGTTCGTTGTCAAGGGAAAGATAGAACAGCCGGTATGCTTCGAGTCCGCTGTTATGCATCAGCAGGTTGCGGATCGTGATGTGCTCCTTACCGTTGGCCGCGAATTTCGGGAGATAAAACGCCACCGTGCTGTCGAGGTGCAGCCGGCCTTCGTCGACCAGTCGCATGGCCGCCGGAGTAGTCGCCACGACCTTCGTGAGTGAAGCCAGGTCATACAGGGTTCCGGCGGTCACAGGACTGGCGTTACTGTCATAGGTGAACGCTCCGTAACAGCGGTCGTAGACCACGCGGTCGCAGCGCAGCACAAGCAGCTGTCCGCCGGGAAATGACGCGCGTTTGATCTGTTCCATCACCAGGTTGTCGACCTCCGAGAACAGCTGTCGTCTCTCCGCTTCTGAAACACGCGGCTTCATATCGGCGGTTTGCTCCAACCCGGGAATGCTGACCGGCAGCGTACCCGAAGCTTCGATTTCTCCGGCGAGGATGCGGGCGACCGCACGAACGGAAGGGGCCTGTCGTCCATAAGCCAGCAGTACCGCGGGGATGCCGCCTATGGACGATGCGACATATGGACTTCCCATCGCAAGCAGAACGCGTGGAAGTTCGAGTGCAGCGATTTCTTCCAGGGTTTCATTCTGTGCATCGGAATACGCGATGTTTCCGCTGCCGTCGGCAATCGTGATGAAAGATGATATGAGCAGGACATCCAGCTTCTCGATCTGCTCGGATTTCCATTTCTCCCAATCTCGTGATTTCATGGTTTTGGAAAGCGTGAGCATGTGCACTGCAGCACCGCGCTTCTCCAGCTCCCGTGCCAGCTGAACAGCTGCACCCGGCTGTGATCGTCGTACCAGATTCACAATACCGATCGTTTTACCATCGAGTTCGATAGGCAGTGTCTCGTTCACATTGCGCAGCTGCGTCACGGCGCGCTCGGCGATATGGTCTGCCAGCCTGCGATGGCGTCCGGCGCGTTCGAGCCGCGTGAGAGTGGAGTCCACCGGACTGCTCTGTGCCTCAACCCACTCTTTCAATGCGAGCACACGACGTACCGAGCCGAGCAGCCGTACACTGTCGATTTCGCCGCGCGCGCGCGCTGCAGTCACGGAATCGATCGTCGCATCGATATCAGCGGGAATCAGAAGCAGGTCTGCTCCTGCGGCCAGCGCAGCTGCGGGAATGTTCTCCGTTTTTCCCCTGCTCAAGGCCTTCATGTTGAGGGCATCGGTGACGATCAATCCCGAAAATCCCATCTCTCCCCGCAGCAGTGAATCCAGAATGACCCGGGAAAACGTCGCGGGCAGCGCACTGTCGCCCGTCAGGGAAGGCACGGCGATATGCGCCGTCATCATCGCCATAGCTCGCGCGCGGACCAGACGGCGGAATGGATACAGCTCGAGGCTGTCCATTCTTTCCCGCGTCGCATGAATGACCGGTAAACCGGAATGCGAGTCGGTTTCCGTATCACCGTGTCCCGGAAAATGCTTCGGTGTGGCGATCATCCCTCCGTCCTGCAGACCGCGCGTGAACGCCTCGGTCATTCTGGCGACCAGGCCGCGGTCTTCTCCGAAGGAGCGTGTGTTGATGATGGGATTACGCGGATTGCTGTTGATATCCGCGACCGGCGCAAAGTTGACATGCACGCCGATATCGCGCGATTCTTCTGCCACCGCGCGTCCTGCGCGATACGCCAGCTGTGGGTCACGCGTAGCTCCGAGCGCCATCATCGAAGGAAGTTCAAGCGCCCCGACAAACCGTCGGCCCGGACCTGTTTCAAAATCCGCCGACACCAGAAGGGGCACACGTGCCCAGCTTTGCAGCGAGTCGAGCAGCTGTCGCGCCTCCCCGAGCGTACCACGTGAGAGCAAAACCGCTCCGACCTGCTGGTCCTTGACGGCGATACGCAGCTGGTCGAGCGTTTTTTCGGCCAGATCGCTGAAACTGAACGGCACGAGAAGTTGTGCAATACGCTGCCGGTCTGTCATACCTGCAAGGAGACTGTCGATCCATGGAGTGACAAGAGGCAGGGACGCTTCTTCCTCCTGTATCAATGGAATGGAATCGGCAGGAAATGTGATCGCAGGGGGCTGCACCGACACCGCGGCAATTTCAGGTCGTGCTTCACCTTGTTCTCCCGCATCCTTGTCATCTCCTGTGAAGGGCAGATACGCACACCCGCCCTGCACGGCGAGCAGCAGTGGAAGCAGGAAGGGTGCGAAGGATCGGAAACAGCGTCGATGCATCGCTTTGTGTGGAAAGGCGTTCAGTTTATTCAAGAATGAGGAAGCTCCGCGTCAATATCTTCTTTCCGCTCTGTACGCGTAGAAGGTAACTGCCCTGTGGCAGGCCATCAAGCGTCACATTCCGGAGGACTGACCCGGGGGCTTCGTCCTCCACGGTGGACCTGCGGACACGACGTCCAAGAATGTCCGTGATATCCCACTGAAATGCTGCCTTGCTGCGTATGCGGAAAGTCAGCATTCCGCCCAGCCTGCTTGAGACAGGATTCGGGTACAGGGCCTGGATGGCAAAATCCGCAGGCGCGTCCACGTTCTCCGCCGCGGTGGAAATAATACGCGGAACAAAGAGTAGAAACTCCTGGCTGTCTCCGAGTCCGCGGCTGCCCTCGATACTTATGCGCACACGGATGGTGCGATCGATCTGGGCGGGAAAGACAAAGAACGAGTCTTTCAGCACGTCTGTTTTCTGATGAGCACCCAGCGTAACCGCCGGAATCCAGGGCTGCGGTGTCAGCATCTGTACCCCGTTTCCCTCGAGTTCGACATTGACGCGCGAAAGCGTCGTGGCAAACCATGCGTCGTTGTGCGCGGTGTAGGACAGCACCACGGGATTGCCTTCGTATCCCTGGCCGTCGGGACGCGCGAACAGCCTGTCCGGAAGGTTCGTATCCGCAAGCGAGAACGCGAAGGGCTCTCCCGGGATGTAAATCTCACCTCGCAGGGGTAGAGACTCCCCGCCACTGTGGTAGACGATGAAGTTGATACTCACGTACCCGGCTGAGGCGTGCGGTGCCGCATTGAAATTCCAGTCCTCCAGCAGCTCGTCTCCGGCACTGACGGTCGCGTTGATCACGCGAGACGGCTCCTCAATGAGCTGCAGTCCGGGATCAGTAAAGGAAACGGACATGCTGTCGATGAAAAGATCGGCCGTACCTGAGTTGTAAATACGAACGGTTTTGGTGAAGGGATCAGGGCGGTAGATATCCTCTTCGTCGATCACCAGCTGCGCGTTACCAAGAATCGAAGCATCGAGACCCGGCCTCAGAGCGGGAATATACACTGTTGTCTGCTGCACATCGGTTTTGCCTGCAGAGTGGTGAATCCGGAAATCCATCGGCAGCTGCACTTCAGAATCCCGCTCGCCCGCACTCAGCGTCCACGAAAGTGACAGCGCACTGTCGGGCTGGATGATGTGTCCGTCAGACCAGGTACGCGGACTCTCCAGCGTCACCAGGGCATCCGAGAACTCGAGTGTAACACTGTCCAGATGAAGATCGGCTGTGCCGGTATTGCGCAGAAGAAGAGTCTTGGTAAACGGATTCGGAGTGTACGTGGTTATCGGGTCATAGCTCAGTGTATCCGGTCCGCTCACCGATGTGGTCAGCACAGGGAAGAGTGCCGGGATTTCAAGCACATGTCCCACTGATGCGGCATACTCACCCGACATATAGGCCGTGACCTGCATCGGCAGTCGCCGCAGCGTATCCCGCACGTAGGCGGAGAAATCCCATCGCGTCAACATGCTGTCGCCGGGCTGGAGCATCCAGCCGATGTCGCGACGCAGTGGCTGCGCGGATGTGACGCCATCCATCTGATAACGAAGTACGATCGAGTCAATCCGTACTGCCACATGTCCTTCATTGCGCAGGGTATATTCCTGGGAGAAGGGATTAGGCGTATACGTGCCGCCGGGCAGATAGGCAAGTGCTTCGGGACCCCTGCGCGTCAGGCTGAACACAGGCATCACGCCGGGAATACGTACCGGGTAGACGGCCTTAGCCGTGTCTCCCAGATCGGTGTAGGCCAGCACGGAAAACGATACCACGCGGTCTTTCAGCGCGGGCTGCACGGTGAACGTGTCTTGCAGGGCGGCGCTTTTCTCACCCGGACGCAGTGCGAGCATAGGCTGATGTTCCCTGAACGGCGGTCCGTCAATGTCCTGTCCCATCGACTGAACCTTGACATACACGACGGTATTGTTGTACCAGGTCTCATTCAACAGACGATACGACAATGGTATGGTGCGTGTAAGCAGATTGCTTCCAGCCGCGTTGCGTGAAAGGGAATCTGGTACGTTGGGATCCTGAACAGTGAGGGCGTATGGCTGACCGGGAACCGATACGATGCGCTGGTCTCCTTTCTCGTAAAGCTCGAAATCCCTTACTGCGGCGCGTCCGACAAACTGTCTGGCAAAATTCCGTCGTTCGACTGCGATGCGCCAGGTCAGGTCGAGATGGCTCCCCGGCGACAGCGCGGGCAGCAGACGATTGAGCGGATCCTGTGTGGAGACACCTACTCCAAGTAGTGTAAAATCCATGTCCTTGAGCACCGTCCACTGTTCACTATTGTTTGTCAGCCGAACGATGAGAGGATAGGGCTGAGGCGTATAAATATTCGCGCTGTCGAACTGCAGCGAACCCGGATCTATGAATGAGATGTCCAGGGCGGGATTCATTCCTGCCACATTGATCGGAAGCTCCTCGGATGATGTGACAAGTCCGCCGGTAATATCCTTCGCACGCGCGTGCAGCCGCAGGGTGTCGGTACGCTGCGCGCGCGCGGCACCCACGTATCGCACCGTCCAGGTCTCGTAGTAGCGGGGTCCCCCGGCGGCCTGCGGTTTCATCAGTCCCGGAAATACCATGGGATTGTCCTGTGTCGGGGGATCCAACTCGTAATCCACGGGCAGTTCCAGGAATACGGACACACTGTCGGCCGTGGTTCCGCCGGCGTTGGTGAAACGGAAGTTCACCGCAAACGGATTCCCCTGATATCCCAGTGAATCAGGCCGTACGGCGAGATCCGGCAGTCCGTTGGGTGTCATCACGAGATCCGGGGCTGTCATCGCCGGAACGGTGAACAGATAATTCGTTGAAAGCGAATCACTTGCACCGTATTTCAGCCAGACATAGACGCGATAATTCTTCATGGAAAAAGCGGGAGGAACGACGATCTGCCACACGACGGTAGCCGAGTCGCCGGGCGGCACAACAGCGGAAGCGGGTCGCTTGATCATCACCGACTGTTCGCTGCTGTCAAGAGCGAGCCCGGTCACCAGGCTGATACGCGCCATCAGTGAGTCCGAGGCAGCATTTCCTGTATTATAAATGGTTGCCGTCACCGGCAGCGGATTCGGTTCATACGACTCCGCAGCCACGTTCACCTGCACATCGGGCAGATGAATGCTCATACTGAGTTGTGCCTGGGAAAACAGAGAAGCGGGAAGCATGACAAAAAGGAACGCGCAGGACAGCAGAAAGGATCTCATGATGGTATCGGAGCTGGTGGAGACAGTGTTTCAAGCTGCACTTCAATTGTACAACACAAATTCCCTATATTCAACAGGTAAGCGAGATTTCAACCCGGAAAAATCACGCAGCTGCCTCTCTGGGCGGTTGTCATCGAGCAGGAGGACGTCATGCCCATCATTACAGCACATATTCTGGAAGGCAGAAGCAGTGAGCAAAAGTCGGCGCTGATCCGCGGCATGACGGATGTCGTAGTGAAGACGCTGCACGTACCTGCTGAATCGGTACGCATCATCCTCACGGAAATGAAGAAGGATGAGTACGGTATCGGGGGGAAGACGGCGAAAGAACTGGGTCGTTAAAAAACAGCAGGCGGGAGCAAACTCCCGCCCGCAATGTATCGTCAGGGCAGAGTTACGCTGAGCACCTTTTCCTGCTGCTCATCCCTGAATTTCTGGAGCTGATCACGCAGATCGGTATCCTTACGCGCCAGGATGGCCACTGCGAGGAGAGCGGCGTTTACCGCACCTGCCTTGCCGATTGCCAGGGTTCCAACAGGTATGCCTGCGGGCATCTGCACCGTTGACAGCAATGAATCCAACCCGTTAAGCGCACTGCTCATGGGTACACCCAGAACAGGCAGCAATGTGTGTGCAGCGACAACGCCCGCGAGATGTGCGGCGCCGCCGGCTGCGGCAATAACCACTTCCGTACCGTTCGCTTCGGCAGCGGAAATCAGTTCGACGACATGAGACGGTGTGCGGTGGGCAGAGAGAGCGCGGCATTCATGCGGAACGCCAAAACGTGTGAGCATCTCATCGGCGTGCTGCATCACATCCCAATCCGATTTGCTGCCCATGAGCACGATCACTTTCGGATGTTCATTGGCCATGGAATCTTTCTCCGTTCTTGGTTACGTTTGCGTGGAAAAAGAAATATACGAAACTCCGCTCTGATCCCGTGTCAAAAAAAATGCCCGCGACAGACAGGCATTTTGCTCAGACATCTTAGATCAAAGCCACCTCCCTATTCTGTCGCAGACACCTTTCCATCCCTTCCACCATTTCCATCCCTTGCCGGTCTTCCTTCACCCCTGCATCAGAATTCACCCCACCCTCCAGATAGTATATACCGATCATTCGGCTCTGGTGGACAAAATTTTCTTCATTAATTTCCAAAAAAAATGCCCTTCCGCTTAGAAGGGCATAAAAAACAAGAACTTGGAGCGACGCTACCTGAGCAGAAGCAGCGAGCGTGTCTGTATGAACTCCGATGTCCGCAACTGATAGAAGTACACGCCGCTCGGGAGTGATGAAGCATCGAGGGATACGCGGTATGTACCCGCCAGATAATTTCCTGATCCGAGATCCATCAATAGCCTTCCCTCGGTATCATACAGGCTGAGTATGACATCCGCCGGAACGGGCAAGTCGAACTCAATCGTCGTTGAGGGATTGAAGGGATTCGGATAGTTCTGATGAAGCCCGTAGCGCGATGGAAGCATGCCCTCGAGACGCTCCACACTCAGCGTACGATCGCATTTGATCGTCAGCGTGTCGATGCAGAGAATGCGACCGCTGCTGAGAGTCTGCACGGAAATCTGGAAATCGGCGTTCCCGATCGCATCATTGTCATAGCACACCTTGAAGCCGCCGAGCGTTTCACCCGATGGCAGAGCCGCGTCGAGAGCGCGCCAGCCTATGCGGCGACTATTCGTCAGGTGCTCCCAGCCGGCTGCGTCTTCGACCGTGGATGTATAGAAAATGACATCCGGGGTGAGGATTTCCACATTCAGGGCATCGATTCCGCTGCGAGGCAGGTGCACATTCTGCAATTCGAACTCAAAACAGCAGGCCTGGTCAATGTCCGTGATGACATCGATCACGTCACATTGCACGATCTCGAATTCGCAGAACACACTGACGGTATCACAGCACAGTGTACTGTCGTCCAGCGAAGTACACAGAGTGAGCGGAATCCGTTTCGACTGTGCCGAGGGCAGGAGCTTCAGAATAAAGCCTTCCTGCGCGACACCGGTGGACAATGCGGCGCCATCTATCACAAACGTCGCGCCACCTTCAGAAAGCTCGTCGATGGTCCAGCCGTCCGGCGCCTCCGCATCGAGCAGCATGGTCTCGGCATCGTCCAATGTGACATGGAAAGCATCCACTCCTGAAACCGGGACGTGCAGATTTGCGAATCCCGCTTCGTACTGACAGTACCCTTCACCGGGAAGTACGTACAGGGAATCGCAGCGATCGACGGGGGGATCGCAGAACACAGAGGCGATATCGCAGCAATTGACTGTACCGTCGAGTGAAGTGCACCATTCGAAAATGATGCGTCCGTCTCCGTCACCCGGTGCGAGCGACAGCATGAAGCCGCTCTGCTCCTCGTCCGGCAGCACGATGCCCGTGGTATCGCGGAAAATGATGTTTCGTCCGTCGTTGCTGGCGATGAACCAGTTTCCCGGCGGAGAAGCATCGGCGATGGAAGCACCATCGGTTTGCAGGCGAACATGAAAATCGTTCACGGCCGATGTCGGCTGATGCGTATTCACGAAACCGAGGTCGTAGGTACAGGTATTCGGTACGGCATCGATCAGCAGTGAATAACAGAACGTCGGTGGCGGCGGATCGCATTCCAGTTGAATGGTGTCGCAGCAGATGACCGCATCGTCCAGCATCGTACAGATCGCGACATCGAAAAAGCGGCCGGTGGGTGCTTTGAAGCGCAGGGTGAAACCGTCGGCTGTTTCGCCGGAACCAATGGGTGTGTCCTGTTTGGCGAAGCGCACGGTAAGTGCGGATTGACTCGCGACATCCCATCCCTGCGGAGCAGTGGCGGTATCGATACCGCCGCCGGTGGTGAGCACGCGGACGCGGAAGCCGTCGATGTTGCCGCGAGGAATATGGAGGTTGGTGAAACCGACGCTGATGCTGCAGTCCTGCTGTTCCTGGTGGAATATGGAATCACAGCGCGGATTCTCCGTGATGTCGCATTCTGCGAAAGCGACTCCTTCACATACCACGATATCGTCATTGCCTGAGGTCCAGAACAGAGGTACGGAAGCGGATTGCCCATCCGGCGGAGATATGCAGATGCGGAAACCGCCGAGAGACATTCCTGTCGCGAGGGAATCGCCTGAAGCCTTGAATGTCACTTCTGTGGCGGATTGATCAGCTACCGGCCAGGGAGATCCCGAAACGCTGACGATCGTTGCACGCGGATCGAACATGCGCACGGTGAACCGGTTCAGAGCACCTTCCGGATCGTGCAGGTTATGCAGGGTGATATCGAAACAGCAGCTCCCCTCAGGTTTGATCGGGGGTGCGAACGGGAGCACGCTGACGGAATCGCAGTAGCTCTCCATCGACTCGCACTGCAATTCCAGCGTATCGGTGTCCATGAGGTTCCCCTCGAATTCCGTCGTCCAGGCGACGCGAAAGTTGCTGGGGGCTCCCGGAAGCCGCTCAATACACAGCAGGAAGCCCTCGAGCAGCTCTCCCGTCGGCAGCTCATTTCCCTCCTCTCCGAATTCCAGCACCGTTTCGCTGACCAGATGCTCCGGCCAGGGACCATTGGCGTCGGGTGTAAACTGTACCCCCGGAGTCAAAGACACCAGGCGCACCCGGTCAAGGGAAGACTCCGGTGCGTGCTCATTGGCGAGCAGCATTTCGAAGCAGCACGTTGTCGGGTCCGCATTTGAAAGTTCCACAATGTCCCGCTGCGCGAACATGAGCGTCGGAAACATCACGAGGAATAGGGTGGCAAAGAGATAGCGCTTCATCCTTCGGTCCGTCTGTTTCGAGGGTTTACACAAGGCCCTTAAGGGTACTGCATCGTAAGAAAGCTACAGAATTGAAGAGCACTGCGCAACGCTTCCCCTTCGAGGGCGGCGCTTTTACCCGGTGGCAAATCATTGACTGCACGGCACTTCGCCTTGCATCGGGAGCCAAACCCCCCGTACTTTTGTTTCTTGAGAGTATCATATCACTGTTGAGAACCCAATGCAGCACTCCCGTTTCCCGGCATTCCTCCTGATCATCTTCGCAGCGAGCCTGCTTTCCGCCTGTTCGCTGTCGAAAGACATCTTCAAGATGGAGGATTCCGACGACTACCAGGCCTATATCGAGAAATGGGCTCCCATCGAGGATGCGTTTGTCGCCGTGCAACGCCTGGCCAGGCCATACATCGACGCAAAGGATTGGCCGGCGGCTATCGCGGTGTTCGAAGCGAATAAGCCGCGTTTCCCCGGTATGGAGAAACGGTTTGACGAAATCATCGCGATCCTGAACAAACCGTCGTATGACGTGGAAATCACCAACCTGGGTCCGGGAATCAACACGCCCGCCGATGAAATCAAACCGTCGGTCACTGTCGATGGAAAACGCCTGTACTTTGCCAGCGACCGGGAAGGAGGACGAGGCAAACTCGACATCTATGTCTCCCAGTTCGAGAACGGCAGCTGGCAGGAAGCCGTCAACCTGGGTGACCGGATCAACACCGAGGACCATGAAACGATCAACGGGCTTTCTTTCGACGGAACGAAAATCCTGATCTACGGTGGATTCGAGGGACATCTCGGCAGCGGCGACAATTATTATTTCGAGAAAACCGAACAGGGTTGGTCGGCCATCAAAGCGTTTCCCCGCGGAGTCAACGGCAAGTACTACGATTCTGATGCCTTCATGACCGCCGATGGCTTCGCAGTGTTGTTCACCTCCGACCGCCAGGGTGTCACCGGCGACCGCGTGTCGAAGAACACGCGCTTCCACGGCAGTCTCGCAGGCAATACCGACCTGTTCGTCTCCGTCAAGCGCGGCGCCTACTGGCAGCCGCCTATCAACCTGGGTCCGGTCATCAACACGCAGTACGCCGAACGCTCGGCCTTCCTGCATCCCGACGGCAAAACGCTGTATTTCAGTTCAGACGGCCATCCCGGACTCGGAAAGCTGGATGTATTCAAATCCGTGCGACTCGATCCAAATTCCTGGACCGAATGGAGCGAACCGATCAATCTCGGTAAGGATGTCAACGGCAGTGACGACGACTGGGGCTATCGCATCACCCCGGACGGAGAGTTCGCCTTTTTCTCCACTTCCAACATGCCTTCTGGACGCGGCGAAAACGACCTGTACATGATTACGCTTCCGAAAGCCGTCCGCCCCGAAGATCCCGTGGCGACGATTGCGGGTAAAATCGAGGACGAGGATGGACGAGGAATCGGTGCAACTCTCGTTGTCCAGGATCTCGATACCGGAAAGCCGATTGCCATGCTGGAGAGCGATCCAGAAACAGGCGAGTATATGGGTACGGTTCCGGAAGGACGAAACTATGGTGTCTTTGTGGAAAAACCCGGCTTTGTGCCTGAAGCACAGAGATTGGATTTGTCTGATTCCGGCAACAACCGCGACGGTGATGGCAACAACCGCGACGGCGATGGCAACAACCGCGACGGTGACGGCAACAACCGCGACGGTGACGGCAACAACCGCGACGGTGATGGCAACAACCGCGACGGTGACGGCAACAACCGCGACGGCGACGGCAACAACCGCGACGGCAACGGCAGCAATAATATGAACTACAACTTCAGGCTGCAGTCCGTGAAAAGCATGATGGATCCGAACCGCCGAGACAAGTGGGGTGATCTGCTGGCTCAGCGCGTGAACAATGTCTTCTTTGATTTCAACAAGTGGGACCTTAAACCGGAATCGTTCTTCGAGCTGGAACGGCTCGTCCGTTTTCTCGAAACCAATCCGCAGATCGGTATCGTGATCGCAGCGCATACGGATAATGTTGACACCGAAGAGTACAACCTGGAACTGTCAAACAAGCGTGCACAGTCCGTTGTGAATTATCTGCTGAAGCAGGGGGTTCCCGAGTCCCGCCTGCAGGCGATCGGATATGGCGAAGCTCGTCCCCAGCTGCCGAACACCTCCGAGGAAAACCGCGCCAGGAATCGCCGCGTGGAATTCCGCATCGCGGAATAATCATCACTCGCACGATCGGCCGAAAGACTTCGAGGCTATCATCACGAGACAATACGCAAAACGGCCCCATCACGGGGCCGTTTTTCATTTCATCCTGAACGGTCGTCTACAGGGTGATGAGTCCGCTCTTCATTCCGATGAACGTGATACAGAAGTAAATCACCAGACCGATGTAGATGTGCGCCGGAAGGCGCAGCTCGGTATTCCGTTCGGAGGTGTCGCGAAGCAGCAGCGTCGATGCCAGCGTGATCACGAACCATCCGGCGTAACTGCTGGCAGGTGGAAAGCGAGTCCTCCAGTGCCAGAGGTCAAGGGAATCCGCCGCGAATTCCATGAAGAACGTCAGGAGCGTCGCCACGAGGGCGACGAGTACCGAACTCAGCCGGCCGAAGAAATGTCCGACCGCGGCATCGCTCGCCGCGATGACCAGCAGCCGCAGGAACGGTATCACGATGGGAACCGATACAATGCTCCAACCGAGCTGATCCGTGAACATGTACGTTCCAAACGGAAAGCCTGTCGCAACACCGAGCGCTTCGACAGCCCATACCCCGATCAGGATTCCGCCCAGTGAAATCACTGAGCGTCTGTCCATGGGATACACAAGATACACCGTCACTGCCGCGGCAATAACGAGAATGAACGGCATGGTGACCTGCATCAGCAGTGGAAACACACCAAGAGAATTCCACAGCCCACCCGCGGTGAAAAACAGATACGAGAGATAGATGGACAGCTGTTCCTGTTCCAGTGTAATGTGTATTCTTTTACGTTTCTACTATCAGGTGAAAGACAGGAATCATCGTACACCGGCAGGCACCGCCCTGCGCCGCTCCTGAAGATTCTGTTCAGGTGAACGTTGCTGAAGATGTATCAAGAAACGCAACTTCCATCATCCATGCAACTACGCTGCAGTGAGTATGCGAGTACACATCAGCTCGAAAAAAAACCGGAGAGCAGGACTCTCCGGTTTCCGCAACAGGATTGCGAAGTGCTGATCTGATTACTGATCGATGATAGCATCAGAAGGACACACATCAATGCAGGTTTGCTCATCCGAGAAACCTTCACACATCGTGCAGAGCTCGGGAACGCTGAAGGTGATATCGTCGCTCATCGCCGGCTTGGTTTCGCCGTTGACTTCGTAGGATTCACCAGCGTCAAAAATCGCGTTGCTCGGGCATTCGTCGATGCAGGCAGCGCAGTTGATGCAATCATCAGTGATTACGATCATTTCAGGTACCTTTCTGTAAAATGAGACGTTATTGCACGGTGCACATCGTGCGATATTAAAATAGAATACTCCTTTTTCAGAAACAAAGGCATATATTTCTCCATTTACGAGTGTATTTATCCTAAGTCTGATTAAGAGCTTCTCAAAAATACAGCTCTCCCTTCAGGTACAGTGAAGAAGGGTAATACCAGTACTCGTCGAGCGAGGCACCGAACGGGAGAAGTGCCCCTGCACTCAGAGAGGTATCATCGGAACTTGACCAGGTGGCCGCGGCCATGACAAAGCCGCTGCCGTCTCCGAGGTTCGCCGTCGCACCAAAGCTGCCGTTCACCAGTGGATGCAGCAGGTAGTTGCCGCCGATGTACAGATAATCGCGTCCGACGTTGAGAATCTCGCCGAGGAACAGACGCGCGACGTCATACCTCCCGGCATCGCTCTGTCCTTCACCATTGTGCAGATATTCGACCACACCGTACAGCCTGCCGGTGAGCTGATAATCGACCCCGAGGATGAAGCGCGTGTAGCCGCTTTCCTCGCTTTCGTTGTCATCCAGCACATGCACGACTTCACCGCGCACACCGGCATCGAACAGATTTCCCGCGAAATCACCACCGACAGTTACGCGCCGGTCGAACCACCCGCCCATAAGGGAAAGATCGAACTCCTCGACGTTCGTGCGAAAGCGTGCCCCGAAGTTGCTGCTGTCCGGCGCATCGGGAGCACCGTCTGCCTGCAACCTGGCTCGACGGGGATTGTAGACGAGATGCAGATCGGTGAAGGATCCGATATAGTACTTCACGGATATGGCGTCCGCGCCATCCTTCTCAATCTTGTCGAAGCTCGCGGGATTGATCGGGTTGAACAGGTCGGTCGGATTCCAGATACGTCCTGTGCCCCAGGAGATGCGCTGGCGTCCGGCGATGATACTTCCCCAGTTCAGATTCTGACGAAAATACAGGCGGTCGACATAATGCTGCATCCAGACATGTTCCTTTTCAACCGGATGCCAGCGCAGGTCGAAGAGTTGGCGGTTCGTCATATCCGGCACAGCACCGAACAGGAGGTTCTGCGTTGCGGCAGTGAAGTCGACTTCGTGTTCGAGCGAAAAGCTCGCCCCTTCCCAGAGTCGCACGGTCGGACGCAAACGCAGCCGCATCAGGTTCATCGCCATATCGCGATCGTACCCGGTACCAGGAGCCGATGCAAAGAACTGTGCAATATCAGGCATGCGCTGATACGTCGGAAGATCCACGACATATCCCGAGAATTCGAATTCCACCTGCGCGCGCGACAGCGCCGGCAATGCGGCGACGGCAACGAGCAGCAGAACGGACCGCTGTAGGAATCTCCGTGTCATCACGCTTCCGTTATTCCGTCGGAGCGACGACTGTGTCGCTTTCTATCAGGCCGTCCTTGAGTATCATCAGTCTGCGTGCGCGATCGATGACCTGCTTGTCGTGTGAGGAAAAGATGAACGTGAGGTTGTGCTCGCGGTTCATTTTCTCCATCAGGTCCAGCAGGTTCGCACCGGTCTCGGAGTCGAGATTCGCAGTCGGCTCGTCGGCCAGAATGATAGAGGGATTGTTGACGATGGCGCGAGCCACTGCGACCCGCTGCTGCTGTCCGCCGCTCATTTCATTGGGACGCTTCTCGGCCAGTTCCTCGATGTCGAGATCGCGCATGACTTCGAGTGCGCGTTCCCTGCGCCGATCCTCGTCGATGCCGAGCAGCATCATGGTGAACTCGACGTTCTCAATTGCCGTCAGCACAGGAATCAGGTTGTACGCCTGGAAAATGAATCCGAGCTTCTCGAGACGGAACGCCGCGATTTCATCCTTGGACTTGTCGCTGACATCCTCTTTCTCGAGGAAAACCTGTCCTTCCGTTGCTTTGTCCAGCGCACCCATGATGTTGAGCAGCGTCGTCTTGCCCGAGCCCGAGGGACCGGCGATGACGACGAACTCTCCCTGGCTGATGCTCAGGTCTATACCACGCAGGGCATGGACCGGAACACCGTTGTCGGAGTACGTTTTTTCGATGTGTTTGAGACGTATGACTTCCATGGTGGTTTCCGTAATAACCTTCTATTCGTAAAACGTAAATCAGACGTAGCGGATGGCGGTCACGGGCTGCAGACGCATTGCGCGAATGGCAGGGTATACCGCTCCGAGAACCGCAGTCAGTGGAATGATGACCGACACGTTGGTAATCGTTGTAAGTGTCAGCTTCGGATAGATGATCGCGCCTG
Source organism: Ignavibacteria bacterium (assembly GCA_002869275.1). Lineage (GTDB taxonomy): Bacteria > Bacteroidota > Ignavibacteria > SZUA-365 > SZUA-365 > BM516. The sequence goes on along the minus strand of PKTF01000078.1, from coordinate 4,900 downwards.
CTCCGAACGAGGTCAGTCCTTCGGCAAACATGCTGAAGTCGAGACCGATGGAGCCCATGATCAGTACAGAGGCGCTCCCGATCGCGAGGCCGATTACCGTACCGATGACTCCGAGAATGGCAGCTTCAAAAATAACCATCCAGAAGAGGATGCTGTTTTTCATACCGATCGCCATCAGCACGCCAAACTCCTGGATGCGCTCGAACACCGACATCAGCATGGTATTGACAATACCGAAGATCATGGCGAGCCCGATAATGACGTACACCACATACATCATCTGATCATACATTTCGAGCTGCGCCACCAGCATGGGCAGGAGGGTGTTGTAGGTCAGAACTTCATAGTCGGGTCCGAGCTTGGAGCGCAGTTCGGCTGCCACCTGTTCGACCTGTTCGATATCTGTGACGACCATGGCGTACTCGAGGATGTTGTCTTCGAGCTCCAGCATGCTCTGTGCATTCGGCAGAGCGGTGAACATATGCGTTTTATCGAACTCGGAACTCACGGTTTCAAAAATGCCGACAACGCGGAACAGGTCAGACCCGACATCGCCGCTGATCGCCGATGCCATTCCTACCACTTTGTCTCCCAGTCCGACCTGCAGTTTTTCAGCCAGCTTCCGTCCGATCACCACTTCATGCGTACCGCCGCTGAGATATTCACCTTCGACGATGGACTCGGCAATGGTCGTTACCTCATGCTCCTGTGCGGGATCAACGCCGATGATAAGCCCCCCCGAAGAATTCAGGGCGCTGCTCAGCAGTCCGAACGTCACTACGCGTCTGCTCCAGCTGTCGATACCGTCCGTGCTTGCAAGGGCCTGCTCCACGAGGGCCGGATTCGGCACATAGTTTTGAATGACTTGGTTGTCGTTGAATCCTTTCGCATGGATCTGAATATGCGTCACATGCGAACCGATCCTGTTTTCCAGCATCTGGTGGATCATGCCGACGGACATGCCGTCATTGAACATCAAAGCCGCTACGCCTACGACGATCGAAATCAGGACGATCAGCGAACGACGGCGATTTCGCCAGATATTTCTCCAGGCAATTGTAAGAATCATTTTAGGTGTACCTGATTCCTTTGAGAGGTTCGAGTTTGTGCACGCGGTACAGCGGATAGAGCACCGCGATAAAGGAAAGGCTCAGTACGGCCAGTGAAGTGTTGACGATGCTGGACAGCAGCACGACGCTGCGCATCTGTGGCAGCCAGCCGTACTCTTCGTACATGGCCGCCATATCACCGGTAAAGGTGATCGGATTCACCTCCAGGTACCAGTTGACACCCAGCGCGAGAAGATTTCCGACGATGATTCCGATCATGGCGATATACAGGGTTTCGAGAAACACCAGCAGTACCAGCTGTCGCTGCGGCATTCCTACGGAAAGCAGAATACCGAACTCCCGGAAGCGCTCCGTGACGGACATGAGCACGGTGTTGAGAATGCCGAACGCGACCACGATGATCAGGATCGCGAGGAAAAGCATCCCACTGTAGTTATCAAGCTGAATCGATTGCTTCATATCGGGCATGACCTCTTCCCAATGAAGAGCGCGCACTGCAGCGGTATCGAGCATGTCGTTCGCATCATCGGTCACCGGGGTAACGTCATGCAGGTCATGCAGCGCCACCGCGATGAGACTGATGTTGTCTCGCAGCGCTACGAGGTTCTGCAGAGCCCGCATTCCCATGAACACAGACGCGCGGTCAAACTCCTGCATGCCCGTTTTTACTGTTCCGACGATGCGATACTTCATATTTCCCAGGGCACCATCATAACCCTGCGCAAGGATCACGATTGTATCCCCTATCGTGGCTTTCAGATTTCGCAGCAGTGTATTTCCCAGCACGACTTCGAGAGCCTCGGAAGATTCGACCATGCGACCGTTGTTCACTTTCTGCGTCAATCGCGTCACCTTGTCTTCCACACCCGGTTCGATTCCGAACAGGGCTGCACCGAGCGAGTTGTCTCCGTAGCTCACGAGTCCGTCCGCATACACGCGCGGGGCATATCCGCGCACGCGTTGATCGGCGTCAAGGGGAGCGGTGATGTCTTCGCTCAGCGCAAACGACTTGTGCAACGAGGGATCATCCTGGAAACCGGGATGCTGCAGCTGCAGGTAGCCGGAGAACAGGTTCAACGCCCACTCGATGTTTTCATCATAGGTACCCAGCTGAATTCCGCGCATCACGATCGAAAGAAGGGTGGCAAACACGACCGCCGTAATGGTGATCAGGGTTCGTCGTCGATTGCGCCAGATGTTGCGCCAGGCGAGTTTCGCCATCAGTTTCACTGTCAATTCCCTCGTTCAAGTTCGCGGAAAGAAAAAATACGGTCGGAAATATTTCGGTCGAACTTGATCTCCCGCACATAGAATTCCGTGCGATGACCGGGTTTGACCTTGTTGTACATCGACCATTTCGTCGGGACTTTGCGACCGTCCAACGTCTGGATTTCAGAATACGTCATGTACCGTACGAGTTTGCCTTTCTCGTCATAGAACTGTGTGACGGCGGGGAGAAAGTCTTCTTTGCGCACCCAGGTGTAGAGCTTACCCCAGACCACCGCCGCGTTGGGCTTCGGAGTTGAGACGATCTTCCAGCAGGCGGCGCCGTTGATTTCCTCCTCGGAAATAACAACGTGCGTGTAATCATCGTTGAGGCTGCTTTCTCGGGCCAGGTCATCGTTGGTGAAATCGGAACCGTTCCAGGATTGCAGCATCATCGACGGCGGAATTTTGATTGTCGTCTCCGTTGTTTTCAGATAGTTCCACATCTCGTTGCCGATTTTCAGCCACTTGTTCCCGGCTTCCTTTTTCGGTGCGATGGTTTTGATGAGAGCGCGGTCATTTTCGTCGTCCCACCAGTAATCCATTTTCATTTCGCGCGAATATTCAGGGGTGACGACTTTCATTTCATAGGTGCCGATACTCGTCTTTCCCTTGAACACGTTTTCGGATTGTGTGATGATTTCTTCGGCTGTCTGCGACATGGCGGACGTCGCGAGGAGAAAAACCGCCACAGCCAGAGTGCTTCGCTTCATTGTTTTGCCTTCTGTTTATGCCAGCGTTCGAGTAGTGACTTGTATTCTGTAATGAAAAATTCCATGAGCGTGCGAATTTCTTCAAGACGCTGCTTCGCGCGCCTGTCTTCTCGCGTCAGTGTCCGCGATCCCATTTCCATCAGCCGCACAAACATCTTGATGCTGTTCAACTCCGCATGGATTAATGCGTCCGGCTCCATCGCGCTGTAATAGTGCTTGCGGTCTCCACGCAGCTTGACGCGTTTGACGAGTCCGATACTCTCCAGCACCCGTACCATGGTACTGACCGAACCGCGACTCGCATTCACGAGCACCATGAGTTCGTCGGCAGACAGCTGGTCCTTTTCCGTGATCAGCAGCACTGCCCAGATCCGGCCTCCCATGCGCGGCAGACCGAAGGCCTGCTCACAGCTCCGAGCCATCTCCTCGATGAAATTCAGTTTGTTTGTATTCCACTGTTCCTGCATTTCGTCACCTAACCGTGATACGAAGAACGCGGGGAAAGGTTAATTACCTTCCCTTGTACGCAGGGTAAATATAAAAGTTTCGGTAGTTTCAATCAATTCTGAAAATATAATAAATTAATCCTTTCACGCTCTTGTTCTTCCGCATGGGAAACCTGATATTGCTTCGACAACCACCATTTGGATTAGCACGCATATGCCATCCGGCAAGGATTATCGAACACCAGCCCCATACTCCATAGTCTTAGGAGTCGTGGCGGTGCTGTTGCTGTTCGGAATTTTCGACATCCTGAACCTGGGTTCGCTTGTGGACCTCCTCTCAAAATTCTGGCCACTGATCGTCATCGCCACGGGCGTAGGGAAAATCGTTTCGGGTGGAAGCCGGCGATTTTCCGAAGGACTGGTGATGATCGCAGTCGGTGTTGTCCTGCAGATCGTGATGCTCGGCATTGTCACCGGCGATCTCTTTCGTTACTGGCCCGTGCTGCTGATGATTATGGGCCTGTGGATGATTTTTGTGCAGCCTAAAAACAGCGTTATCGAACGCACGATCTCCGATAGTGAAATCGATATCTCGCAAACCGTGCGCGGCAGTCTCCTCACGGTGGATTCGCCGGCATTTACCGGCGGACGATTCCGCACGCTGCTTTCAGCCGTGGAGTGTGACTTCGGTCCGTGCACTTCTGCTGCACGCTTCATGAAGCTTCGATGCAGCATTCGTGCCAGCCGCATTTGCCTTTATCTTCCTGAAGACTGGAGAGTAGAGGATGCGCTGCATCAATCCGGCGCATCCGTGAAGGACAAACGTGCACTCGGCAATCCGCCGGACGGCACCGATGCTCCCGAACTGCAGCTTGAGGGGACGATTCAGTTCTCGTCGCTGATGATCTGCGACATCGAGGATTCGGAAGAGAATGAAGGGGAAGGGAACTGACGATCAGCTTTCGCGCGTGACCGAGCGCCGGTAGTATGTCTGCGTATCGTAGGCGTTTACAAGGCCGATCGCGCGCCGGCTGCCGTCGTTGGCAAGAACAGGGAGCACCGTCCAGCCATAATCATCGAACAGCTTCAGAATGACATCCAGGGTTGTGTCTTCGTACACGGGTTTGAGCGATGTCACCATCACGTCGGCAGCCACAAGACCCTGAACAAGTTCGCGCTCAGCGATAAAACTGCGCACATCCTCGAATTCCACCAATCCGATATACCGCTGTTCTTCATCGAGCACCAGCACGGCGTCGTGCCGGGTCTGCTCGAAGATTACCAGAATATCACGAATAGGTGTGCGCATGGTGACATGAGCCACGCCGCGTTCGACGATCTGCTCAATCGTAATGGAGTTGAGCAGCGGCACATAGGCATAGGATCCGATGTGTGTGCCGGGCTT